>NZ_CM001857.1:3468389-3768389 GCF_000400505.1 Musicola paradisiaca NCPPB 2511 | reverse complement strand
AAAGAAGTCCGCGGCAAAGGGCTGATGATCGGTATGGAGTTCTGTCCATTACCGGCGGCGCTGCATGCCGAGATGGGGGAATTCTACTCGGCGCCCATCGCCGGCCTGATGGTGGAGCAGTGGCGCATCCAGGTGAATTTCACCATCAACAACCTGGCGGTATTTCGCTTCCTGCCGCCACTCACCATTACGGATGACGAGTTGGAGTACGCGCTCAGTGCCTTTGAGTCATCGGTCGCGGCGGTGGTCGATCGGGTGCAGACCGCCACACTTTCCGCCACGGCGTGAGGATGACGACGATGAAATTTACTTACGTACAGCCGGTCAGGCTGTGTTTTGGCCGCGGGGAGGCGCAGCGCGTCGGGCAAGAGGTGGCGGCGTTGGGGAAACGTGTATTGCTGGTGACGGGAAAAACCAGCTGCCGCAAAACCGGCCTGCTCGATCGCCTGACTGGCTGGCTGGCGCAAAGCGGCGTCGGCTGGACGCTGTTCGACCGGATCGAATCCAACCCGTTGACCACGACGGTGGATGAAGGCGCGCGGTTGGCGCGCGTACAGCAGTGCGATGTGGTGCTGGGCGTCGGTGGCGGCAGCGTGATGGACGCCGCCAAAGGTATCGCGTTTATGGCCTGCAACGGCGGTTCGATCCTGGACTATCTGGCGCAGCCGGAGCCGCAAGGCGGAGCGTTACCGCTGGTGCTGATGACCACGACCGCCGGCACCGGCAGCGAGGGCAACTGCGTGGCGGTGTTCACCAATCCGGACACCCACGACAAGCCGGTATTCTTCACGCCGGCGCTGTTCGCCCGCACGTCGATTATCGATCCGGAATTGATGGTGACGCAGTCGCCCGCCATGGTGGCGTCCACCGGCTTTGACGCGCTGAGCCACAACATCGAGGCGCGGGTCGGCAACTTTTGCCAGCCGATGACGGAAATCATGACCGAACGCGCCATCGGATTGTTGGCGACCTTCCTGCCGCGCGTTTGTCGCGATGTGACCGACCTCGACGCCTGGGATCGGGTGTGTTGGGCCAACACACTGGGCGGCATGTCCATCGGGTTGTCGGCCTGCGGCCTGCCGCACGCGATGGAGCACCCGCTGAGCGGGTTGTACAACATCACCCACGGCGAAGGGCTGGCGGCACTGTATCCGGAACTGATGCGTTTTTCCTGGCGTGACAACATTCCCGGCTTTGCCGCGGTGGCGCGCGCCATGAGCAGCGAAGCGAGCGGTCTTGGCGAAACGGAACAGGCTTGTCACAGCATCGATCTGGTGCGGCGTTTGCTGCACAACATTGGGCTGACCTTCACGCTGCGGGATCTCGGCGTGAAAGAACAGGATATTCCCTGGATGGCGGATAACTGCGTGCAGACCATGGGGGTGAGCCTGGCGCAGAACCCCCGTGCCGCCACCCGTGATGATATCGACATGCTGTATCGCACCTGCCTGTAACGGCGGCGGTTGCCGCGGGTTATCGAAGGGGCCTCGTGTTGCCGTGCGCTGTCCGTCTTACGCCGGCCCGATAGACGAGGGATGGCTGGCGCGCGTTGTCTGCGCACGGTTTGCACGATGGCACGGGCTATCGGATGGGTTGTGGGTACGGGGGTACAGGATGAATAGCAGTCAGTTGAAAAAGAACAGTCTGGGGTTGTGGTCGCTGGTGTTTTTCGTGGTAGCCGCCGCCTCTCCGCTGACCGGAGTGGTCGGCGGACTGCCGGTAGCGATCTCCGCCGGCAATGGTGCGGGCATTCCGGCGGTCTACATCATGGCCGGCGCGATCCTGCTGGTGTTTTCCTTCGGCTATATCGCCATGAGCCGCTATGTCACCAATGCCGGCGCGTTTTACAGCTATATCACGCTGGGGCTGGGACGGCGTACCGGCATCAGCGCGCTGGCGGTGGCGCTGCTGGCCTATTTCGCCATCCAGATCGCGGTGGTGGCGATGTTTGGTTTCTTCAGCAGTATGTATCTGCACGAGCACTTTGGCGTGGATCTGCCGTGGTGGCTGTACAGCCTGGTGATGCTGCTGGTGGTGTGCCTGCTGGGGATTGAGAGTGTGGAGATCGGTGGGCGGGTGCTGGGTATTCTGATGCTGATGGAGGTCGGCATCGTGTTGCTGACCGATGCGGCGGTGGTCTGGTCGCACGGTACGACGCCGCTGACGCTAACCGCGTTCACACCGACGGTGATCTATCAGGGCAGCATCGGCATTGCGCTGGTGTTCAGCATCGCCGCTTTTATCGGTTTCGAATCCACCGCGATTTACGGCGAAGAGTGCCGCGATCCGGCAAAAACCGTGCCGCGCGCCACCTTGATGGCGGTGGTGCTGATCATGCTGTTTTTCGCCGTAACCAGTTGGGCGATGGTGCAGGTATACGGCGTCGAACAGGTGCGCGAACAGGCGGTGAACAACCCTGGACGCTTTATCTTCGATGTGGCGACTCGGTTGTTGGGCGGCTGGTCTGAACAGGTGATGTCGCTGCTGCTGATCACTAGCCTGTTCGCCGCCACGCAGGCGTTCCACAACACTATTTCCCGCTATCTGTTCAGCATCAGCCGCGATGGTTTTCTGTGGTCGAAACTGGCGCGGGTGCGCGGCGGCAAAGGGACGCCCTATATCGCCAGCCTGGTGCAAACCGGATTGATGGCGGCGCTGCTGCTGGCGATGGTGGCCGCCGATCTCGACCCGATGATGCACATCTTCGCGCTGGGGTCGGCGATGGCGACCATGGCGATCCTGTTGCTGCAAGTGGGCGTATCGCTGGCGGTGATTCGATTCTTCCGGCGGGAGGTTCAGTTACCGGTCTCCGCCTGGAGCCGGTTGTGGGCGCCGGCGATCTCCTCGGTAGCGATGCTGGCGGCGCTGATCATGGTGACTAGCAATCTGGATATTCTGAGCGGCTCTTCGTCCGGTTCGGTGGCGCTGATCCCTTGGCTGGTTTTCGGTATGGCGGCGGTCGGTTATCTCTCCGCCTGCCGTGTCGGCGCGACGCCTGCGAAGGGCTGACGCAGGCGCTTGAGGATCACGGTTATCGCAGCGGTTGGGGGATGAGATAGCGCAGGCGCGTACCGGCTCGTTTAACCGGCCGGTATTACGCAATACTGGTGACGAGAATCAACCCGAAGTATGGCGGGGATAATATTAAAAACCGGCGGCGAACCTGACGCCGGATCATATTTATATGAGCACTTCAATAATAAGCATGAAATTATTGACTAACGGTCTGTAAAAATACACGGCCGCAACCGTATCTGAATTACACATTTAATTTATGTATGACATCGACAAATGCGGAAACGCCGCGGTTAATTTCGCTAAAACCGCGTGACAGATCGTGAATTTTTTCCCGTTCATTACTCAGGAACTGATTAATCTGCTCCATTTGTTGATACATCTGCTCAATCAACTGGGAATTATCCTCAACCATATGGGTAATTTTTTGCGTCGCCGTTGAGGTGGACAGCGCCAGTTTGCGCACCTCTTCCGCCACGACGGAAAATCCGCGTCCTGATTCGCCGGCCCGGGCGGCTTCGATCGCCGCATTCAGCGCCAGTAGGTTGGTCTGGGCGGCGATGGCGTCGATGGTGCCGATCATCGTGTTGATGTTTTTAGCATGCTCATGCAGACGGGTGCCGATTTCCGATGCCGACTTGACCTGCGCCGTAATCCGCTCGGCATTGTGGACGGTTTCCTCCAGCACGTCGCTGGCGTTGTGGGTAATCTGCGAGGTTTGTTCCGACGTCGTCACCGCGATATCGGCGATGCGTTTGGCATTTTCGACGCGGGTCGTGATATTGGAAGCAAATTTTATGATCTTGTACACATGGCCATTGGTATCCAGGATCGGGTTATAGCTGGCTTCCAACCAAACCCGTTCACCCTGTGCGGTTTTACGTTCGAAACGGCCGACAAACGACTCGCCATTGTTGAGTTCTTCCCAAAAGCGCGGGTGTTCCCGGTAAAACATGTCGTAACAGAATATCCGGTGGTGCTGCCCCTGAATCTCTTCCTGGCTGTATCCCATGGTGTTCAGGAAATTATCGTTGGCCCAGATGATTGTCCCCTCTGGAGTGAACTCAATCACTGCCAGCGAGCGGTGCAGGGCGGAAATAATGGCGTCTTTATCTTCCAGCGCCTGGTGATTCTGGGTAATGTCGGACGCCAGTTTAATGACTTTAACCACCTTGCCGTGGCGGTTTTTCACCGGGAAATAGGTGGCTCTCAGGAACAGTTGTGTTTGCTGGCTGTTATAGCGTTCAAATACCCCGGAGAAGGACTCCCCGTTTGCTAATCCCAGCCAGAATGTGCGGTATGCCTCCGAGGAGACATAGTATGGGTTGCAAAATAAACGGTGATGTTCTCCCTGAATCTGATCCAGGGAATATCCCATGAGGTCGAGAAATAATGGATTGGCATACAAAATCGTACCGTCGGGTTGAAATTCGATATACGCAATACTGTGTTTTATCGCAGATATATCGTATTCCGGAGTGCTAACGTTTGACGCCGTAATATTTTTCCCTTTCACACTCAGCGCTTTTGATAATCCAAACATTGACATCCCCTATACCGAAAATATGCCAGTGATTTTTTTATGGCCAAAACAATTGAATTGCAGGCAGGGCAACATGCTTGCAATATCGATCGCGGATCGCGATGGATCAATGAATTGGCGCTGATAAGAAAGTAATAGTGCAGATTTGGATTTATAACAGCCCAGACGATGTATTTTTAATATCCCCGTAATACTTCAAGCAGCAAGGATGTTGGCTGTATGACCTGGCCCATCCCTGGGGCTCGCCCTGCGGGCCAGCGTAAACGCTGTTCAAAAACGCTCCCGGCGTTTTTGTCCGGAGCGCACGGGCTTTCGCCGCGTCCATGCGGCTCACCCGGCGAAGTCGTCCACCTCAGCACAGTTCTTGACGCCGTGTACTTAAAGGGTTTGTCAGCAGTTGGACTCAGGTTTAGTACCCCTGCCGTGCTTTTCTGACTTCTTCCCCTAGCTGCCATACCGCCATCGCGTAGTGCACGCTGTGGTTGTAGCGGGTGATGGCGTAGAAGTTCGGCAGGCCGTACCAGAACTGGTAGTAGCTGCCCATGTCGAGGCGCAGCAGGCTGGCTTCCTGATAGCCGCCCAGCGATGCGGTGGGGCGTAGCCCGGCCGCCGCCAGCGTCGACAGGGAGTAGCGGGTTTTAAAGCCGGTATCCAGTGAGAAGGTCTGGCCGCTGGCGGGCACCGCTATCTGTTCGTTCGGCTGCCAGCCGTTCGATTTGAAGTAGTTGGCGACGCTGCCGATGGCATCCACCGGATCCCACAGGTTGGGAATGCCGTCGCCGTTGAAATCCACCGCGTATTTTTTGAAGGCCGACGGCATGAACTGACCGTAGCCCATCGCGCCGGCAAACGAGCCGCGCAGCGATAGCGGATCAAAGCCGTCTTCCCGCGCCATCAACAGGAAGTATTCCAGTTCGCTTTGGAAATACTCCGCCCGACGCGGGTAGGCGAAGGCCAGTGTCGCCAGTGCGTCCAGAATGCGGGTTTTGCCCATCACCCGGCCCCAGCGGGTTTCCACCCCGATGATGCCGACAATGATCTCCGGCGGCACGCCGTAGATTTGCCGCGCGCGCTCCAGCGCATCGGCGTATTGATTCCAGAAGGCGACGCCGTTTTGCAGATTATCCGGGGTGATGAACTGCTTGCGGTAACGCAGCCAGGCGCCGTTGGGAATGTTGGACGGCACCGCCGTAGACGGCGCCGGCGCCTGTTTATCCATCAGCCGGATCACCCAGTCCAGCCGTTGCGCCTGGCCCAGAATAGTGTGCAGTTGCTGACGGTCGAAACCGTACTGCTGTGCCATTTTGCCGATAAAGCGATCGACATCCGGGCTGTTGGCGAAATCGCCGTTTGCCAACATGCCGCTCTGGGCGCCTGGGTTGAAGAATCCGCCGGTCGGCGTGGGGGACGTGGAGGAAGGCGTGCCGGTTATCATTGCGTCCGGCTGCGATTCGGACGGGGTATTGCTACAAGCGGACAACATAACCAACAGGGGAACAACTGCAATCAGGCGACGCATCAGATATCCATATAACTCTGCCAGAAACAACGTGGCGGCCATGTTAGCGCAACGTCCATAGGGAAAAAACCGAATTATACGCCCGGCTGGCGGCATCGGCGGTTAGGCGTCAGGTTCCTGCTCTTGTTCCATGATCCGGATCAGATGTTCGGTAAACGCGGAGACCGCTTTGGGCAGTGTGCGCCCCGCCAGCGTGTTCAATTCGATATTGAGCCCATTCAGATCCTGGCCGGTAATCGGCACCGCTACCATGTCGTGATCTTTCAGGTATTGGCGCACCACCAGTTCGGTGGAAATCACCACGCCGTCGCAATAGCGGGAAAACGCCAGCAGGGCGCTGATGGAGGTGGTTTCGAATGCCGGGTCGATCAATAACCCCTGACGGCTACAGCAGGCATCGAACAGCCGCCGGGTCAGGATATGTCGCACGGGCACGCCGAGTGGATAACCCGCCAGTTGCGACAACCGCAGATTCGTTTTCTCCGCCAGCGGGTGGTGGCGTTGCATCACCGCCACCAGCGGCGAATGCAGCCGGTAAGCGACGTGAATATTGGCGGTGGGGATCTGGCTGAACGTCAGCCCGATATCGCTTTCGCCTTCATTCAACCGACGCGCCACTTCTTCGGCGGTCGCCACCAACAGTTGAAAACGGATATAGGGATAACGTTGGCGGAACGAAGAGATCGCCATCGGAATAAAATCCAGGCTGAATCCCGCAGTGGAGACAATACGCACGTCGCCGCGTCGCAATCCCTGCAATTCCCGAATTTCCTGCGTGACCTGCTCGGTTTCCAACTGATTACGAAAGGCGTAGGCCGCCAGTAACTCTCCGGCGGCGGTGGGTGTCATGCCGCTTTTTCGCCGTTCGAACAGCGTGGTGTTGAGCCGGTCTTCCAGCCCGCTGATTTGGCGGCTGATGGCGGAACCCGCTACGTTCAGGCGCTGGGCGGCTTCGCTGATGGAGCCGGAACGCACCACCTCCAGAAAGTAACGGATGGCGGTGTCCTGCAGATAACGGGCGGTCATGGCGTTTTCTCGATGGTTAAAGTTTGCCGTTTCGGCAATAGGGCGGTGAAAAAGTTGAAATAGCAGTATGGATGGCGGGTGTCTAGTATGCAATCAGGAGGGGAGTATCGGCAGGGAAGAATGCGTCGCAGAACGCACTGGCCGCAGACAACGCAAACATCACACAGGGGAATCAGGACAGATGGGTCATTACACGAGAAAAAAATCATATTGGGTGCTGTTCCTGCTGTATATCGGCTGGTGCGTGGCGTTTATCGATCGCGTGGTGCTGAGTATGGGGTCGACGCAGATGGCGAAAGAGCTGTCGCTGTCGCCCAGCGAGATCGGGCTGGTGCTGAGCGCGTTTTATTTCGGCTTCTGGTTGATGCAACTGCCCGGCGGCTGGCTGGCGGATCGCTTCGGCGCCAAAGTGGTGGTGGCGATGGCGATCGCCATGTGGTCGCTGTTTACGTTTCTGACCGGCATCGCCTGGTCGTTGACGGCGCTGCTGGTGATTCGCTTTTTGTTCGGGTTGGGAGAAGGCGCTTATCCCTCCGCTTCCGTCAAGAATGCGGCGGAGCAGTTCCCTCCGAGTGATAAGCCGCGCATGACCTCGTTGCTGATGTCTTCCAACTATGTGGGCAGCATGATTGCGCCGTTGCTGATCGCGCCGTTGATTCTGGCGTTGGGCTGGCGCCATGCGTTTATGGTGATTGGCCTGTTCGGCATCGCCTTCGTGCTGGTATATACCCTGACCGTCAGCGCTAAGCCGGCATGGGTGTCGAATGAGCCGGAGCGCCTGAGCGGCGCCGATTGGCGCGAGGTGATGAAAAACCCACTGTTATGGCGGTTGGCGGCGGTGTGGTTCGGCCTGAGCCTGATCAACAAGGGGCTGGATTCCTGGATGCCGATTTACCTGATGACCGAACGTCATCTGGATCTGAAAGCGGTGGGGGTGCTGTTGCCGATCCCTTACGTGATGGCCGGGGTGGCGACCGCCTCCGGCGGCTGGGTGATGACCCGGTTCTTTGACGGCCGTGAGCGCGTAATGCTGATGGGCTGCGCCTTGTTGACCGCGCTGTTCCTGTATCTGATGTACAGTGCGTCGAGTATCACCGCGGTGGTGGTTGCCCAGTCTTGCGCTTATTTTTTCAAATCGTTTGTGTTGGCAATTGCCGTGGCGCTGCCGACCAAGGTATTGGCGTCGCGCATGGTGGGATCCGGCATCGGGGTGATCAACGTCGGCGGGCAGGCGGCCGGGTTTATCGCACCGCTGGTGATCGGCGCGATGGTCGAACACTTCGGCTATCCCTCGGCGTTCCTGTTTTTGATGGCCGCCGCCGCGTTCTCGGCGGTGGTGAGCCTGACTATCCACACGCGCCCGTCGGCACAGCCCGGCGTCGCGGCGCAGGTTTGACGTTAACTGTGTTGTGAAGGACAAAGATGAAAATAGACAAAATTGTATTGCGTCAGATGAAGATGACGCTGAAAACCCCGTTTACCACCAGCTTCGCCACCCAGACGGAGAAATATTTCACCGTGGTGGAAGCGCATTGCGGCGATGTGGTGGGTTACGGCGATTGTTCGGCGATTTCGCTGCCGTTTTACAACGAGGAAACCAACGTTACCGCCTGGCACATCATGCGTGATTTTCTGGTGCCGATGCTGCGCCAGGCCGGCGAGATTCGTCATCCTTCCGAAGTGCGCGATATTTTTGCGCCGGTACGCCGCAACAACTGCGCCAAGGCGGCGGTAGAAGGCGCGGTATGGGACGCTTATACCAAACAGAAACAGACGCCGCTGTGGCGCGAGCTGGGCGGCGTGCGCGACCGGGTCGAGGCGGGCGTCAGCATCGGTATTCAGCCGACGCCGGCGGATTTGGTGCGCGTGGTGGCAGGCTACCGAGAAGAAGGCTATCGCCGTATCAAGATTAAGATCAAGCCGGGCAAGGATCTGGCCTACATTCAGGCGCTGCGCAGCGAATTCGGCGATATCACGCTGATGGTGGACGCCAACTCCGCCTATTCGCTGGACGATATTCCGCTGTTCCGGGAATTCGACAAGTACAACTTGTTGATGATCGAACAACCGCTGGCACACGACGATATCGTCGATCACCGCAAGTTGCAGGCGGCGATCGAAACGCCGATCTGTCTGGATGAGAGCATTGCCTCGGTGGAGGATGCCCGCAAAGCCATTGAACTGGGCAGCGGCCGCATCATCAATATCAAGGTGGCGCGGGTGGGCGGCATCACCGAAACCAAGCTGATCCACGATTTCTGCCAAGACGCCGGGATCCCGGTATGGTGCGGCGGCATGCTGGATACCGCCGTCGGCAAGGCGCACAACATCGCGGTGGCGACGCTGCCCAACTTCCTGCTGGCGCATGACATTCCGCCGTCGTCACGCTATTGGGCGCAGGATTTCATGCTGCCGGAAGTGACGCTGGATCAGGACAGTATGGTGGCGGTGCCGGACAAGCCGGGTATCGGTTTTGATATCAACCCGGAACTGTACGCCCGCTACTGTTACGGCGAAGAGACGTTCCGTTTCTGATCGTTATGATGAGGCGGCGTTTATGCCGCCTCCAGCCGCCAGCCTTGCAACAGGCGCACCGCCACGTTTTGCTGTTCCGCCAGCGGTGCGGGGTGATAGGCGGTCAGCGTCTGGCCATCGGGCAACCGCAGTTCCAGAAGATAGCGTTCGCCCTGATAGATACAGCTGGCGACCTGCGCCGTCAGTGGGCTGTGCCCGGCGAGGACGACGTGTTCGGGACGAATCAGCACCGGCTGGTGCGGCAGCGAGGTATCGTGGCGTTCCAGACTCTGGTGCAGGCTGGCGCTGTCCAGCAAATCGCTGGTCGCAACGAGCGGCAGTTGCAGAATGCTGCCCTTGCCGATGAAGCCGGCGATCCAGGCGCTACGCGGCGCATGATAAAGCTGCTGCGGCGTTCCCCACTGCATCAGTTCGCCCTGATGCATCACCGCGATATGGCTGGCGAGCGCCATCGCCTCCGCCTGATCATGGGTGACGTAGACAAAGGTGGCGCCGGTTCGGCGGTGAAAATCGCGGAAGGTCTGTTCCAGCGTGGCGCGCAGGTGCCGGTCGAGGTTGGCCAGCGGTTCGTCCAACAGCATGACCTTTGGTTCCGAGACCAGGCAGCGCGCCAGCGCCACGCGCTGACGCTGACCGCCGCTTAATTCCTGCGGTGAACGCCGGGCGCAGGCGGCCAGCTCCACCACCTCCAGGGCGTCCATCACCTGTTTTTCACGGGCTGCGCCGCCGATCTTTTTCAGCTTCAGCGGGTAGCCGACGTTTTCCGCCACCGTCATATGCGGCCACAGGGCGTAGGATTGAAACACCATCCCCATCTGGCGCGCTTCCGGCGGCAGGTGGTTGTGTTGATCCGCCAGCAGGCGATCGCCAAGCCACAGGCGCCCGCGGCTCAGTGTTTCCAACCCGGCCAGCATGCGTAATGTGGTGGTTTTCCCGCAGCCGCTGGGGCCGAGCAGCGCGGTAAAGGCGCCCGGCGGTATGGTCAGCGTCAGATCGCGTACTACCGTTTGCTCGCCAAACAGTTTGCCGACCTGTTCCAGTTTCAGTTCCGCCATGGGATCACGCCTTTCGGAAGAGAGCGGCCGAGGCCGTTCAGCAGCAGCATCGTCAGCGCCACCAGCGCCACCACCATGACGGAGATAGCCGCTGCCAGCACTTTGTTGCCGCTTTCATCAAGATTGAAAATCACCACGCCCAGCGTTTCGCTGCCTGCGCTCCACAGCAGCGCGGAGACCGTCAGTTCGTGTACTGCGGTTAGAAAGACCAGCAGTGCGCCGGCAAAGGCCGCGGGCGCCAGCAGCGGCAGGACGATATGGCGCAGGCGCTGGGTGCTATCGGCGCCGGCCAGGCTGGCCGCCTCTTCCAATGCCGGATCCAACTGCAACATGCCGCTGTGTACCGGTTTGAGACTCACCGTCAGAAAGCGGGCCAGGTAGGCCAGAAAGATGATCGCCAGCGTGCCCTGCAAACTGATGTCCAGTAACGGCAGCGGGCGGGCGAACAGCAGAATAAATGCGATAGCCAGCACCACGCCCGGCAGGGTGTAGGGGATGTCGATGGCTTGATGCAGCCAGCGCAGCAAACGGCTGGGGAATCGTACCAGCAGATAAGCCAACGGCAGACTCAGCGCCGTCAGCGTGAGCGCTGCAAACGACGACAGCAGCACGCTGTTGGTGAGCGCACGCCAGGTGGCGCTGTGGGGTTGCAGCAGGGTGTGGTAGGCGGCGAAAGTCAGCGTGGCGGTATTGAGCGGTACGCCGAGCGTCGGCACCAGCGAGGTAACGATCAGCGCCAGTAGCGGTGCGACCAGGATCAGAAACAGTACCGTCGCCAGCAGCAGTTCGACCGGAAGACGCCAGACGCCGAGCCGAAACGCCAGCGCCCGTCCCGCCATACCGATCAGCGGTAGCGCATGACGTCGCTGCCAGCGGCTTTGCAGCGCCACGATCCCCACCGCCAGCGCCCCCATCACCACCGACAACGCCGCGACCTGGTTGAGCATCGCCGGGCCGTAACCGGACATCAGTTGATAAATGCGGGTGGGCAGCACGAAGTAGGACACCGGAATACCCAGCATCGCCGGGATGCCGAAGTTCCCCAGCGCCGAGACAAAGGCAATGGCGCCGCCCGCCCAGAGCGCGGTGCGGCATAGCGGCAGCACGATATCGTACAGCACTCGCCATAACGGCGCGCCGTGCAGGCGGGCGGCTTCAATCTGTTCTTTGGGCAGGCACAGCAGTTGGGTGCGTAGTGTGAGAAACACCAGCGGCGCGTGCTGGATGCCGAGCAGCAAGGCGATGCCTTCGGCGGAGTAGAGCGGGTTGGGGCTGCCGAACGTCGGCGCCACACCCAGTGTGGTCAGCAAAATGCTGTTGGAGCCGAACAGTTGTAGCCAACTGAGCGCCGTGACTTGCGGCGGGATCATCATCGGCAGCATGAAAAGATAGACCCACAGCGCTTTGGCGCGGATATCGGTCAGCGCCAGAGCGCAGGCGAACAAACTGCCCAGCAGTAACGACAACAGGGTGCCGAGTGCGCTGGTATAGAGGCTGTGATACAGCGCGCGCCAGGTGGCGCCGCTAGACAGGACGCGCCATAGGCTGCCATCGCCGCCCTGATGCCAGTCAAACAACGCCGACAGCAGCAGACGCAGGCTGGGCAACAGGCTGAGCAACGCCACCAGCGCCAGCAACAGCCACCATCCTCCTCGGGGCGGGTTGCCGACGACGACAGGGCGCAGGGTTAGCCCATCCATGTTTATTGGTTTCCAAAAAGTTCGCCAAAGCGCTGCTTGTTCTGTTCTGATTCCGCCAGCGCTTTGCCTGCGTCAAACGCCATCAATTTGATGCTATCTCTTGGTGGAAAGCCTTCCGGAACCGGCAGCGTCGGATCGGCGGTGAGATAGCCTTGCTTCAGTACCAGTCTCTGTCCGGTTTCCGAAAGAATGAAGTCGATAAATGCTTTGGCTGCCTCTGGGTGGTTGGCTTTCTTCGTCATCGCGACCGGTTCGGTAACGATGCTGACGCCTTCTTTGGGAAACAGAAATTCAATCGGCGCGCCTTTGGCCTTCTCGCGGATCGCCATAAAGTCCACCAACACGCCGTAGGCTTTGGCGCCGGAGGTAATGGCGCTCAGCACGCCGCCGTTGCCGCTTTGCGGCATCGCGCCGTCGTCTTTTAACTGCTGATAGTAATGCCAGCCTAGCTGTGGGTTGCCGGTGAGCGTGGCGAGGTGGATCAGTGCCGCACCGGAGTATAGCGGGCTGGGTAGCGTGGCCATGTTTTTCAGCTCTGGCTTGACTAAATCCTGCCATGAGGTGGGTTTGACCGGCGCCTGACGGTGATAGGCGATGCCGGTGGTGATCAATTTGGTGCCGTAGTAGTAACCCTGGGCGTCGTACAGCGCGGGATCGTAGCGTTTGGCCTCCGGCGACTGATATGCCGCCAGCAGGTTCTGTTGTTTAAGGGCTTCCATGGTGACGCTGTCGGCGATCAGCAGGACGTCCGGCATGGCGCCGCCCGCGGCGGCTTCTGCCTGCAAACGAGCGGTCAGCTTGGTGGTTCCGTCGCGGATCCAGTTTACTTTGATGTCCGGGTGCGCTTGTTCGAAGGCGGCGACGGTCATTTGCGCATCTTCGCTGGGCTGGCTGGTGTAGAGGGTCAATGTGGTGTCGGCCAGAGCAGGGGCGGCCAGCGCCGCCATCGTCAGTACGGCGAGAGTGATACCTTTATGCATGTCTCGTTCTCCTTTTTTCGTTGCGACGATTACAGCAACCGAATCTGACAGAAAGATGATCCGCTGAGAAAAGCAACGTCCGCGCCGGATCGCCGCTGCTCGCGGGCCGTGCGTGAAGGTAAATCGAAAGCGGGGGAACGCAGAGACGACGGAGGAGGCGGGTACCCTTGGGGCCCCGCCAAGCCGGTGTTGATACGGTAACGGGCGTTACCTGACAGCGCCGGTATTAGGTATTGGGGCACGTATCCGGTACGCCGTTCAGGCCTTCCGTTTCCCGGCTGAAGGCGATGAACTTGCCGGCGTCGTCCAGCTTGATGACATAAATGCCGTCGAAATCAGAGCCTGCCCAGGGGAGAACCACGCTGTCATCGCCGCCGGCCATGTTGATGATTTTTTTGGCGGCCACGACCAGGTTCTTGTGTTCCCAGGAGAGAAAGACCAACGGGTGAGGTTTCCCGGTCAGCAGTGTTTTGGCAAGCTCGGTGGTATCGTCTGCGCGGAAGCGAAGATCGACTGGCTGTGATATCCGGATCGCGGTGGGGGTGATGGTGGTGAGTGGCCGCAAGGAACTGCCGATTTTTTTGGTTTTGGGCGCCGAGGCGAAAATGGCATCGGGCGTGCCGTACCGGCCGAGTAATACCTGCGGAATACTCAGCGCCCGATTCAATCCTTTACAGGTGAGTTGGCCGCTGTCGTTGTCCGGTTTTTCACCGTGACGGATAAAGACAAAGGTCTGATTTGCCTCTGCAATCCCACCATATCCCATCATGACTGCCAGTAGGGCGGATGTTAAAAATACCTTCATTGCCACCTCCTTATCGTTGTAGTTCGAACGGCGCCCGACGTGATCTGTAGATACCGGGCTGCGGTTACGTGTTGCCACTGCGCCTTTTTATGCAATCAGCATCGGCGATGAGCGCAAGATGTACTGGCATATCGTGATTAAGATCACGAAAATAGCCCAGTGAACATTCCGGATCGGTTCCGCATAGGCGGAGAGATGTCCGGGCTTGGGGCGGGCGTATGTTCCCGCACGATAATGACAATAGCAAATTACCGGGACAGTACGGGTAATGTGCCGGGATTCAGGCGTATGACCGGCCAGGGATATTCAATGGACATTATTGGAATCATTATGTCGGCGGGGAAATCCTCCGTCGACGTCGCGCTCTATACGTTGTTGCCGATCATGGTCGTGATGCTGGTCATCATGCGGTTTCTGGAAGTCAAAGGGATTGTCGATCTATTGGTTCGCTGGATGGCGCCGCTTCTGCGCCCGTTTGGGCTAAGCGGAATGAGCACGTTTGCGCTGATTCAGCTTAACTTCGTCAGCTTTGCCGCGCCGTTGGCGACGCTGTCTATTATGGAAAAACGCGGCGTTTCTGATCGTCATATGGCAGCGACCATGGCCATGGTGTTCGCCATGGGGCAAGGCAATGTGTTTTATCCCCTGACGCCGTTTGGGCTGCATTGGGCGGCGGCTATCGTGATTTCGATTATCGGCGGGCTGGCGGCGGCGGCCCTGACCTACCATGTGCTGGGGCGCAGGTTGTCTTCGGCAGAAGGCCGTCGTTCCAACGAGGTTCCTGCTGAGGAAACGGGCGGTAAAGGGCTGATCGGCATTATCAACAGTGCGGGATCGGATGCTATCCGGCTGGCGTTGGGATCGGTGCCGATGCTGATTTTGTCGATGGTGATTGTCGGTATGCTGGAAGCCGCCGGTGCGGTGACGGCGCTGGATCACGTTTTATCGCCGTTGCTGACATCGGCCGGTATTTCCCCGGTCTTTGTGCTGCCGACGCTGGTGAAATGCCTGGCCGGCGGCACGGCGTACTTCGGCGTGGTATCGGATTTGGTTCATCAGGGAAAAATGACCGCCAGCCAAATCAATGCATCCGCCGGATTGTTGGTTCAGACGTTTGATTTGCCGGGTATCGGCATATTTCTCGGCGTTGGCTCACGGTTAACGCGACTGTTCCGCTATGCCGCATTGGGAGCGCTGTTTGGGATTGTGGTTAGAACCGTGCTGCATGTGGTGCTGTTTTGAATCCGCTTTCGGAGATTAGTGTTGTAAAGCGGTGCTGTATGTCGGATTCCGAAAAGGGTGCCATCGAACACCAATGGGTGTCAGTTGACGCAAAAAGGCCCGCAGGGCTTGAGGTTGCTGACAACGTATAATGGCTGGATCGTACAGGCGCTGCCAGTACGTCTTTGTCAGCGCGAACCTCGCATCCCTGGCGCGGACGCTTACTCTTCCATGCCATTATCACTGTTTGATGAAGACAGCCAGGTTTGTCAGCAGTCTGAAGCCCGGAGGGTTTGCGCCGTGCGGGCTTTAAGGACTTCATCGGATGGTTCTGGGAGTCACCGATGGAGAATGTGGGTTGGTGGACGTTAAACCCGCAACCGAAACTCCTTCAGTGGATTATCTGCCGCCATTTTGTCGCCACAGGTAATAAAAAAGGGGTTCCGTTTTCACGTAACCCCTTGATTTAATTGGTGGGCTGGGGGAAGTTGAATTTGATGTTTATGTTATTGATATTAAATATTTTGTTTTAAATTAATTTTTATCTGCGTACCTAAGTGTGTACCAATTATGTCAACTTAGTCTCATTTCGTGAGGATCATTTAAGCCGATTTTGCGGCTGAGTATCATCATGGCCGATAATGTAAAACTCCGCGCCCGATGCCCTAATGGCCGACTCGGCGCTAACAAGCAAGACATCTAGTTGCTTCCTGATATTTGATTGAATATTTCTATTATAATAACTTTTCATGGTATGAGGCTGCACTATTACCACCCTAAATTTAATCTTGCTGTTTTTTTCAAGTGATTCGATGGCATCTAAGAATGAATTATGATCACTTAATTTATTGTCATTCCAGCAATATTTGGTAACTGCGTTTTCAGCTCGTTCTCTAAGATCTGTAACTAATGTTTTTCTACTAATATATCGAAGGTTTTTTATTGCTTGGTTCAACACTATGTCATGAGCACCGACTGATATTCGTCGATCACTGCTAATGGAATTTGCAGCTTTAATATGAATTAAAGAAATGTAAGTTTTATCTTTATGTTCAACAATATGTATAAAATCTGCTTTTTCTCCTGCACCATCGTCGCAGAGGAGCCAGCCAGATGGTCTATCAGTAGTCAAAAAATTTTCATGTGAATCCCAAAGCCCACACCAATTATGCTTCATCCAGCAGAAAAGTGACTTTTGATATCCTATTTTATTAAGAGCAACTTTTCCATCTAGTTCAGGTTTCTCCTTGGATATATCGAATCCCTCGAAGTTTGTCCAAATGAAATTATTGTAAGAAACATCACGGTACTCTGTTTTAAATACTCGACTGTTAACAATCGCATGACCGGATTCATACCAACATTTAATTAGCTCGGGATATTTAAATGTGTTTGAAAAATATTCTATTTCTTGTTTCTTTCCTTTCTTTGGATGTTTTTCAGTTACTTCAAATTCGACGTCGTAATCTATAATTTTTGGTGATATTTTTATATCTCCAATACTTGATTGGTATTTGAATACCTCTAGGTTTATTTCAGATGAGTTTAATGTGTCTAATATCTTACAGGAATATTCATTATGGATTATACGTAGTCGATCAATTTTGCTTTCACTCAAACCATTGCTATTGAACTCAGGGTCAAGAAACGATAGATCATAAACGTTATTCACACCTTTAATTTCAGCGACGGGTATAGATAGAATACTTATTGGATTCTCAAGTTTACCTGTATTTTTATCTATCGTATCAATTATCTCAATCACTCTGTTTTCAAATGTTTTCCAGTCTTTGCATGGTCCCCGCCATAATGATGATTTATATGGGTTCAAGCCAATAGTTGTATTTGTTCCGTCTAGAGATGTACGAACTGCTGACATTGTAAAAGATTGGTCTTCTAGAGGGTTCAGAGTCTCTGCGACACTTTCTCCGCCTAATACTTTTGAGTCAGCTTTAAAGCTTTCTCTATCATGTATCCCAGAAAGCCATAACATTTTAATTTTATCTTCATTTATAAAAAGATAATTGAGTTGGCTAATGTTTATTACTTTTAGGTTAGGAAGTAGAGGAGTGAAAAAATACGTCCTTATTTCATCCTTCATGCCTTTTTCAGACATATAGAATGCAAATGTATTGTTAAGACTGAAAGTGATAAATATATGGTTTTCTACATCGGTGAGTGTATTTCCTGCGAACCAACTTGGATTTTTCAAAACTTCATAATGAGTATAGAAAATGAGAGCCTCACCAGCTGAATCCTGTTTAACAGGTTGCATTTCAACTTCCTGTCCTTTTCGACCTTCTTTCTGAATTACATCTGTGATGATTTCGTGTATTTCTGCAGGATCGGAATTGATTTGGCTCGAACCCAAAAGTATTGAAAGAAACGGTTTAATCTGCAGTTTATCAACTCCATTCATAATAATTTTCCTGTTTTATCTCATTAAATTTTTTAATTTATAAATAGTTAATTCATTTAACCGTGATCAATGTCACTTTGTGCACATGATTTTGTAAGGCTTCCAGCGAAACTAACTATCCACTTTTCGATATTTTTTCTACCGATGAGAATCTCACCAATCCTGATATAGACCAATCAGCCGTAAATTTTCCGCACATACCGTATCGACTACATTAATCTCCATGTCCTAAATTCATCGACACCGGAGTACTCGCTTCCTGATTTTTGAAATTCTGTCACCAGTAATAACTCATCGGATACTGCGACCAAACATAATGTAGTATATGTGGTGAATATTGCCCCCTTAGCTGCCCAGTGTCGTTTGTGAATATCTGAGATTTAGCGTGTTTTTCTGATAATACTAATAACTATAGATTGTTTTCCTACCTCTCGCCTCATCACGTCGCCCCATGTTCTCGCCCCATGGTATAGGGCGAACGGATGAGGCGAGAACATGGGGCGAAAGAGCGTAGTCGCTTTACGACCATGTGCCGGAAAGTATACTTTCCGGCACGAACGACATGAGCCAGTTCATGCGGGCTGAATGCCCTTATTGCCTGGCTCATGGGGGTAATGTCGCGGCTGGACGCCACGCCAAAACCCCCAAGGTCAACGGCGGCACACCGTCACGCGCTACGCGCGACCAACCCCTTTAAGACGCGCGTTTTAGCCTGTTATTTCTCTTCCTCGCAGGCTCGGTGCGAAATAACGGGAAACGCAGCTTTAAATGGGTTGGTCGCGCCACGCTACCGGCTTATGGCCGGAGACTTAGCTGCGACGGTGTGCGGGGCTAACGCCCCCCAAATAAACCGACGCGTGGGCGCGTCTTTTTGCTCGCTGGGGCGGCAAAATTTATTCGGCTCCCCCCGATCAGCTCGGTTCACTTGGGGTGAACGCTCGCCAGTGGGTTCGGGCGACGCAAATTAACAATTTCTGCGAAATTGAATTTACTCGCCTTACGCCACTTTTTAATCCATGCTGGATGCATGAATTAAAAAGCCTAAAGTCGTTACGTTCTGTGCGATCCTACCCAGATACTACTCAACTTTTTCGTGTGGGATGATTGTATTTACTATGCGGGGAGTTCTTTTATTACATACAACAAAGAGCCTGCCGTTATATGCAGCAGAACGGCAGGGTAATCTTCGCGATTATTATCATCCTCTAATCTGAAATTCCATTTCTGTATTTCCTGTGCTGCCCATTGTTATACCGCGAAGGCCAGATCTCTTCAGGACGTCTATGCAAGGCTTCGGCGATTAAGCGTTCTCCTTTAGGCCTATGGCGCGTCAGTGTATTTGCCAAAGTGGAAGAGGCGAGTCCCGCTTCTCTGGAAACCGCAGCCAACGTTGTGCCTTTCTTTCTTAAACCAGCAATGATATCTGCCGGATGCCAGTCTTGTTCGGTCATCGGAAGTTACCCTCGTTAGTAGTCATAAGACAGAGTCAGCGAAGTTGCCTTCTTCCGACTCAGGCATGTTTTTATGTTTCTTCTTTAGGAAGTCTAAAGATAATGAATCTTAAGGAATGCTAAAGATTCTGTCAATACAGTTATTGATGGCAGATCCTTATGATCCCTGAACGTCTTAAAAATGCGAGGTTACGGGCTAATCTGACGCAAGAGCAGCTTGGCGTATTAGCCGGGATTGGCGAAGAGACGGCCTATTCTCGTCTCTCGCAGTATGAGAGCGGAACGCATACGCCATCGTTCAAAACGGTTTGCGCCTTTGCACACGCATTGAACGTGCCAGAGAGCTATTTTTACACCGTGGACGATAGCTTTGCAGAAGCGATCCTGACACTGTATGCCGGTGAAACCGTACGGTGGCAACGCACGCCAGAGGGCAAATAAGGGCTGGGTGCATACTAAGCGCGTCGCCATCTTTATAAACTCTAAAGAAAATCCATATTGAGGAATGCTAAAGATTACCGCAATACATTAACTGCCGGTAATAACTGAATGATTCCTAAGCGTTTGAAAGCGGCCAGATTAAGAGCGAATCTTACGCAGGAGAAGCTCGGCGTACTGGCTGGTATCGAAGAGGCTACCGCCTATTCGCGTCTGTCTCATTATGAAAATGGCACGCATAAACCCACGTTTGAATTGGCCTGCGAATTTGCCCGCGTACTCAATGTGCCGGAGTGCTACTTTTACATTGTTGACGATGAATTCGCAGAAGATGTGCTGAATTTGTATCTTGAACGTTCCCGCCGCAAAGAAAAATAACGCGTCTCCCGCCTCACACCATCACTTGCTTATGGTGTGAGGCGGGAGAGAAAACACGGCCTAATATAATCACCCAATCGCTTTGAGTCCTCGGATCCCGCCTTCCAGCACGCTGCCGTTGTCCGCCGCTTTCACAAAGTCAGCCCACCATTGCATCATGGGGCGACGTTGTTCCAGATAGTCGCTGCGGTTATAGGCCCGGCGTACTTCATTTTTATCTACGTGGGCGAGGGCGGCTTCGATGACATCGGGCGGAAAGCCTTGCTCATTGAGCGCGGTGCTGGCGATTGAGCGCATGCCGTGTGATACCAGAATGCCGCCTAATCCAGCGCGTTTCAGCGCGGCGTTGACCGTCTGGCTATTCATTGGCTGTAACGGCTTAATGCGGCTGGGGAAAACATATTCCCGATGGCTGCTTAAAGGCCGCATAAGTTCCAGAATAGCCAGTGCTTGTTCTGACAGCGGAACGATATGTACCCGCTTCATTTTCATGCGTTCGGCCGGAATGCGCCATTCTTTAGCATCCAGATCGATCTCTTGCCAGCGCGTCTCAGCGGCTTCGACAGGGCGGGTGAGGGTGAGAAGCTGCCACATAAACAGACAGCAGGTCGGTAACTCGATATTTGCCAGCCGCATCGTTTGCATCAGTTGCGGTAGTTGATCCGGGCGGATACTGGGCATGTGCTTTTTCTGCGGTTTCTCGAACGCCTTGCTGATATTGACGCTGGGAGCCGCATCGATCAGGCCAACGTTCATGGCATAGATCATCACTTCGTTAATCCGCTGGCATAACCGCCTTACCGTTTCCAGCGCGCCTCTGGCCTGTACCGGCTGAATAGCCTGCACCAGCGTGCGCGCTTTGATATCCGTGATGCTGATATCGCCGATGGCGGGAAAGATATCCTTTTCGAGGGAGCGCCGGATATCGGAGGCGTAGTCGGCGGTGACGCTGCTCTTTTTTAACTGTAGCCAGCGTTCGGCAACGACCTTAAAGGTGTTGGATTGGGTTTCCAGCGCTTGCTTGCGCAATGAAAGCTGGTGTTCATAAGGGTCAATATCTTTTACCAGCAGGGCGCGGGCCGCTGTCCGGCGTTGCCGTGCGTCGGCCAGAGTGACTTCGGGATAAGGGCCAAAAGTCAGTTTTACGCGCTTTTTGGTTAAAGGCCGGTAGTAGCGCATTTGCCAGACTTTCCTGCCGCTGCTTTTGATTAGCAGTTGCAGACCGTCGCCGTCATGCAGTGTGTAATCCGCTTCCTGTGGTTTGGCGGCTTTGATCTCCGTATCGGTGAGGGGTTTTGTTAACCGTGCCATAGGTACCTCCATCATTTAGGTACCCGCTGGATGGGTACCTGCCTTTCGGGTACCTAAGAAGGTACCTAAAAGTTGTGGAAGCCACAAGATCACCACAGCGCCTAATAGACGTAAAAAAGCCCGCAGGGCTTGTGCCATGCGGGCTTAGTGGACTTCATTGGCGTTCTATAGAACAAAAAGTGGTGGAGCTGGCGGGAGTTGAACCCGCGTCCGAAATTCCTACACCGTCGGTACTACATGCTTAGTCTGGTCTTTACATTCGCTTGCCAGCTGCGGACAGACACGCCACTAACAAACTAGCCTGATTAGATTTAACGCTTCAACCCCAGGCAAGGCATCCACGCGATCTCTTTTAGGTTTGACCTCTCTTGATCCCCGTCCTAAGAGCGGAGGCTAGGGAGAGAGGGCTGTAAGCAGGTTATTAAGCTGCTACTGCGTAAGTTTCGTCGTTTGCGACTATTTTTTTGCGGCTTTTTACGAGGCCAACCGCCCCTCGGCATGCACCTTGGGTTTCGCGAATCCCGTCGAATCCAGAATCAGCCCCAAGATATTTCGCTATTATAACAGAGATATGGATCGCTAATCTACCGTTAGCGGGCGGCGTTTTTCATTATGCGCGCTTTATCCAACTTCCATTCACGTTCTTTGATATCGTCCCGTTTGTCGTGTTCTTTCTTCCCTTTGGCTACGCCAATCTTGACCTTGCACCAGGCGTTTTTCCAATACAGTGATAATGCGACGACTGTATAACCTTCACGGTTGACTCTACCGTACAGTGAGTCTAATTCACGCTGGTTTAGCAGGAGCTTACGTGTACGTGTTGGATCACAGATTACGTGGCTGGAGGCTACATGCAACGGTGTGAATGTTGCACCAAATAGATAGGCTTCGCCATCGCGCAGCATGACATAACTGTCACTGATATTGGCTTTGCCTGCTCGCAGGGATTTGACTTCCCACCCCTGTAGGGACAAGCCCGCCTCAAATTCTTCTTCTATGAAGTATTCGTGGCGGGCACGCTTATTGAGTGCAATGGTGGCAGAGCCGGGTTTATATGCTTTTTTCTTTGTCATAGTGCCGTCATTATACTGGTTGCTGCGGTGAATGAAATCCCTGTCATGATACGGCCGCATTCTGAATGAATCGATGCGATGTTCTTCGCAGAATTTTTGTCTGGCTACTCAATAGTGCTATTATTTTGCGCGATTTATGACTCACGGAAAATGGTATGCCCAAAATAAGTCGTTCAGCATTGGTCCCCTTCAGTGCGGAGCAGATGTATAAATTAGTCAATGACGTTCCCTCTTATCCGAAGTTCTTGCCAGGATGTGTCGGTAGTCGCGTTCTTTCTTCTTCTTCAGAAGAAATGACAGCCGCAGTTGATGTTTCCAAAGCTGGGATCAGCAAGACGTTTACGACTCGTAATGCATTGACTAATAACCAGTGTATTTCTATGCAATTGGTTGATGGTCCGTTTCGTCAGTTGACGGGAGACTGGCGTTTTATTCCTCTTGGAGACCAGGCCTGCAAGGTTGAATTGCATCTTGATTTCGAATTCAAGAGCGTCCTGATTGAGCTTGCATTTGGTAAAGTATTCAAGGAATTAGCCAACAATATGGTTCAGGCGTTCACTCAGAGAGCTAAAGAGGTTTATAGTGTCTGAAATCCATGTTGAAGTGGTTTATGCTCTGCCGGAACGTCAGTATTTGCGATCCCTGACTTTGGAAGAGGGAAGTTCGGTAGAATTAGCTATCAGAAATTCTGGGGTGTTGGCGCTGTGGCCTGAAATTGATCTTAATATCAATAAGATCGGTATTTTCAGTCGGCCAGCCAAATTGGGCGATGTATTGCGCGATGGTGATCGTGTTGAGATTTATCGACCATTATTGGCTGACCCGAAAGAACTACGTCGTCAACGAGCGGAGCGTTCAAAAAATAAGGCACGGTAATGTGCCTTATTTTTTGTCCATCAGCCGGGACGAAAGTGCTATTTCATTCAGTCTTATTGTAATGCTGGCTTGTTATCAATATTGGTCAAAACGCCCTGACTGTTGAAGGTCAGAGTCAGCGTTTGCTGTTTGACGGCATCGTGGCCTGGTTGTTGACGGAAAACATAGAACCAGGTGTCAGTCCCGAATGGATCCTGCAACATCGGGGTGCCCAGTGTGTAGGCAACCTGTTGTTTAGTCATTCCATTATGAATTTTGGCAACGTCAGCTGACGCCAGGTAGTTCCCCTGATTGATGTCCGGCCGATAAACTATACGTTCGAACATAGAGCAGCCAGCGGTTAACATAACAACTACTACCGTGGCGACGGCAGTCAGCGTTTTACAGCGCATAGTGATTACATTCCTTAAGGGCATAGGTTGCAGATGATAATAGACCTTGCCTGACTTGAAAACCTGCAAGATATCCGTAAGACCCCGTGAACCCGAAAAAGTTGAATCCTGATTATGCGGCTAGTAATTCTTTCGCGTTGGCCAGCGTGTTTTTGGTTACAGCAGAACCTCCCAGTAGTCTGGCTAATTCTTGCAAACGCGCCTTTTTATCCAGAGATTGCATGAGTGTCTCAGTCATCGCGCCGTCTGTATGTTTGCTGACGAAATAGTGGTGATGGCCGCAACCGGCAACCTGCGGTAAATGAGTTACACACATTACCTGGGTTGATTGACCTAATTGACGCAGCATCCTACCCACAATCGCCGCAGTTGGTCCGCTGATGCCTACATCTACTTCGTCGAAGATCAGTGCGGGTGTATCCATTTTTTGGGCAGTAATAACCTGGATAATTAATGCAATACGTGACAGCTCGCCACCAGAGGCAACTTTGGCAAGGGACTGATGCGGTTGGCCTGGGTTGGTCGTTACACAAAATTCGATCTGATCGGCGCCATTGGCGGTAAGCGATTCCGGAGTAAAGACCACTTCAATGGCGAATTGACCATGCGGCATGGCCAGTTCATGCATATTTTCCGTAATCTGCTGCGCCAGCTCGTTGGCGCATTGGCTGCGGCGCTGGTGGAGCTGCTCAGCCATATGCAGTGCCTGTTGGTAATATTCCTGTACGGTCTGACTTAATGATTCGTGATCATTTTCCTGTTGTTCCAGCAGCTCCTGTTCCTGTAACAGTTGTTGATGGAATGAGGGCAATTCTTCCGGCTGGACGTGATGTTTCCGTGCCAGCGACATCTGGCGGGACAGGCGTTGTTCAAGTTCATAAAGCCGATTGGGATCGAGATCCATTCTATCGCAGTAATGTCTCAATTCGTCGCTGGCTTCGCTGATCTGGATGCTGGCCTCTTCAAGAAGGGAGAACACGCCTGAAAGTTGGTTATCCATACTGATCAACTCAGATAGCTGATGGCTTGCACTATGCAACATGCCGAGTATGTTCTGGTCTTCATTTCCACTCAGTATCTGCAGGGCTTGTTGGCTGAGCGACATCAGTTGCCCGCTATTGGCTAACCGCTTGTACTCGATATCAATTTGTTCGTATTCGCCGATTTGTGGAGCAAATTCATTGAGTTCTTTTAGCTGATATTGCAGCAGTTCCCGGCGGGCTTCGCGTTCGAACATGGATTGTTGATGCTGGGCCAGCTCCCGGCAGCTCTGGTGCCATTGCTGCCAGATTTGACGCATAGCGGACAGCAATTGAGGATCGTCGGCATAGGCGTCGAGCAGTTGACGCTGATGATCGGGTTTGAGCAACTGTTGGTGGGCGTGTTGGCCGTGCACCTGGATCAGGTGTTGCCCCAATTCCCGCAATTGCGAAAGCGGGACGGCGGTGCCGTTGATGAATGCGCGGGAACGTCCATCGGCGCTGATGACTCTTCTGAGCAGGCATTCGTTGTTGTCATCCAACTGATTGTGCTCCAGCCATTTCAGTGCGGCAGGTGTGTCCGAAAGAGCAAAGCGGGCACAGATGTCCGCTCTGGCAGCGCCTGGGCGAATCATGCTGGCGTCGGATCGGTTTCCGAGGCAAAGCCCCAGTGCGTCGATAGCGATAGATTTCCCTGCACCGGTCTCGCCGGTAATTACGCTCATACCTGTCTGAAAATCGATTTCCAGTTCGCGAACGATCGCGAAGTTACTGATAGTGAGTTGCGCCAGCATGATTGTATCCTGTATGTAACAACACCTGTTGTTGCATACAGTATAAACTGGTTTTTTATACAGTAAAGTAGGATGAACCGTTTTCAGAATAATTTTTTCGACCAGCCCAGTTTGCTACTCAATGTATTGAAATAATTATAATTTTCTGGGTGTATCAAGTTCAAATGATGTTCGCTGCGACGGATCAGAACCTCTTCACCTTCCTGAATCGGCAGGGCGATCTGGCTATCGCAACTGAGTTCAAGATCTTGGGTGATATGAGAGAATTTGAGACGAATGGTACTGCTGCTGTTAATCACCAAGGGTCTGGATGACAACGTATGGGGAAACATCGGAACCAGCGCGATGGCATCCAGCGATGGAGTCAGAATCGGGCCGCCACCGGATAGCGAGTAGGCGGTGGAACCCGTTGGCGTCGAAATGATCAGCCCGTCGGATCGCTGAGAAAAAGCGAATCGATCGTCTATATAGACTTCGAATTCAATCATGTGCGCCACTTTACCAGGATGCAAAACCACCTCGTTAATGGCGGTACTGCTACTGTTGGGGTGGTTTGATCGGCAGATTTCAGCTTCCAGCATGAATCGGCTCTCACAGAGATAGCGGCCGTCCAGCACGTCGCTAAGTTGCTGTTGAGTATGGTCGGGGTCAAGATCGGTAAGAAAACCGAGGTTGCCGCGATTGACACCGATGACGCTGATATTGTGGCGGGAAAGCACGCGCGCTGCGCCCAGCATATTGCCGTCTCCGCCAACGACCACAGCAAGATCGGCCTGCTGGCCTATCTCGGACAGATTTCCGGTCATGGCCCCCTGAAGCTTAAGCTCCTGTGCGACCTGTTCGTCAACAATAACGTCGTAACCTTTGGCGCTCAGCCAGTGGTACAGCATTTCGTGAGTAGTCAGTGCTGTGGGATGGCGCGGATGGCCGACGATACCGATGCAGTTAAACGCTCTGTTCATTGGGATGGTTCATCCTTTACGGGAACGCCTGCCGCTCCCTGTTTTCGGGCCAACAATATGTGAGTAGTTCCCTTGAAACCCCGGTTTTGATCCCCATAATAAGCGAACTAGCGAGATGAATGCGAAAACCGCGGAGAATTTCATGAGTAGTAAAGAACAGAAGTCGCCTGACGAGCAAGTCTTGGATCAGAAGGATACGGCACAAAGCCAGCAAACGGATACGATGCCAGAGACGACGGAAGTGGCTGACTCGCGTGATGAGCGTATCGCCGAACTGGAAGCGCAACTGGATGAAGTTCAGCAACGTGAGCGTGAAACCGTACTGCGTGTTCGTGCTGAAATGGAAAACGTTCGTCGCCGTTCTGAACTGGATGTTGAG
The DNA here is from genome assembly GCF_000400505.1 of Musicola paradisiaca NCPPB 2511. Classification (NCBI taxonomy): domain Bacteria; kingdom Pseudomonadati; phylum Pseudomonadota; class Gammaproteobacteria; order Enterobacterales; family Pectobacteriaceae; genus Musicola; species Musicola paradisiaca. Next base: position 3,741,537 of record NZ_CM001857.1, on the reverse strand, counting down.
AAGGCGCATAAGTTTGCGTTGGAGAAATTTGCCGGAGAAATGTTGCCGGTGATTGATAATCTGGAACGTGCGTTGGAAATGGCCGACAAATCCAGCGAGGCGCAGGCATCCACGATCGAAGGCGTGGAGCTGACATTGAAGTCGATGCTGTCTGCTGTTCGCAAATTTGGCATTGAGGTTGTCGCCGATGTAAACGTACCGTTTAATCCGGAAGTGCATCAGGCGATGACCATGATGGAATCGGCTGAACATCAGCCGAACCATGTCATGTTGGTGATGCAAAAAGGGTATACGCTGAACGGTCGGCTGCTACGCCCGGCGATGGTCGCCGTTTCAAAAGCTAAAGAATAATCTCATCTGACTTTCTCTCCGGAACTCGTTTGACCAGTTCCGGAGGTCTTTTCCCCCTCATGTTGTTTCTTTTTCTTGCATTGTTTCTTCCCTTCAAGCGTTTTCTGGCCCCACTGCAGGTTTCTAATATTTTTATTTCATTGATATATAATGAAAAATATCATTTTGGTAACATATTGAATGTTTCGTTAACGTCATCAGGGATTGGTTGCTTTTTTTGTTTATATTTTGTTAATGTCTGAGCAATAAAAGTTATACATTTATTGGATACGTGCTTCATCGTCTTTGCCTATCGAAATAATCATTTTTACCACTCTAAATGCACTTGATAATCATTATCATTTTTGTGAGAGTAGCAAAATATCAGTGTTAGAAGGGTTACTTATATGCCGGGGAGTCGTGTAGTGGAATCAGTCAGCCGTACATCGAGAAAGCTTAAGCTTTCATTGATGGGGCCGGCCTTTATCGCGGCGATCGGTTATATCGATCCCGGTAATTTCGCCACCAATATTCAATCTGGTGCTGCTTATGGCTACCAGTTGCTGTGGGTTGTCGTTTGGGCGAATTTAATGGCTATGCTCATTCAGTTGCTTTCCGCCAAGCTCGGTATCGCTACCGGGAAAAACCTGGCGGAACACATCCGAGATCGTTTTCCTCGCCCTGCAGTCTGGTTTTACTGGGTTCAGGCAGAGATCATCGCCATGGCGACCGATCTGGCGGAGTTTATCGGCGCTGCGGTGGGGTTCAAATTATTGCTGGGTATTTCGCTGCTGGAAGGCGCGATTCTGACCGGTATTGCAACCTTTCTCATCCTCACGCTGCAACAACGCGGCCAGAAGCCTCTCGAGATGGTGATCGGCGGGTTGCTGATGTTTGTCGCGGCGGCGTATATCGTCGAACTGATTTTCTCCAGCCCGCAATTGGCGCCGTTAGCGAAAGGAATGGCGATCCCCAATCTGCCGTCGTCCGATGCTGTAATGCTGGCGGCGGGGGTGTTGGGGGCAACTATTATGCCTCACGTTATCTACCTGCATTCGTCGTTAACACAGCAAAAAAGCAGCGATACGCATGCGGAGCGTTATGCAGCCACTAAAGTCGATGTGGCTGTGGCGATGACAATCGCCGGCTTTGTCAACCTGGCGATGATGGCGACCGCCGCCGCGGCGTTCCATTTTAGCGGTAATGCTTCTGTTGCCGAGCTTGAACAAGCCTATCTGACGTTGAAACCTCTGCTTGGCCAGGCTGCCGCTACTATGTTCGGATTGAGCCTGGTTGTCGCCGGTCTTTCCTCCACCGTGGTAGGAACGTTGGCCGGCCAGGTAGTGATGCAGGGATTTGTCCGGTTCAGCATTCCGTTATGGGTACGTCGCATTGTCACTATGCTGCCTTCATTCATCGTGATTATGTTTGGAATGGATCCGACGCGAGTTCTGGTACTGAGTCAGGTTCTTCTGAGCTTCGGTATTGCGCTGGCGCTAATCCCGTTGTTAGCGTTTACCGGCAATCGTGAACTGATGGGGGGGCTGGTGAACAGCCGTTTGGTGCAGAATATTGGCAGAATCATTGTCTGCGTAGTTATCGCCCTCAATCTTTATCTGTTGGTGGATACTCTGCTGGGAAGGTAGTGCCTTCCCGGCTTTTGCCGCATATCTATCCGCTATTTCGTGCATTCCCTTCGACCCCACCCTATTATTTGACGTTGTTTATTCATCACGCAGGGTTCGATCATGTTGTCACCTATCAAAATTATTGAAAAGAAGCTGTTATCGGATCACTGGTTTGTTCTTCATAAATATGTATTTGATCTAAAAAGAAAAACGGGTGGAACTGTACGCCAGATGCGTGAAGTTTATGATCGGGGAAATGGTGCGACCATTCTGTTATACAACCGAGCCCGGGGAACAGTGGTGTTGACTCGCCAATTCCGTATGCCGACTTATCTGAATGGTAATGAAAGCGGTATGTTGCTGGAGGCGTGCGCGGGGTTGTTGGATAACCAGAGTCCGGAACAGTGTATTCGCAATGAAGCTATTGAGGAAACCGGCTATACGATCGGTAAAGTGGAAAAGCTGTTTGAGGCCTATATGTCCCCCGGTGGTGTGACGGAGTTGATCCATTTCTTTGCGGCGGAGTATGACGATTTGCAGCGGGAAAATGATGGTGGCGGCATAGAGGACGAGGATATTGAAGTGCTGGAGATACCCTTTATCGAAGCCATGAGGATGGTTGGCGACGGTCGGATTCGCGATGGGAAAACCATTATGCTGTTGCAGCATGCCAGGATACAAGGATGGTTTGAGTAATTGATTGATATATTTGGTAAAAATAATGAATGAGCAACAGTGACAGGTTGCTCGTTTTTTATAAATATCGTTGGGGTACGGGGCGGGGCATCGGTTTATTTGCTAATATAAGGCTCAGAGCCTAGAAAGAGGCTTAGCCGTGCCAGCAGCATATTTGCCATGGACTTTAACTCAAGTGTTACTGCTATTTTTTTGCGAACCATATTCTCTCTGGTCATTATTCATTTTTTATTATCTTTTATAATTCATTAAGTTAAGAGTTACTGGCTGTTTTAAGACTTGTTACGTAACGATATTAAACAGTTTTCGGCTTAAGATTCTGTAATTCTCCCTAAATCAACAAAAAGCAAACATTTGAGTTGAGTCCGCCATGGTTCATCGTGCAGGCAAATCATGGCGGGCCCGGCCTGAATGAGCGGTCTACCCTACACAACAAAACAGAGACAAGGTAATACGCGATGGATGAACAACTGAAACAAAGCGCGCTGGATTTTCATCAATATCCGGTGCCGGGAAAGATCCAGGTATCTCCAACCAAACCGCTGGCAACGCAGCGTGATCTCGCGCTGGCATATTCTCCAGGCGTAGCGGCGCCTTGTTTGGAAATCGCCGAGGATCCGCTGGCGGCGTATAAATATACCGCCCGGGGAAATCTGGTAGCGGTCATTTCCAACGGTACGGCGGTACTTGGGCTGGGGAATATCGGCGCGCTGGCCGGTAAACCGGTAATGGAAGGCAAAGGCGTACTGTTCAAGAAATTTTCCGGCGTCGATGTATTCGACATTGAGGTTGATGAGCAGGATCCGGACAAGCTGATTGATGTGATCGCCGCGCTGGAGCCGACTTTCGGTGGGATCAATCTGGAGGATATCAAGGCGCCGGAGTGCTTTTATATCGAACAGAAATTGCGTGAACGCATGAAAATTCCGGTGTTCCACGATGACCAGCACGGTACCGCCATTATTTGTACCGCTGCGGTGTTGAATGGTTTGCGCGTGGTGGAAAAACAGATTGGCGATGTGCGCCTGGTGGTGTCTGGTGCTGGTGCGGCGTCGATCGCCTGTCTGAATTTGTTGGTGGCTTTGGGCCTGAAACGGGAAAACATCGTGGTGTGCGATTCCCGCGGCGTCATTTATAAAGGCCGTGAGGCCAATATGGCGGAAACCAAGGCGGTCTACGCCATTGACGATGATGGTCGTCGCTCGCTGGCGGAAGTGATTCCTGACGCGGATATTTTTCTGGGCTGTTCCGGGCCGGGCGTACTGACTCAGGAGATGGTGAAAACCATGGCGCCGCATCCGCTGATTATGGCGCTAGCCAACCCGGAGCCTGAAATTCTGCCGCCATTGGTGAAAGCGGTGCGTCCGGATGCGATTGTGTGCACCGGTCGTTCCGATTATCCGAATCAGGTCAACAACGTATTGTGTTTCCCCTTCATTTTCCGCGGCGCGCTGGATGTGGGCGCCACCACCATCAACGAAGAGATGAAACTGGCTTGCGTGCACGCCATTGCCGATTTGGCGCTAGCGGAACAAAGCGACGTCGTGGCATCCGCCTATGGCGATCAGGATCTCTCTTTCGGGCCGGAGTATCTGATCCCTAAACCGTTTGATCCTCGGTTGATCATCAAGATTGCGCCTGCGGTGGCCAAAGCGGCGATGGATTCTGGCGTTGCGACGCGCCCAATCGAAAATTTAGATGATTACACCGAGAAGCTGACGCAGTTTGTTTATAAAACCAATCTGTTCATGAAGCCGGTTTTCTCCCAGGCACGTACCGAGCCGAAACGTGTGGTGCTGGCGGAAGGGGAAGATCCGCGCGTGCTGCATGCCACACAGGAGTTGGTATCGCTGGGGCTGGCATTCCCGGTGTTGATTGGCCGGCCGAGCGTGATTGAGAAGCGCATTCAAAAATTGGGATTGCAGATCAGCATCGGTAAAGATTTCGAGGTGGTTAATAACGAATCGGATCCGCGTTTTAAAGCCTACTGGACGGAATATTTCGAGATCATGAAACGTCGCGGCGTATCTCAGGAACAGGCGCAGCGCGAAATGCGCGCCAATCTGACGTTGATAGGCGCAATCATGGTTCACCGCGGTGAGGCGGATGCGCTGATTTGCGGCACTGTCGGCAACTATGAAGAACATTTCGGCGTGGTGGAAAAAGTCTTCGGTTATCGTGATGGTGTGCAGGTCGCCGGCGCTATGAACGCGCTGTTGTTGCCAAGCGGTAATACCTTTATTGCCGATACTTACGTCAATGCGGATCCGACGCCGGAGCAACTGGCCGAGATCGTGCTGATGGCGGCGCATACCGTGCGTCGTTTTGGTATTGAACCGAAAGTGGCGCTGTTGTCCCACTCCAGTTTTGGTACGTCAGACTCGCCGAGCGCACAAAAAATGCGCGCCACGCTGACGCTGGTGAACCAGTCGGCGCCGGAATTACAAATAGACGGCGAAATGCATGGCGATGCCGCGCTGGTGGAAGCGATTCGTCGCGAACAGATGCCGGATAGCCCGCTGAAAGGCGCCGCCAATATTCTGATTATGCCGAACATGGAATCGGCGCGTATCAGCTACAACCTGTTGCGCGTATCCTCTGCTGAAGGCGTCACTGTCGGGCCGGTACTGATGGGAATTGCCAAGCCGGTTCATATCCTGACGCCGATTGCCTCGGTACGGCGTATTGTCAACATGGTGGCGCTGGCGGTGGTCGAGGCGCAGACCGAACCGCTGTAATCCGGCATGTATGGCCGGTTGAAACCTTTTTAGTTGCAGGTCGTGGGAGGGGGGATGGCGTCGATACCCCCTGTCAGCGCGAACCGCGCCGCCCCTGGCGCGAACGCTTTACTCTCCCATGGCATTATCACTGTTTGATGAAGGCTGACAGGTGTGTCGGTCGTCAGAACCGGCAGAGTGATCTGCCGGTTTTTTTTACGCTTGTTGTTGCAGCCATTTATCCAGTTGATTGGCGAACTGCTGACGGTCGCGCTGGTTTAACGCGGCCGGGCCGCCAGTCTGAATTCCGCTGGCGCGCAATGTATCCATAAAATCGCGCATCGTCAGCCGTTCACGAATGGTATCCGGCGTATAGCGTTCGCCGCGCGGATTAAGCGCCACGGCGTGCTTTTCGATGACCGCGGCGGCCAGAGGAATGTCGGCGGTAATCACCAGATCGCCGGGTTCTGCACGGCGGACGATTTCGTTGTCGGCCACATCGAAACCGGCCGCAACCTGCAAGGTAGCGATAAATCTGGAGGGCGGTACCTTCAGGGGTTGGTTGGCGACCAACGTCAACTGGGTGGATGTCCGTTCCGCTGCGCGGAACAGCACTTCCTTGATAACGTTGGGGCATGCATCAGCGTCGACCCAGATACTCGGCATCACTCTTCTCCCTCAGTGGATAGCCAGTCGCGCGCGGGTAAAAAGTCGCGGTATAGCGCTGCTTCCGGGCTGTCGGCTTCCGGCTGGTATTGGTACTCCCAGCGCACCAACGGCGGCATAGACATCAAAATCGACTCGGTGCGTCCCCCGCTTTGCAGGCCGAACAGCGTGCCGCGATCCCAGACCAGGTTGAATTCCACATAGCGGCCGCGACGATAGAGCTGAAACTGGCGCTCGCGATCGCCCCATGCCAGCGGCTTACGACGGTTGACGATGGGCAGGTAAGCGTGCAGAAAACCTTCGCCCACGGCGCGCATGAAGGCGAAACTGGTGTCGAAGTCCGGCGCGTTCAGGTCGTCAAAAAATAACCCGCCGATGCCGCGCGCCTCGCCCCGATGCTTCAGGAAAAAGTAGTCGTCGCACCATTTTTTATAACGGGGATAAACATCGTCGCCGAAAGGACGGCACAGCGCGAACGCAGTCTGATGCCAGTGAATGGCGTCTTCTTTAAATCCATAGAATGGCGTGAGATCAAAACCGCCGCCAAACCACCACACCGGCGGCTCGCCATCTTTCTCGGCAATAAAAAAACGCACATTGGCGTGGCTGGTCGGCACATATGGATTCAGGGGGTGGATAACCAACGAAACGCCCATGGCCTGAAAACGACGCCCCGCCAATTCAGGGCGATGCATACTGGCCGAGGGCGGTAGTGCGGCGCCCGAGACGTGAGAAAAATTGACGCCGGCCTGTTCAAACACCGTTCCTTGCCGCAGAACCCGGCTGCGTCCGCCGCCGCCGGAGGCGTGCTGCCAGGCATCTTCCTGGAAAACGGCATTGCCGTCGACCTGTTCTAACTGCCGGCAAATGCTGTCCTGCAACGTCAGTAGAAAATGTTTGATCGCGTCGATGTCAGGTGAATTCATGGTAGTCATTGTTTATGTGCTGAATGGAGGCATCAGTATAACGAAATTTATCCGTTGGGGATGTCAACGGTGTTACCTGACATTGCGGTGGAAACCGGTGAATTTGAGATTGCGTCTGCAACGAATCACGCGATAATCAGGAATAACCTTATTTACTCAACATGGCGATCGGCGATGGAAATCCGCGTATTCAGGCAAGATGACTTTGAAGAAGTGATCACCCTTTGGGATCGTTGCGATTTGTTGCGTCCCTGGAACGACCCAGAAATGGATATTGAGCGCAAACTCAATCACGATCCGGATCTGTTTTTGGTAGCGGAAGTCGGTGGGGAGATCGTCGGCTCGGTGATGGGGGGGTACGACGGCCACCGGGGATCGGCCTACTATCTGGGCGTACACCCAGATTTTCGCGGTCGAGGCATTGCCAATGCGCTGATCAGCCGGCTGGAAAAGAAGCTGATTGCGCGCGGTTGCCCGAAAATTCACCTGATGGTGCGTCAGAGCAATACGGCAGTGATCGGCATGTATGAGAAATTGAATTACGACGTGGTGGACAGCATCACGCTGGGTAAACGCCTGATTGAAGATCAGGAATATTAGGCCGGCTTTTCATGATGATATTTTCATGATGAGTGAGGGCACTTTCTGCTGGCTGGGCTGCCCTGAACAAGATGAGTTGGCAGGCGATAAAGAAACCTAAGGCATGCCCGACAGACGATTCGCTACGGAAAGTGATTTATTCGGCGATATCGTCGGTTCAGTTGCTTGCCGTCATCACATCACCGTAATACCACACCGGCCGGTTAATGCGTCACACCCCAACGTCATGGGCTCAATTAGTCGCTTATCGCAATATTCTTCTCTTTGCGATAGCGCTGGGTGAAGGTGGTTATCACACCCGGCAGGCACATGCCCAGCAGGATCAGGCCCCCGCCCAGCAAAATATTCGCCGATAACGTTTCACGCAATAGCCAAACGGCAAACAGCGCCGAGAATACGGGTTCAAGGTTGTAAATCAGAATCGCACGAGTCGGTGTGGTATAACGCTGATAACGGGTCTGCACCCAGAAGGCCATCACCGTCGAGAAGATCGCCGTAACCAAGACAGCAAGCACCAGACTACTGTCCCACATCGCCGGTAATACGGCGTCCCCCTTGGAAGACTGAATAACCATGATAACGATTGCGATGGTAGCGATCTGTAAAAACGCCAGAGTCATATTGTCATGGTGCGCACTTAACTTATCGAGAGCCATGATATGTATGGCAGTGAACACCGAACCAATCACCACTAAGGTGTCGCCCCACTGTAGTTGCCAGCCGTGAATATCCGACATTAAATACAGGCCAACGAGGCCAAATAGCGTGGCAAGCGCCGCTTCAAACGAGGGTAATTTACCTGCCAACGGCCCGGAAAGCAGCAGTACCCATATCACACTCAGCCCAGCAAGGAACCCCGTGTTTGAAGCTGTGGTGAGCTGTAACCCAAAAATAAGAAAAACAAACGCCGCGCCAAGCAACAGGCCCAGCACGATACCTGCCGACAGTGTTTTCATTGACATATTGCGCAGCCTTCTGGCGCTGAACGGCAGTAGCAGAAATGCGGAGAGCACAAAGCGCAGCCCCAATACCATCAACACCGAATGCTCATTAACCGCCTGCTTCATTGCAGGAAAACCGATGCCCCAACCCGCGGCCACACCGGCCAACCACAACTCGGCAACCCGGCGTTGGCGTAGTATTTCTCCCATACTATCCTCTCAATCTCTGTGCACAGGAGATCAGTTGTTCCAATGCGGAGTCCAACGCCGCGATCTCAGTGGTATAACTCAGGCTTAACCGGATAGCGCCCTGAAGTGCCGCATCGTCGAGCCCCATGGCACCCAGAACGTGGCTTGGTTTTTGCTCTGCTGAATGACACGCTGAAGCACTACTGAGTGCGACCTTCATTTTGAGTTTTTTCAATAACGTGCTGGCTTTGATTCCTGGTAAAGAAAAGTTCACCGTATTAGGCAAACTTTGCTGGCGACAGCCATTAATTCTGGCGTCGGGAATATGCGTCAGTAAGCGATCAATAAAATACTGCTTCATCTTTTGCTGGCTAGCCACTCGCTGCTGATGAGAGGCAATAAACAGTTCGGCAGCCTTAGCCATTCCGGCAACGCCAGGCAGATTGACTGTACCACTGCGCAGCCCCGACTCTTGACCACCACCGTGGATGAGCGGTGAGTGACGTATCATTTCCGGGCAGGCGCAATACAATGCGCCAATACCTTTTGGCCCATGAAATTTATGCGCTGAGATGCTAACGAAATCTGGCCTGAACCGTGTCACCGAAAATGGCAGTTTGCCTACCCATTGCGCCGCATCGGTATGGAACAAAATATTATGCTGATGTGCAATAGCGCTAATTTCATCCAATGGTTGCAAAACACCGGTTTCGTTATTCGCGGCCATAATTGAAATCAAACGGGTATCAGGGCGTATCGCGGCCTGCAACGATGTCAGACAGACCTTCCCCAGATAATCGACAGGAAGATAAGTAATATCAATACCGTACCGGCTGAGGTACTGACAGACATTCAGTAAGCATTTATGCTCAATAGCGCTGGTAATAATATGAACGCTACCCTGGGATGAATAGTAGTCAGCAACCGCTTTGATCACCGTATTATTAGCTTCAGAAGCGCCGGAATTAAAAGAAATATGCTGTACATCTGCATCAATTAATTGCGCCACAACAGCCCGACACTCTTCCAGATAGTCATTAGCGCGTATACCTTCATAATGACTGATAGAAGACGAATTCGCGAAATATTCATCAAAACAATGAATAACGGTTTCACGGACTTCTGGTGCCATGACCGTGGTGGCATTATTGTCCAGGTAAATCATGTTCGTTGATCCTATATTATTATAATCTTTAATTCATCACAGTCTCTGCGCAATGATGATTCTGTGGGAGAGTGCATTTAACATCGACTATCTGCCCCTCATCATCACCAAAGAACACGTTAACAATAGTCAGATTAACTAAATCATCATCCTGAATAATGGGCAGCGCAGATTTTCCTTGAATGACTTTAGTTCGATCTGAAATCTCAGACCAGTCGATAATAATAAAGTTATTTGATTCAAAGAAGCGCTGCTTTAACTTCATCACAACGTCTTTATAATGTTGTGATATTATTGCTGGACACTTCGCCGTGAATACTTCACCTTGACGCCTTGCAAACAAAAAAGGCGTCTCTTTACCCAGCGCTATTTTTATTTCACTTCCTGCTTCGTCGTCATTAATCATTAAGCCTTCTGAACCCTGTTTTATTTTTTTCTTAATACTCTCAATTGCACGATTTTTACTGGTGCGTTCAGAAAAAATCATTAATTTATCGCGTTTTATAAGTGGGTTAGCGGCAATAAATATGTCGATTTCATCAGGAAGATCGGCACCTCCCTTTTCCTGTGAAGGTTCAGATGCAGGTGTTAAGGTACAACTGTGGTCAGAACAAGCCATACCGAGATCATCAATGAGAATGCCATAAACCAGTTTGACATTTTTCTGATATTTTTTGATAAGTTGATAACCAAACTCAACCGCATCATTAAGCGTATTTAACGAAAAATCATCGACACCGAATCGATGGTTATAATGACCAGCCTCAAGATAAACAACTAACTTTCCGTCATCATGCTGAAAACAAGAATCGACAAATAGCATTACTTCATCGAAATAAACTCGAGGGGAATTAACTCCATTGAGAGAAGACATGATACACCTTAACCTAATATCACCATTTTATATCCGTAATACATCAAGTTGCATGTGCGTTGGCTTCACTCAATCACCCGAATCGCTGACCGTAGTCAGCCTGTTGGGATGATTTCCCTTATCGCTTTCCTGAAACTCGAATTATTTCGGGTATATTGATAAAACAGTATATGAGTAACACAAAAGAGTAAGTGAAACAGAAAATACTCTCTTAAGTCGATAACGTGGTAATAATAAAAAACAGGCTAATAAAATTTATCAACCACTCAAGTGAACACTTCAAAGTAAAGCATGGATATGAAAACCACACAACAAAAATCAACGCAATCAGTTGATTTAAATCATTTATCACCAGGCATATAAAGATATCAAAAATTAAATATTAAAAACCATGAGGAAAGAAGAAATATATATATTGAATATCAATAAAATAATAACCTTAGTTTATTTATAGTTCCTAGACGACCTACACAATATGGATTTTGTCCTAATTCATTCGAGGTTAAAGACAAAATGTATTTGTTTTGAACAATACAGAACGTTACTCCTCTAAAGCAATGCTCAGTAATGAACATTATAACGCGCCAAGGAAGGCGCAATATTATCGGCATGATTTTGTCCAACCGGCGATAGGTTTGGACAGCGCTTACCGTTCCACAGGGTTGAAATACACGGAATACAAAATAAATCATCAGAGAATAGATGAAAAATAAGGTTATATGTAACCAGAAAATGACTTTCATATAACATCTAAACTCAATGAAAAGGTTGAATAATTTTATTGATACAGAAGTGAGATTTAACATTAACCGGCTTTTAATCAATGCCAACTATCTTGCCACTTACCGATCATGCGAACGACGGTGTTTAATTATATCGAATGCGATTACAATCGCTGTCGTCGTCACCGTGGCTGTGGTGGTCTTCGCCCTGAATAGTTTGCAGACCAGAGCCTCGCTTGGGACTGTGTCCACGTTCCGTGGGTAGGATCAGTTTTCGCTTGTTCGGCGCAAGCGTGGTTTTATGTTGAGGAGTTGATTGTGAGAATGATTCGCCCATTGCTGATGGCCGCGCCGTTATTGCTGGCCGGCTGTAGCACGTTTTCCGGTTTTTCCTGGTCCAGCCTGTCGCCGTTCAATTGGTTTGGCGGCCATTTATCCGTTTCCGACAGCGGCGTTGGCGGTATCACATCGACGACAATCCTGTTGGAGCCTGAATTGAGTAAGGCGTTAAATAATGATTATCGCCTGCGCAGCGGTATGGAATCGCATGGCGGCAAGCTGGTAGCGTTTTATGAAGCGTTGAAAGACAACAGCGTTAAGTTGGTTATCAGCGGTAGCCCCAAAGGCCAGGTTAACACCGTTGAAGTGATGGATAAGGATATCGCCAGCGCCTGGGGGGTAAGAATCGGCGATGCGTTCTCTACACTTTATACGAAGGCGTTTGAATCTTGCCGTCCTGGCGAAGGGAATGATGCGCACAGCGTGGAATGCGTCGCCCCCCAGGGTAAGAATGTCAGCTATCTGTTTTCCGGTAATTGGAATGGCCCTGAAGGGTTGATGCCATCTGACGACATTCTGAAAAGCTGGCGCGTCAGCAAAATTATCTGGCACGCGCAGGCGCGTAGTTAATTGGTGTTATGAGGAATATATCGTCGGGAAAGATTATTTACTGACGATGTACACTTTAACTCACTCGAATTGCAGGGCAACCGGCTGGCGTGTTGAACAACGCCAGGCGTTAACCCTTTAGGACAAAACGCATTCAGCGCCTTGTGCCGTGCGACGTCAGCGGATTACCAGGCGTTGACTCAAGTAAGCGATTAGGGTGAGCGAGCAAATCCAGCACATCTGTAACCTGAGGTATGACGGGTATAAATAGAGTGGCGAAACGATATTTATATACAGCCGATATCATCCTTGCGTGTAAAAAATAGCGTTGATGTGCGGCGCGAGCGATAGCGTTTATTCTGTGTCAACGTTACTCGGTCACTGTGGATCTCATTAATTTCTGTCGATCAATGACTGTATTGGTTTTCGGATCATAATAACGGCTCGGCCATATTTCCGCCGGATTAACACCTAACGCCTGAGCTATCAACCATTCTCCTTTGGGCCATGGCCGATAGAGTGCATTCGCTAATGTCGATGAGCTCAACCCGGCCTCCCTCGATACTGCGGAAAGCGACGTCCCTTTCTTTTTTAATGCGGCGATAATATCGGCCGAATGCCAATCGACTTTCCCTGAATACATAGTGAATATCTCCATTTTTACGATTGTAGTAGTGATTGTTTCTATTTAAATTAGTATGCACACCCTGTGTAATTATTAATACAATAATATTTTTAATTCAATGAAATATCCAATCTGATTGTTATGATGCTAATTATTTTTAATGATATTGCATGAAATAAATACGTGTGGTATTTATCTTTGAATTAATTCCCTAGTGTTGCTATTTTATCGAAATTAGAGATGTAAACTGCGTTTTTACGTTAAGAATAAACAAAGAATTTGTTACTTCAATGAGTGATTAATACTCTTGAAATTTTATTTCATTTGTGTATTTGGATTTATATCAGAGGTTTTCATGAGGGATGTAAATATGTCGATTAGATGCAATATTACTGATAAGCCAAGTAGCTTGGATGAAGAGTATGTAATTGATAGTCTATGGAAACATAATGAACAGTATGAACATGTAGATATTCATCCTTTGTTTGTCACTATAAAGGATGACGATAAAATCGTAGCAGGACTTGTTGCAAGAACTTGGTGGGGTGGGCTTGAGATTCAATATCTATGGGTTAATGAACAATACCGAAAAAGAGGGCTTGGCTCTAGCTTGATGAAACAGGCTGAAGAAGAAGCGGTGGCCCGTAATTGTCATATGGCCTATGTTGATACGTTTAGCTTTCAAGCTAAAACATTCTATGAGCAATTAGGCTATGCGGAGTATGGTGCTTTAGCTGATTATGCTCATAAATACACAAGGCATTATTTATCTAAACATCTTTAATATCATGGATAAGTAAGGGATGACGAGATGGAATTAACATCGGGTATTGTAAGTGACTATATTGATAGCCTTATTACTTTCTTGTCTGGTTTGGATGAACCATGGGGGATAAAAGATGTTTACTCTCGTCATATTTACATGAATGAAGCTGCTCGTCTTTATACTAATACTCCGAAGAGTTTTAATATCGTACATAGGCTTGATGAAGAATTTCCTGCTGAGTGGTCTGAGCTATCTGATGATTTTGTTGAACATGACAAAAGAACGGAGTGTAGTGAGCAACGTATTAGTGTTATAGAAACTCATTATTGGTATGGAAAAAAAGAACTTACCCCTTTTATTAGTGAGAAAATTCCTGTTTTTGATAAAAATAAAAAATGTATCGGTGTTATTTGGAATGCTAAACCATTGAGTACATTATCACCATTAATTTATGTGGATAGAAAGAAACCTACAGTGCTTAAAACTACTGGAGAGACGGATGTTTTTACTAGATCTGAATTAGATACTATGTTTTTGATGCTTCGACGGTTTTCTAGTAAGGAGATCGCTCGTCAATTTAATATATCATATAAGACCATAGAGAATAGAATATTTAATATATACCAAAAGTCTGGCGTTCATTCTATTAGTCAGTTTGAAGAGTATTGTAGAACTAATCATTTAGATAATTATATTCCTCATTCTTTAATTACAAAGGGTGTTTTTTTCTATAAAACTATAGGAGTGCTTCGAAATGGAAAATATCAGTGATTACCCGGTCAGCCGTGTACCGCTGAGCGTTCGTTTGCCTTTTTTCAACGTTGCGCTGGTGCATATCGGCATGCTGACCGCATTGGATCAATTTATGCTCGGGGCGGTGCTGGGGCATTCCATGTCGTTAGGTGATGCCATGCTGGCGATTATTATCGGCAGCGCCATCTTTGGCGTCGTCACGGTAGGGCTGGGCTACGCCGGGATGCAGGAGGGATTATCCGGTAGTTTGCTGGCCCGATGGTGTGGGTTCGGCCGTTTGGGATCTGTTTTCATCGGCGCGATTATCGCGGTCAGTTTATTGGGCTGGTTCGGCGTGCAGAATGCCGTATTCGCTCGATCGCTCAATTTTGCCTTGAACGATCGATTAGGGTTCGGCTGGTCGGCGGCAATTTCCGGGACGGCGCTAACGCTGTTGGTGGCTTTTGGTTTTCGTGCGTTGAAGTACACGGCGAAAATTGCGGTGCCGCTGTTTATCTGCATCGTGGGTTATATTTCCGTCATGACCCTGATGGGGCACGATATCCGCGAGCTGATAAACGCAGGCAGCTCTGGCGAGCCGGTGACGATCAGCGCCGGCGCGACCATGGTTGTCGGCGGTTGCATCGTCGCCAGCCTGATTACCCCGGATATGACGCGCTACTCCAGAACAGGAAAGCATGTGTTCTGGATGACGCTGATGTCGATCGTTGTCGGTGAATTTATCGTCAACGGGTTGGCGATAGTGATTGCCAGAGCGTTAAACACGGCGGATGTGGTGACTATCATGGCGCAGAGTGCGGGCGGCGTCGGGCTGGCGGTCGTCATTTTCTCCACATTGCGCATCAACGACATCAATCTTTACTCTTCCGCGCTCGGTATCGCCAATGCGGTCGAAGGCATTACCGGCAGAAAATTGAATTATCGTTCGATAACCCTGTTGATTGGATTATTGGGGACACTGCTGTCCGTCATCGGCATTCTGGATCGTTTCGTGGATTTTTTGACGCTGCTCGGCGTGTTGTTCCCTCCCATCATCGGCGTCATGCTGGTGGATTACTATGTGTTGAAAACGCATCGGGTCGTGCTGTTTCTGAGCCGGAAACGCGGCGAGTTGCCGAATAACGCGCAGACACCGTACATCGGATGGCCGGCGATAGCGGCGAGCCTGGTCGGCAGCACCGTCGGCGCCACCATGTCAT
Organism: Musicola paradisiaca NCPPB 2511; assembly: GCF_000400505.1. Classification (NCBI taxonomy): domain Bacteria; kingdom Pseudomonadati; phylum Pseudomonadota; class Gammaproteobacteria; order Enterobacterales; family Pectobacteriaceae; genus Musicola; species Musicola paradisiaca. The sequence goes on along the minus strand of NZ_CM001857.1, from coordinate 3,725,852 downwards.
GGGGCGTGCCGGCGTTCACTTCGCTGCTGGTCGCCAGCCTGCTCTACTGGTTGATCAATACGATTTATAAGCCTTGATAGGCCTAGTAGCCAGACACAGTTACATTTTCCAGTGGGACATTTTGCGTTTAAGCAAAGTAAAATTTGCTGTAGATTCGCTATGATAGCTGCACCGGGCATATCAGATGCCGGAAAAGCACCGGATAACGTGAGGACGCAAGAGATGACACAAATTCAAAGCGGTATTTTGCTGGAGCATCGCCGTTTTGCCATTTTTATGGAGGCGATGGTACAGGGTGAATTTGATGCCATCCGCCAGGGGTGCCGGAAATTCTGTCAGGCGCTGACCGAACTGCAACAGCGCTTTCCCGATGCCGGTCTGGGCGCGGTCATTGCCTTTGGCTACGACGTGTGGCGCGAGCTGGATTGCGATAACAGCGCGGTCGAACTGAAACCGTTTATGCCGCTCGGCAATGGGCTGGCCCCGTCGACTCAGCGCGATATGCTGATTCATATCCAGTCACTGCGGCATGATGTGAACTTTTCACTGGCGCAGGCGTTGCTGGCCGCTTTCGGCAATACCATCAACATCGAAGAGGAAACCCACGGTTTCCGTTGGGTGGAAGATCGTGACCTGAGCGGTTTCGTCGACGGCACGGAAAACCCGCAGGGCGACGCCCGTCGCGACGTCGCGATAATTCCGGATTCCCAGCCGGGCGCGGGCGGCAGCTACGTATTCGTGCAGCGTTGGGAACATAACCTGCGTCAGCTGCAACGTATGAGCGTGGAACAGCAGGAACAGATGATTGGTCGAACCAAGCAGGATAATGAAGAGTTGTCGCCCGAGCAGCGCCCGGTGACATCGCATTTAAGCCGGGTCGATCTGAAGGAAGACGGCAAAGGGCTGAAGATTTTGCGCCAGAGCCTGCCGTATGGCACCGCCAGCGGTAAACACGGGTTGTATTTCGTCGCCTACTGCGCCCGCCTGCATAATATCGAGCAGCAACTGATGAGTATGTTCGGCGATCGCGACGGCAAGCGCGACGACATGTTGCGTTTTACCCGCGCGGTGAGCGGCAGTTACTTCTTTGCCCCTTCTCTTGACCGCTTATTGTCGCTATAACATCACCTTACTTTGATGAGTTTCTACAGGCACTGCTTTGGCGGTGCCTGTTTTTTGGCGTCAGGCGCGTTTGCCGTCGGTGCCGGGGAGGTTGAGTGACCACGCTTGAACAATGTGTCGGCAATACGCCGCTGGTGAAATTACAGCGGCTGACGACGGCGAACGGCGGCGAAGTCTGGCTGAAGCTGGAAGGAAACAACCCGGCGGGGTCAGTGAAAGATCGCGCCGCGTTGTCCATGATTCAGCAGGCGGAACGACGCGGGGAGATTGCACCGGGCGATACGCTGATCGAAGCAACCAGCGGCAATACCGGAATTGCGCTGGCTATGGTGGCGGCCATGAAAGGGTATCGCCTGCGGCTGCTGATGCCGGAAAACATGAGCATGGAGCGCCAGGCCGCCATGCGTGCCTACGGCGCCGATCTGATACTGGTCAGCCGGCAGCTCGGTATGGAGGGGGCGCGTGACCTGGCCCGGCACATGGCGGAGGCGGGCGAGGGCAAGCTGCTGGATCAGTTCAATAATCCCGATAATCCGCTGGCGCATTTTACCTCTACCGGCCCGGAAATCTGGCGTCAGACCGCAGGGCGCATCACCCATTTCGTCTCTAGCATGGGGACGACGGGTACCATTACCGGTGTCAGCCGTTATCTGAAAAGCCAGCGGGAAAGTATCTGTACCGTTGGGTTGCAGCCTCAGGAGGGCAGCCATATTCCGGGGATTCGTCGCTGGTCGCCGGCGTACATGCCCGGTATTTTCCAGCCGCAGCTGGTGGACTGCATTCTGGATATCTCCCAACAGGAAGCGGAAGACACCATGCGGAAACTGGCGACGGTCGAGGGCATTTTCTGCGGCGTCAGCTCCGGCGGCGCGGTGGCGGGCGCGTTGCGCGTTGCGGCGCAGGCGCCTGACAGCCTGGTGGTAACGGTGATTTGCGATCGCGGCGACCGTTATCTTTCCACCGGTGTTTTCGGCTGATATCAGGACGGGCGCCGCATCACGGCGGGCCTGTTCTTCAGATTATTCCCGCTCCAGCGCGTGGATCGGTTGCAACTGCGCGGCGCGGCGCGCCGGGAAAAAGCCGAATATCACGCCAATCAGGCTGGAACACACAAACGCCACCACCATCGACGTGGCTGAATAGATCATGGTGACACTGCTCAGATGGCTGGCGACGGTGCCGGCCAGTAACGCCAGGATCACGCCGATCACCCCGCCGCACAGGCATACCAGCACCGCCTCAATCAGAAACTGTTGCATGATATCGCCGGTTCTGGCCCCGACCGCCATCCGCACGCCAATCTCTCGGGTACGCTCCGTCACCGATACCAGCATGATGTTCATGACGCCAATACCGCCGACAATCAACGAAATCAGCGCGATGGCGGAAACCAATAGCGTCATGGTGGCGGTCGTCTTCTGGATGGTTTGCCGGATACTGTCGGTGTTCATGACGAAGAAGTCCTGGCTACCGTGTTGACGGGTCAGCACCTGGGTAATGCCCTGTTCCGCCACGCTCAGATCGACGTTGTCCTTGACCCGCACGGTAATACTACGCAGGTACGATTGGCCGACCATCCTGCGCATTACCGTGGTGTAAGGCAGCCAGATGTTGAGATTCTCATCGCTGCCGAACCCCGATTGGGTCTTGGTGGCTACGCCGATGATGCGGCAGGGCAACGTGCCGAGGAAGATCACCTGTCCCAGCGGGTTTTCGCCATGCGGGAACAGCTTGTCGCGCGTGTTTTGATCGATGACCGCTTCCTGCGCCAGACGCTCGACGCTAAGCGCAGTAAAACGGTTGCCGGTCGTCAGTGTGTAACCGCGCACGGTAAAAAACTGTTCGCCGACGCCGTTGACGCTGGCGGATACCGCTTTGTTGGCGTAGCGCAGCGTGATCGAGGTCGACACCGTCGGGGTCACGCTGTGGATATAGGGTTGCTGTTCCAGTGGGCGCAGATCGTTGATGCGCAAGGTCTGGATTGCGCCGGAACGCATATCGCCGAACCCTTTGCCGGGGAAGATCTCCAGCGTACTGGTTCCCATGGCGTTGATATGCTCCAACACTTGTTGCTGGGAGCCTTTGCCCAGTGCCACGACCGATACCACCGAAGCGATGCCGATAATGATCCCCAGCATGGTGAGGAAGGTGCGCATCCGTTGGGCATTCATGGCCCGCAACGCCATCTTGAAGGCGTTTTGCAGGCGATCGTACCAACCGGTGAGCGGCCTGTTGGTGGCGGCGGATGAGGAACGTAATGTGGCGTGAGAATCGCCGTCCAGCCGGCGATCGGCGATGATTTCTCCATCGCAGATTTCGATAATGCGCTCGGCCATCTGAGCGATACGCATATCGTGGGTCACGATAATGATGGTGTGGCCTTGCTGGTGCAGTTCCCGGAGGATCGACAACACTTCCTGGCCGCTGGCGCTGTCCAGCGCGCCGGTGGGCTCGTCCGCCAGGATCACCTGCCCGCCGTTCATCAGTGCACGAGCGATGCTGACCCGTTGTTGTTGGCCGCCGGAAAGTTGGTTGGGCGAGTTGCCAAGCTTATCCGCCAGCCCCAGGCGAGTGAGCAGAGCGCCGGCGCGTTGTTGTCGTTCATGACGCGCTACGCCGGCGTAAATGGCCGGGATCTCGACGTTGTCGCGCACGCTCAGGTCGTTAAGCAGATGGTAACGCTGAAAAATGAAGCCGAAGTGCTCGCGCCGTAATGCCGCCAGCCGATCGCTGTCCAGCGTCAGCACCGAGGTGCCCGCCACCTGATAATCGCCGGCGGTCGGTTTGTCGAGACAACCGAGGATGTTCATCAGGGTGGATTTACCCGAACCGGACGCCCCAACGATAGCCACCATCTCGCCGTGCCGGATCGTCAGGTTGATGTCTTTCAGTACATCAACCCGTTGTTCGCCATTCTGGAAGCTGCGATGCAGCTGGCGTAGTTGCAGCAGAGGTTCACTCATGGGTCAGAATCCCATTGGCGGTGCCGGTGGATGGGAGGATGTGGTGGCCGAGCCGCTTTGCTGGCTGATGATGACCTGTTCGCCAGCCTTCGCGCCAGAGAGAATTTGGATGTAGGCATTGTCGTTGATGCCGGTGACGACTTCCCGCTGTTCCACCCGCTGCTGCGGGGTGACGACTTGCACGAAGGTTTTGCCCTGACGGTTAATCAGCGCGCTGACGGGAACCACGGCGGCCTGCCTGGCGGACGATAACAGAATATAGACCTGCGCCGTCATGGAGATGCGCAGTGTCTCGTCGGGGTTCTCCACGTCGAACAGGCCGTTATAGTAAATCGCGGTGCTGGATGAACTGCTGGAGCCGGATCCGGAACTGCTGGCGCTGCTGGATGAGCTGCTGCTGCTTGAACTTTCGCTGCTGATGGATTCGGGGGCCGGTTCGATAGCGCGCAGCGTCGCCTGATAACGTTTATGCGGGTTGCCCAAAATGGTAAACCAGACCGGCATACCGGGCCGAACGTTGATGACGTCGGCTTCTGAAATCTTGGCTTCGATGGTCATGGTGCTCAGATTGGCCACCTTGGCGATGGTGGGCGCGCTCTGTACTGCATTGACCGTCTGGCCTTGTTCTACCGGCAGCGCCACGATAGTGCCGTCTATCGGTGAGACAATTTTGGTGTAACCCAGATTGACCTGCGCGGTATTCACCGCGATTTTCGCCTGGATGATTTGTGCATCCAGCGCCGCAATCTCTGCCTGCGTGGTATCCAGCGTCGCTTTGGCGCTATCGTAATCCGCCTGTGCACCTACGCCTTTTTGCATCAACATTTGCTGACGTTGCCAACCGAGCTGATTGTTGCGCTGGGTGGCGAGTTTGGCTATCCGCTGTGCCTGAATGTTTTGTAGCGCGGCCTCGCTGTCCTTGAGGGTATTCTGTTGGGTCAGATCATCGATTTCAGCCAGCAGCTGCCCTTTTTGGACGCGATCCCCTAACGATACCGGCAATACTTTGATCTGGCCGGACACCTGCGCGCCGACGCTGACCAGCTTTTTGGCGTTGACGGTACCGTCCGCCAGCACGGTTTGCTCCAGATCGCGGAGTTCAATCGGGGTGGTGATATAGTTCACTGGCGGCGCAGGGCGAAACAGGAAAAAGGCTACAGCCAGCATCAAGAGTAAAAGGCAGGCCGATAGCCACAGTTTTCGGCTGGAGTGTAAGCGGGATATGCTCAAAACTGACGTGTCCTTACTGGTGAAATCCGGAAACAGCTTACTGTACCCGCCGTGCTGCACAGAAGAGGTAATCTTTTTTTCAGTGAAAGGTAAGGATTCCGTAAATGGGGCTGCGCGTAAAAAGCGTTGCCTTGAGAATAGACTCGGTGAAAAACGCACGGGAATAGGGTATGAAAATTTTACTGGTAGATGATGATGCTGAACTGGGCAATATGCTGTGTGAATACCTGACGGCGGAAGGGTTCAGTACGTCGCAGGTGATGACCGGCAGGGAAGGGGTGGACGGCGCCATGTCCGATCAGTATACCGCCATGATTCTGGATATCATGCTGCCGGATATGAGTGGTATCGATGTCCTGCGGCAGGTTCGTCGCGACCGGCAGATACCCGTCATTATGCTGACGGCGAAAGGCGACAATATCGACCGGGTTATCGGGCTGGAGATGGGGGCGGATGATTATGTGCCTAAGCCTTGCTATCCCCGCGAGCTGGTCGCCCGTTTGCGGGCCGTGCTACGTCGCTACGAAGATCGCTCGGAGGCGTCGGCGGACGTGAGTACCGTCAGTTATGGCGATCTGGTCATCAACCCATCTACCCGCAGCAGCGAATGGTGCGGCAAGGCGTTTGATCTGACTGCATCCGAGTTTAACTTGCTGGAGCTGTTGATGCGTTCTTCCGAGCGAGTAGTGACCAAGGATGAGTTGTCCGAGAAATGTCTTGGTCGCCGCCGTGAGGCCTACGATCGCAGCGTGGATGTCCACATCAGTAATATCCGTCAGAAACTCGCGCTTTTGGATGGGTGCACTTTGACCATTGAAACCGTGCGCAGCGTCGGCTATCGGATTCGTTGATCATGCATGGCAGGTTGTTCTGGAAAATTTTACTGGGGTTATGGCTGACCTTTTTCCTGATTTCCCAATTGCTGTGGGTCGGATTCTCGTTTTACGGTGAACGCGACGGCAACCAGCCGCCGGAAGTGCGGCTGGGACGCCAGGTTATTGCGTTGCAGCTTTCGCTGGCTGTTCAGGCGCTGCATAGCGGTGGGATGGCGGCGTTGTCTGAAGAGATGTCGTCCTGGCCGGAAGCGTCCCGGCGTTATATCAGCATCTTTCCGATTGATGAGGATGAGGATTTTTATGCCCCGGAGGCGCCGGAACACGATCTGCTGATGGCGCCGATGCCGCCACCGGGCGGCGAGCCGGGCGCGATGGGCCAGCGACCGCCGCCGGATAATGCGCCCGCCAGGAACGATGGCTTGTCGGATACCACAACTACGCAGGTAGTGCAGCTTGCGGATGGCCAGCGCTATCTGGTGCGTTTTAATGTCGATCGCTGGCGTCACGATTTGATGCCTGATCGCGGTACTGCGCCGGTGCCGTTTTTTCTGCATCTTCCACCGCCGATGATCTGGCTTGGCGGGCTTGGCGGCTTGCTGTTCAGCTGGCTGATGGCCTGGAACCTGACTCGACCGCTTAGCCAGTTGCGCGGCGGGTTCGATCGTGTTTCTCAGGGGGACTTGTCGGTACGGTTGTTTCCCGCCATGCGGCGCCGCCATGATGAAATCAGCGACGTTGCCCGGGATTTCGACGCTATGGCCGGGCGGTTGGCGGTATTGGTTGATGCCAGAGAGCAATTGTTGCATGACGTATCGCACGAATTACGCTCGCCGCTGGCGCGCTTGCAATTGGCTATCGGGCTGGCGCGCCAGAATCAGGACAACGTAGAAAATTCGCTGCAACGCATCGAACGGGAAGCCGAGCGGATGGATAAGATGATCGGCGAATTGTTGACGTTGTCGCGGGCGGAAAATGCCGCAGGGAATAACGAAGAGTATTTCGATTTGCTTGGACTGGTGAATGCGGTGGTGAACGATGCGCGGTATGAAGCGCAGGTTCCCGGCGTGCACATCGTGCTGAGCACCGGCGAATATGACGATTATACCGTTAAAGGTGCGGCCGAGCTGATACGGCGGGCATTGGACAATATCGTCAGAAACGCGCTGCGGTTTTCCGGACAAGGGATGCAGGTGTCGGTTATGTTGTCCCGCAGTGAGCATGAATGGACGATTGGCGTGGCGGATCAAGGACCCGGCGTCGAGGAAAGCAAGCTCTCCAGCATTTTCGACCCCTTCATGCGCATTGATTCGCCTCAGTCCGGCAAAGGCTACGGTTTAGGGTTAGCGATCGCCCGCAAGGCAGTGCTGGCCCATGGCGGCAGGATTGAGGCTGAGAATCGTGAATCAGGCGGTTTGCTGATTCGCATCTGCCTACCCATTTGGCAATCCCTTGATAATTGATGGGTTATGATTGAGAGTTCGCTATCCGTAGGCGAACCGAAGTCCGTTGCGGCGGGCCACGGTGTTTGGGGGATGGCGGCATCTTGAACTGATCCGTGTATGACGCCAGAGCATGCTGCCTGGCGTTAGCCTCCGCAGGCGGTAATCACGCTCTGTTGATTGTCAGCACAATGGATGAACATCCCTACACTGAGAACTGAGATAGTTTTCCGAGAACTGAGATAGTTTTCCGTTCGCCAAAAAAACGCCGCCCCGGCATGAGCAAGGGCGGCGTCTGCAAACGTATTTCGCGGCGCTAACCGTTATTTCTTGATGCGGATAACCGGTGTTTCACCGACTACAACAGTACCGCTCAGCTTGGTCAACTCCTTGATTTCATCCATATTGGAAATGACCACAGGAGTCAGAGTCGATTTGGCTTTTTCTTCCAACAACGGCAAATCAAATTCAATCACGACGTCGCCTGTTTTGACGCGCTGGCCTTCTTCCGCAATGCGTTTGAAACCTTCGCCTTTCAATTCAACCGTATCAATACCGAAGTGAACGAAAAGTTCGATACCACTGTCTGATTCGATGGAAAAAGCATGATTGGTTTCGAAAATTTTACCGATAGTGCCGTCTACCGGCGCCACCATTTTGTTACCGGTCGGTTTGATGGCAATGCCATCCCCCACGATTTTCTCGGCAAAAACTACGTCAGGCACATCTTCAATATTGACGATTTCACCTGACAACGGTGCAATGATTTCAATGCTGCCGGTGCTTTTTTTGTCATCAGAAACCAGAGATTTCAGCTTATCGAACAAACCCATGATTCTCTCCTAAGCATTAATATTGGGCCAGCATAGCGGTATCAGCAAAGTGTCTTTTCTTTAATGAACCGGCTTACCAGACTGCTCAACTCTTCTGCTGTCGGCTGAGCTAACGCCTGTTCCGCCAGCGCTTTCGCATCTTCGTAATTGGCATTACGGATAATTTTCTTGATGCGAGGAATCGAGATCGCACTCATGCTGAATTCATCCAGCCCCATCCCCAACAGCAGTAGTGTAGCACGTTCGTCGCCAGCAAGCTCACCGCACATACCGGTCCACTTACCTTCCGCGTGAGAAGCGTCGATTACCTGCTTGATCAGGGTCAATACCGCCGGGGACATCGGGTTGTAGAGATGGGAAATCAGCTCGTTACCGCGATCCACCGCCAGAGTATACTGGGTCAGGTCGTTTGTCCCAATACTAAAGAAATCAACTTCCTTCGCCAAATGATGAGCGATAGCCGCGGCCGCCGGCGTTTCCACCATGACGCCCACTTCGATCGTCTCATCAAATGTTTTGTTTTCCGCACGCAACTGGGCTTTGAGCATCTCCAATTCCGCTTTCAGAGTACGCACTTCTTCCACGGAGATGATCATCGGGAACATGATGCGTAATTTGCCAAACGCAGACGCACGCAGGATAGCGCGCAGCTGAGAATGAAGAATTTCTTTACGATCCAAACAAATGCGGATTGCACGCCAGCCAAGGAATGGGTTCTCTTCCTTCGGCAGATCCATGTACGGCAGATCTTTGTCACCACCGATATCCATGGTACGAACAATGACAGCCTGCGCGCCCATGGCTTCGGCTACGGCTTTGTAGGCATGGAACTGCTCTTCTTCCGTCGGCAGCGCATCGCGATCCATAAACAGGAATTCGGTGCGGTACAGACCGACACCCTCGGCGCCGTTACGTTCGGCGCCAGCGATATCGCGCACGGTGCCGATATTGGCGCAAACCTCAACCTGATGGCCGTCCAGCGTGATGGCCGGCAGATCTTTCAGTTTGGCGAGTTCATACTTCTCGGTGTTGTACTGTTCCTGAATCGCCTTGAGCTTTTCGATAACGTCCTGTTCAGGATTTTGGTAAATCTGATTGTTTACCCCGTCAATGATCAGAAAATCGCCGTTTTTGATCTTTTGGGTGGCATCGGTGGTGCCCACAATGGCCGGCAGTTCAAGCGAGCGGGCCATGATGGAGGTATGGGAAGTACGGCCGCCGATGTCAGTAATAAAACCCAGCACCTTGTTCAGGTTTAACTGCGCGGTTTCGGACGGGGTCAGATCCTTGGCGATCAGAATCACTTCATCCTGGATGTCGCCCAGATCGACAATGTTCATGCCGAGAATGTTTTTCAGTAAACGTTTACCGATATCGCGCATGTCGGCGGCGCGTTCTTTCAGGTACTCGTCATCCAACTCTTCCAGCGCTTTGGCCTGGCTTTCGATGACGGAAAACGCTGCGGAGTCGGCAGACGCATGATCGTCTTTAATCAGGGTTATGATTTCCTGCTCGAACTCTTCATCTTCCAACAGCATGATGTGCCCTTCGAAGATGGCTTCTTTTTCCGGGCCAAGCGTTTCCGCCGCTTTCTTCTTGATGGCTTCCAGCTGAAGTGATGCCTTGGCACGACCGCTCAGGAAACGTTCGATTTCCTGTTCAACCTGATCGGCAGCGATCTTTTTACGGTTAAGGATGATTTCTTCATCCTTCAGCAGCAGTGCCGTACCAAAAGCGATACCCGGTGATACTAATATGCCTGAAATCATAACCCTACCTTACTGTATTCTGATGTTCACCAAAGAAAACAGGCTGTATTACTCAAGCTCAGCCATCAGTTTGACCAGATGCTCAACGGCATTTTTTTCATCTTCGCCCTCGGCGGAGATGGTTACTACGGTACCTTGTGTCAGCCCGAGGGTCTGCAATTTAAACAGGCTTTTAGCGCTGGCACTTTTGCCGTTGGACGTAACGTTGATTTCAGAGGCGAAAGCTTTGGCTTCTTTCACGAACTGGGCAGCGGGACGGGTGTGCAGACCATTTGGAGCGGTGATAGTCACTTCTTGCTGGAACATTCTGTTTTCCCCAACTTGTTGCATAAGATTTATATAACGGCACTAAAGTTTAGTGTATGTACCGAACTTTAGCCTGACTGTTAGCCCTGAACGGAGTCAGAGCCGGCCGGGATGCGTGGTTAAGGAAACGTTGCTGCGTCGCCCTGGTCGAATATCGGCAAGAAACACCCGAGTGATTACGGTTCGCCTTGTGGCGGATGGATTCGACCCGGCCGTGTCGAATCATCCTGGTAAGACGAGTGCCGCATTTGAGGGCATCGGCTGATATTAATTTTACGCATCAAAATAATTGACCGGTTAAATACTAAACCTGCCCCGGAAAAGCAATGGAGAAGTGATATAAAGTTTGAAGTCCGCCACAAAAAAGCACCCCGGAGGGTGCTTTTTTAACCGTGAATTAACTATTCGTCGGGGGTTACTGCTGTAATTCCTGTTCGGTAAACAGATCGGCAAACAGCGCGGTACTCAGGTAGCGCTCACCGGAAGACGGCAGAATAACCACGATGGTTTTGTCGGCGAACGCCTCTTCCTTCAACAGATTTAGGGCTGCAGCGACCGCCGCGCCAGAAGAGATCCCGGCTAGAATGCCTTCTTCTTCCATCAGACGACGCGCGGTATTAATCGCGTCGTCATTGCTGATTTTTTCTACGCGGTCAATCAGTGTCAGATCCAAGTTCGCCGGGATGAAACCTGCGCCGATGCCCTGAATCTTATGTGGGCCCGGTTTGATTTCTTCGCCTGCCAATGCCTGGCTGATAACCGGGGAGTCGGCAGGCTCCACCGCAACCGCCGTAATGGCTTTCCCCTGAGTGTTCTTGATATAGCGACTGACGCCGGTCAAGGTACCGCCGGTACCGACGCCGGCAATAAATACGTCAATCTGGCCGTCGGTATCTTCCCAGATTTCCGGGCCGGTGGTTTTCTCGTGGATTTCAGGGTTGGCGGGATTGCTGAACTGCTGCAGTATCAAATAACGCTGCGGGTCGCTGGCGACGATTTCCTCGGCTTTGGCGATAGCGCCTTTCATTCCCTTGGCGCCTTCGGTCAGCACCAAATTGGCACCCAAGGCTTTCAGCAGCTTACGGCGTTCCAGACTCATGGTTTCCGGCATGGTCAGCGTCAGTTTGTAACCACGCGCGGCGGCAACATAGGCCAGCGCGATGCCGGTATTTCCACTGGTGGGCTCTACGAGCTCAATGCCCGGTTTCAGTAGGCCGCGTTTTTCGGCGTCCCAAATCATGTTGGCGCCGATACGGCATTTTACGCTGAAACTCGGATTGCGAGATTCCACCTTGGCCAGGATACGTCCGTTACCGATACGATTGAGGCGAACCAGCGGCGTATGGCCGATTGTGAAAGAGTTGTCTTCGTAGATCTTGCTCATAGCCCGTCCTTAATAACTGTATGAAATTTTTGCGAACGCTAGAGAGAATACTCGTTCGAGACAGCCAGTGAAGTAAAGAATCGCTATATCGTTATGTTCTGAGGAAATATGTTTTCATCATTTTCCTGCATAGTTCGCTCCGATTAGCGTCTATTCGCCGTGGCGGAAAGATGACGATAACGATCAACCCACATGGAGGTTGCAGCGCATACAGCGACCGGCATGATGAGCAAATTGAGCAGCGGCACCATGGTGCACAGGCTGATCAGCGAACCCAACTGTAGATTGGCGATTTTATGCTGACGCAGCGCTTGCCGCATGACCGGGAAACTGATCTTGTGGTTATCAAAAGGGTAGTCGCAATATTGCACCGCCAGCATCCAGGCGCTGAACAGGAACCAGATTACGGGAATCAGCGTCTGGCCTATGCCGGGAATAAAGTAGAGCAGAACGAGCACCAACGCCCTGGGTAAATAATAGGCCAATTTCTGCATTTCGCGTCGCATGATGCGAGGAACGTCTTTAAGGATATCCAGTAATCCGCTTGAGGGCGGCGTATGGCCGGTCAGACGTGCTTCCAGCTGTTCTGCCAATAAGCCGTTAAACGGCGCTGCGATCAAGTTGGTGATGGTGCTGAAAAAGTAGCTGAATACCAGCAGGATAGAAACCGTCACCAGAGGCCAGATCAGATAGCTGAGCCATTGCAGCCAGTCGGGGATGTGGCTCATCAACAGAGGAATCCAGGTTCCCAATTGGTGGAACAGCCACCAGAACGCCGCGCCCATCAACAGGATGTTGACCAGCAAGGGAAGGATGACAAAGCGGCGGATACCGGGAAGAGCAAGTAATTCCCAGCCTTTCATGAAGTAATGGAAACCACTGCGTGAATTATCAACTTGTTGTTTGTGCGTCATTGTACCGTTCTTACCGTGAAAATGCGGGTTACGGCATCATATAGGGATGATTTTCAACAAGCCAGATAGGATTTGTGTGAAAAGTCAGCAAAAAAATGCGCCACGTCTATCTTTATTGTCATAAACTATCGGCCGCGCTTGCACTTGGGTACACAGGCAAATACAGTTAGAGATATGTGTATTTGCCGTAGTGGCAATGTTTGGAATAACCGGGATAGCAATGATGCAGGACCTGCGTCTGATCTTAATCGTTGTTGGCGCGATCGCAATTATAGCACTGTTACTGCATGGTCTATGGACAAGCCGTAAGGAACGCTCGTCCCTCTTCCGCGATCGCCCTGTGAAACGTCTGAAGTCGAAGCGTGAAGAAACGCCGGCTGATGAACCTGATGAAGGCGTCGGAGAAGTGCGAGTGCGCAGCGCGCGTACCCATGGCGAACCTTCACTGGGCAGTTATCATCCTCAATCTCCGAGCTCGCAGGACGAGCGTCCGTCGTCTCGTTCGCAAGGGGCATCCCCTTCTTCGTCAGGTTACGATCCGTTGCTGGATGCTCCTGAGCCCATCGTCGGCCAACGTGCGACGACGGAACAGGATTCTCGCGTCATACCGCATTCTGAACCGTCCTATCAGCCGCCGGTTTCGACTCCGCAGGAAACCTTTGCACCTGCCTCTGAGCAGGATGAGCATGAGCAACCAAATCCGATTGCCTATGATGAGGCGCCAACTTCGGCGACCGACGCGCTGGAGTCAGTGCAAGAGACCGTGCTGGTGTTGCATGTGGCCGCACATCAGGGCGGCGTCATCGGCGGTGAGTTATTGCTGCAGAGCATTCTTCAGGCGGGTTTCCAGTTTGGCGAAATGAATATTTTCCATCGTCATGTGAATCCATCCGGCAGCGGGCCGGTGCTGTTTAGCTTGGCGAACATGGTTAAGCCTGGGTCGTTCAATATTGACGCGATGTCCGAGTTCACCACGCCGGGCATATCCATCTTCATGATGGTGCCGTCCTATGGCGACGCCAGCCAGAATTTCAAATTGATGCTGCAGTCAGCCCAGCGCATTGCCGACGATATTGGTGGCATTGTGCTGGATGAGGAGCGTCGCCTGCTGACTCCACAGAAGGTGGAGGTCTACAAATCCCGCATCCGCGAAGTGTTGCGGGTTCGAAATAGCTGATGTTGTCAGCGTTTTCCGTAAACCCCCGGCTTTGGGGGTTTTTTTATGGGCCAACCGAAAATGGTTTAGCCGCCAACGGTTTGGGTTCTGCCCGATTGGTGTTTGAATTTTAAGATTTCTGGAGCGGCTGAGTTTTTCTAGTGCGACGCTATGGGGTGAGCTCAACGCTGCCTTTTATAAAAGCGGGTTTTACTGAATGTGATTGATGCGTCGGCAGAGGATTCAACCGTTGGCGGTCATGGTGAATGACAGGGTGTGGTGTGGCAGGAAAAGAGACATTAAAACAAGAACTGGGGTTGATTCAGGGGATTGGGCTGTTATCCACCTCATTGTTGGGAACCGGTGTTTTTGCCGTACCGGCGTTGGTTGCCGGTCAGGCCCAGGGCGAAAGCCTGTGGGCGTGGCCATTGTTGATTACGTTGGTATTCCCGGTGGCGATCGCTTTCGCTGCGCTGGGACGGCACTTTCCTAATGCAGGCGGTGCCGCTCATTTCGTGCACCTGGCGTTTGGCCCGCGGTTAGCCCGAGTTACCGGGTGGCTGTTTCTGTCAGTCATTCCCGTCGGGTTGCCTGCCGCCATGCAGATCGCATCAGGATTCTGGCAGGCGGCGTTCGGTTTTTCCTCCTCTGGGTTGCTGGCGATACAGTTGCTGACGCTAGGCGTCATCTGGCTATTGGGATTACGCAGCGCCGGTTCCAGCGCAATGGTTCAGACATTGATTGCGTTGTTGGTGGTAATGCTGGTCGTCGCCATCTGGTGGAAGGGGGGCATCCAATTCTCGCAGATCCCATGGATTGCCGTAGCGGATATCGATATGGGAAAGATGCTGGGCGCGTTGTCGATCATGTTCTGGTGTTTCGTCGGGCTGGAGGCGTTTGCGCATCTGGCGACCGAATTCAAATCACCGCAGCGTGATTTTCCACGCGCATTGTTGATCGGCATGCTACTGGCCGGTGCAGTTTACTGGGGCTGCACGGTGGCTGTGCTTCACTTCGATGCTTATGGCCCGCAGCAAGCGGCGACGGCGTCTTTGCCCGGCATTGTCGTCAGTCTGTTCGGTGAACAGGCGCTTTGGGTAGCCTGTATCGTTGGTTATCTGGCTTGTTTTGCCAGCGTGAACATATACACGCAAGGATTTGCTCGATTGGTATGGTCACAGGCGCCGGAGAATAGCGCGTTGGCTCGGCTTTCTCGCGGTCGGGCACCGGTCAATGCGTTATCGGCTGTCGTCTGCTGCTGCCTGTTGTGTTGTCTGATTATTTACTGGGTTGGTCTGCCGTTGTCTGAGCTTATCGTCTATGCCAACGGCATTTTTATTCTTATCTATCTGCTGTGCATGATGGCGGGATATAAGTTGCTGAAAGGGCGATCCAGAATAATGGCTGGAGTGGGAAGCCTGCTCTGCGTGCTGTTGCTGCTAACGGTGGGAGGAAAATCGCTGTATGCAGTCGGCATGTTGGCGGCGTTATGGTGCCTGCTACCGTCGGGGAAACACGCCCTGGTGGCGAAATAACCGGACTTCGGGCAGAGCCCATCGCTCTGCCCAGTTGTATATCACTGCTGTTCCGGCATGTGCTGGGGAGCGGTGTCGCTGTTGGCTGCTTTGGCTTCAAGTGCGGCCATACGTTGTTCCAGCAGCGCCAGTTTTTCGCGCGTGCGCAACAGAACCTGCGTTTGTACGTCAAACTCTTCGCGACCTACCAGATCCAGCTTGGTTAACTGCGATTGCAGTATCTGGCGGATTTTTTTCTCCACATCTTCACCAAATTCCCGAATGCCCTTCGGCATGGCCTCCTGCATCTGGCGCGCGATTTGCTCTATTTTCTTGGGGTCAATCATGACACTTTCCTGCACTGTTTGACGGAGTCGTTCGTGGCGTAAGTGTAATGCCTGCCCTGTATCCTATAAACAAAAAGTGATGGCTTTTCTTGATATTTTGCGATCCAGAGCGCTGCTTGTTGATTGCCCGGTCAGGTTATTAGCGCTATAGTGGACACGTTTATTCTCAGGGCGGGGCGTAATTCCCCACCGGCGGTAAACCAGTTCTTGATACAAGGCTGGAAGCCCGCGAGCGCTCAGATTGCTTCGGCAGTTTAGAGGTCAGCAGATCCGGTGAAATTCCGGGGCCGACGGTTATAGTCCGGATGGGAGAGAGTAGCGGTATCTGTCAGGCTTCGGCCTGCCTGCGTTATTTATTTTGTTTCTGCATTTTTGGTGCAAGAGCAACTCCTCAAGTCCGCCCTGATTCTGGTAATCCATATTAACAGTGAGGTTTTTTTACCATGAATCAGACATTACTTTCCGAATTTGGTACTCCTTCCGAACGTGTTGAACGTGCGTTGGACGCATTGCGCAACGGTCAGGGTGTGCTGGTGCTGGATAATGAAGATCGTGAGAATGAAGGCGACATGATCTTCTCCGCCGAGCATATGACAGTTGAACAAATGGCGTTAACCATCCGTCACGGGAGCGGTATCGTCTGCCTGTGTATTACAGAGGAACGCCGTCAGAAACTCGAGTTGCCGATGATGGTGGAGAATAACTCCAGCCACTATCAGACCGCATTCACCGTAACGATTGAGGCGGCCGAGGGCGTTACTACCGGCGTGTCTGCGGCGGATCGTTTGACGACTATTCGAACCGCTATTGCGGATGATGCGCGTGCCAGCGACCTGAACCGCCCTGGTCATGTGTTCCCGCTGCGGGCACAGCCTGGCGGTGTATTGGTGCGCGGCGGCCATACCGAAGCGACTGTGGATCTGATGCGTCTGGCTGGTCTCAAACCGTTCGGTGTGTTGTGCGAACTGACCAATGACGACGGTTCTATGGCCCATGCGCCTGAAGTCGTCACTTTTGCTAAACAGCATAATATGCATGTGCTGACTATTGAGGATCTGGTGCAGTATCGTCTGGATATCGAGCGTAAAGCCAGCTGATTGAGGCTGCTACCAAAATACCAAAGGGCCGTTTAACGGCCCTTTGTCGTTTCTGGCATTGCGTTGATGAGGCTGTTTTTATACCTGCAGGATGGTAAGTCACAACGTATGTTTTATACCGAGAGGGCAAAATACGGGTTGGTTTGGGTAGAACGTGATGTTGCGGCAGGATGGCGTGGGGCAATGAGAGCGGTCAAACAAGGGGCGGCAGCCAAATGTTTTTCAGCTAAATTCCGATGTCGGCGAAGGAACGGCAATACTCTCCTTTGCGTTTCTCCGCCTGACCGGATTTAACGGTTTTACATTCGACCGCGACCCCTTATCCGTCAATCATGATGATGCATCAATTTCAGTGCCCTGTGCAGCTGGCGCACTTCTGAGACTGAATCACCTGGAAGAAATCGTTGCCCTTATCATCGACCAGGATAAAGGCCGGGAAGTTTTCCACTTCGATTTTCCAAATCGCTTCCATACCCAGTTCCGGGTATTCCACGCAGGTCAGGCTCTTGATGCTGTTCTGCGCCAGAATCGCTGCCGGGCCGCCGATGCTGCCGAGGTAGAAACCGCCGTGCTTATGGCAGGCGTCAGTCACCTGCTGGCTGCGGTTGCCTTTCGCCAGCATGATCATGCTACCGCCATGCGACTGCAACAGATCTACATAAGAGTCCATACGGCCGGCGGTTGTCGGGCCAAGGGAACCGGAGGCGTAACCTGTTGGTGTTTTGGCCGGGCCTGCGTAGTAGATCGGATGATCCTTCACGTATTGCGGCAGCTCGCCGCCGTTGTCCAGAATCTCCTTCAGCTTGGCATGAGCAATATCGCGAGCCACGATGATAGTACCGTTCAGCGACAGACGGGTTGATACCGGGTATTGCGACAGCTGTTTGAGGATCTCCGCCATCGGCTTGTTGAGATCGATGCGAACGGCTTCGCCTTCGCCTGCCTGACGCAGATGTTCCGGGATGAATTTGCCAGGGTTAGCTTCCAGCCGTTCCAGCCAGATACCATCACGGTTGATTTTCGCCTTGATGTTGCGGTCGGCGGAGCAGGAAACGCCCATGCCCACCGGGCAGGATGCGCCATGGCGCGGCAGGCGGATCACCCGGATATCGTGAGCGAAGTATTTGCCGCCGAATTGAGCGCCCAGCCCCAGATTGCGGGCTTCTGCCAGTAGTTCCTGTTCCAGCGCCACATCGCGGAAGGCCTGACCGTGCTCATTGCCTTCGGTCGGCAGCTCATCGTAATAATGGGTCGAGGCCAGTTTGACGGTTTTCAGCGTAGTTTCCGCAGAAGTACCGCCGATAACGAACGCGATATGGTACGGCGGGCAGGCCGCAGTGCCCAGCGTGCGCATCTTGTCGACCAGATAATGGGTCAGCTTACCCGGGCTCAACAGCGCCTTGGTTTCTTGATACAAATAGGTTTTGTTGGCGGAGCCGCCGCCTTTAGCGACGAACAGGAACTTATACTCGTCGCCTTCGGTGCTGTAGAGGTCGATCTGCGCCGGCAGGTTGGTACCGGTGTTCACTTCTTTATACATATCCAGCGCTGCGTTCTGGGAATAGCGCAGGTTGTCTTCAATAAAGGTGTTGTAAACGCCGTGGGACAAGGCTTCGGCATCATCGCCGCCGGTCCAGACGCGCTGGCCTTTCTTGCCGACGATGATGGCGGTGCCGGTGTCCTGGCAGGTCGGCAGTACGCCTTTGGCGGCGATGTCCGAGTTGCGCAGGAACTGCAGCGCGACATACTTGTCGTTTTCACTGGCTTCGGGGTCGTTCAGAATATCAGCCACTTGCTGCTGGTGGGCTGGCCGCAGTAGAAAAGAGGCATCGTGGAATGCCTGCTGAGCCAGCAGAGTCAGCGCTTCCGGCTGAATTTTCAGGATATCCTGACCTTCAAACTGGGTGACGGAGACAAAGTCGCTGCTGATAAGACGATATTCGGTTTTGTCTTTGCCTAATGGGAAAGGCTCTTGGTAATAAAAGGGTTTATTCGACATTTTTTCTCTCACTTGCCCGCATAATTGAGTGATTAATCAGGTCTTATATTTCCCGGCTATGGCTTTTGCACAGGCATTATTTCCGAGTGCCGCCACTATAGCGCCGGTAGCAAAAGCAATAGACACCAACATAGTATGGCTTTATCACTATGATCACCATGTTGGCAGGTCACATTATTGTTAATCCTGGTCATGTTTTTATGGAAAATTTCCCTGAAAATGCTTGTCGTTACAGATAGCTGCGAAGGGCTTAACCAGTAATAAACATACTAAAATATTTATTTAATTTAATTAAGTAAAAATAAGAAACAAGCCAGAGTGAAATTAATAACCTTTAAATAATCAGGGGTTATTGCATGAGCATTCTTATTGTTATTTGAATTAAATAGCCCGGCTCGACGAGGTATATATCCCCGCCATACTTCAAATTGCAGGTGCATGGGTTTTATTACTTGGCCCATCTCTGGGCCCCGCCGATTTGGGGCTGTAGCCCGCAGCGTTCAAATTCGTTCCCGGCAGATTTGGCCTGTATCCGCATCACTTACCGCAGTCAGAGCATTGCGATTTACTCGTTCGCCGCGTGACAAGGCTCGGTATAAGCCTTGCCCTAAAAAAGCCCACGTCTGTGGTGTTCAACCCGCAGGGCGGGTGTCCTGCAACTCGAATGATGGTAGGTATAGGGGCCGATGCGCTTCGCTGCACTGCGCACTCAGGCGCCGCGCAGCGAAGCACGGAATTCCGCATAATCCGGCATGTGGGGAATGCGCCACAGATACCAGGCCGCCAGCGTGCGGTAGGGCTGACAGGGCGCGCTCAACGCCAGCATTTCCTTGCGGCTCGGGTCGCTCGGTAATTGGTAGAGATAGCGAAAACCCTGCCGGATACCGAGATCATCAACCGGCATGATATCCATCCGCTCCAATGTATTGATTAGCAGCATTTCCACGGTCCAACGCCCGATGCCGTGCAGAGTGCATAATTGTGTGATGAGCGTGTCATCCTCCATGAGGGCGGCGCTGGCGCGATCCGGCACCAGCCCGCTGATCGCACCGCGGGCGATAGCTTGTACCGTATCGATCTTGCGGCTGGAGAAACCGCACTGGCGCAAATGCTCCGGCGGGCACTCCGCCAATTGCGACGGCGAGGGGAAGCCGGTTTCCTCCATCGCGAACTGTTTTTGCAGTTTCGCGATGATGGCGGCGGCCGCCCGGTTGCTTAACTGCTGGCTGGCGACAGCCCGAATCAATGCTTCGTAGGGTTGCTGACCAGGGCGGCTGGCAAAACGAATATGGCCGACGCCGGCGATCAGCCGCTCCCAGCGATCGTCGATGGCGGCAAGATGAGAACGTGCAAGATTTTCGTCAAACGGAGCATGGCATGTCGTCATTGGCGGAGATCCTCGGAATTTAACGGCAATGGGCAAACAGCATCGCGCTGGAGTACACTGGATGGTACTGGTTATTTATTCAGGAGTCGCCATGAATTTGGATCTGTTTGCCGACGAGCCGCCTGAATGCGGTACCGAGAATTTGACGGACGGTGCGGCGATCCTGCGTGGATTCGCCTGGGCTGACGCGGGGATGTTACTGGCGGAGATCGACCGGGTCGTGCAGTTATCGCCGTTCCGTCACATGTCGACACCCGGCGGCTATACCATGTCAGTGGCGATGAGCGGCTGCGGCCGGTTCGGTTGGGCCAGTGACGCGCAGGGATACCGCTACACGCCGCAGGATCCGTTGACCGGGCGGCCGTGGCCGACGATGCCGGCGTGTTTTTCCGCGTTGGCTGGCGCTGCCGCTTCTGCGGCCGGTTTTACTGGTTTTGTGCCGGATGCGTGTCTGATCAATCGTTACGCGGTGGGCTCAAAGTTGTCGTTGCATCAGGATAAGGACGAGCAGGATCTGACCCAGCCCATCGTTTCCGTTTCGCTGGGGTTGAGCGCCGTATTCCTGTTTGGCGGGCTGACGCGCAGCGAACCCTGCCAGCGTAAGGTGCTGTCCCACGGCGATGTGGTGGTGTGGGGTGGCCCGGCGCGTCTTTGTTATCACGCGATTTTGCCGTTGAAACGCGGGCCGCTGCCGACCGGTATGTCGGATGACGTCCGCTTCAACCTAACGTTTCGCAAGGTGTAAAACGTCCCCCGGCGGGCGGGGGACGGCAGGCCGTTACTTCTTGGTGAAATGGATGTAATCGAGGGCGTTTTCCCCTGCCATGCGGCCTGAATTGAGCGCAAAGCCGAAGGTACCGCCGCCCAGCAGCAGGTCGTAGGTATCGCCGTACATACCGGCGGCATCGTTGCCGGTAACGTACAGGCCGGGAACCGGGTTGCCATTCGGGCTGACCGCTTCCATTTTCTCATTGATCTTCACGCCGCCGAGCGTACCGAGCGCCGCCGGCATCATCTTCACGGCATAGAACGGGCCTGTTTTAACCGGGCGCAAATAGTCCATGCTCTTATTGAAGATTTCATCGCGTTTCTGGGCGGCATAGCGGTTGTTGTCCTCAACGGTGCGTTTCAGCACGGCCGGGTCAACCCCCATCTGTTTGGCCAGATCGTCAATGGTGTTGGCTTTGAAAACAAAGCCGCGGTTTTTCTGGCTTTCTTTGGCGAACTCGTCGTCAAATTTCACCAGTTTGGTATTGGCGATAACCCATTCGCCGATCGGTACGTCGATACCGTCGTTGACCACATGTTTACGGGTTTCATCGTCAAAGACCGAGTACATCACGCCGCCGGCTTGGGACAGCGCGTTACCGGCGTGCGGCCAAATAATGACGATGGATTCATCGGTGAAGCGGCGGCCGGTCTTGTCTACCCACAGATAAGGCTGACGAGCGGCGGCCAGCATCTGGGAGTTGGGCGCGTAGTCCGGCAGGCCGGGGCGATAAGCCTGTACGACGCCCATACCTTCTTCCTTGGCGCCGGCTTTCCACGACATTTTGATGCCGTCGCCGTCTTTACCGACGTTGCCCACCATAATGGTGTCCGGTACCGCAACGTATTTCTGCAACATCTCTTTGTTATTGGCATAGCCGCCGGTGGCGATAATCACCGCTTTGGTATCGATCTGGAACGGTTTGCCGTCACTGCCTTCCGCGATGACGCCGGTAATTTTGCCGTCCTTCATCACCAGGTCTTTACCCGCGGTTTTTACCAGCGTAGTGACCTTCATGTTTTTGAACTGTTCATGGAACGTCTTGATCAGGTGGCGGCCGTGGCCGGGGCCGTCGATAACGTGCCAAGTCAGCATCCCGCCCGGCCCGCCGGGGCCGATGTATTCAAATTTAATGCCTTTGGATTTCACCCACTCGATGGTATCGGCGGAGCGGTTCACGAAGGTGCGCACCACATAAGGGTTGGCCATCCAGTGGCTGTATTCCATGATGGTCTTGAACGCCATATCGGGCGTAACCACGATCCCCTGGCGTTTCTGCATCGAACTGTTGGCGGCGAAGATACCTTCCGCGAAATTGCCGGTGCCCCCGACGGCGGGCTGTTTTTCCAACAGCACGACGCTGGCGCCTTTCTCTGCGGCCGCCATGGTTGCAGCGGTGCCGGCGGCACCCGCGCCGATAATGACGACATCAGCGCTTTTAGGGATGTCGACCGGTTTGGCCGCCTCGGCGTTTTTCGCCGGCTCAGCCGCAGATTCGGCTTGCCCTGCGGCCTGGGCGGACGTGATTCCCAGAACGGAAAGGCACAGAGCCGCAAGGAGTTTTTTTCGGTATTGAACCATATTATTTTCCTTTTATTTTATGCGTGGAATGACGCCCCGAAGACCGGCGCGTCGCCCGGTATTTATTGCGCTTTGGCTTGTGCGTAGGCTGCCTGGGAAGCCTCATGCACCGCGCCGCTGGTCATGGTGGCGCCGGAGACGCCATCGACGTTGATGGTCTTCTTCTCCGTCATGGTTTTCGCCAGCTCTTTGGCGGCTTCGCCTCCCACTTCGGGGGTTTCGTCAGGCGCATTGATCGTGGCCTTCTGCACAACGCCTTTCGCGTCGATTTCCAGAGTAACCGTCACGTCGCCGCCGATGCCTTGTCCGGTGGCCGAGTAGGTGCCGGCTTTGAACTGGCCAGCGTCTTCCGCGACTGCCGCACCGGCGATCAGCAACAGGCAACCCAATAATTTCATGGAACTTTTCTTCATAACGCGCATTCACTCTGTTTAGTGGACATCATCAACAAACGGGAAAACGCACTGGCTAGGGCGACAACAGCGTTTTCCCTTCTTCGTGGCTGAGGTGGCGAAACAACAGACAACTCAGCGGTAATCCCATGCCAGGCAGCAGCAACAGCAGGCTGAAATGGTTGATATTCAGTACGGGTTCCAGCCGGGAAAACAGGCGTAGCGCCGGAAAGGTCAGCGCCATACTGAGCATGACGGCGATCAACTGGCTGAGAATCATGATGTTGTTGCCGCTGTTGTAGGTATCGTGGTTCAGATGGCTGCAAGCCAGCGTACTTTCCGCCGAGTGCAGCAACGCGGTCAGCACACCGATGCCGACGGCACAGCCGCCAATCATCGGCAGCCAACGCTGCTGGATGGCGATACCGAGGGTCAGAACCAGTAATGAAGCCAGTAATGTGCAGTAAATCAATAGGTTGCGGTATCCCAGCCACCGGATTAGCGGCTCGAACATCAGCTTGGCCGTCAACGCGCCGGCAGAAAACATCAGCATGATGAGCCCGGCGGTGGCAGGCGGCAGGCCCAGCGAGGTCTGGATCACCAGCGACATCACTACCGGCAGCGAGGCCAGCAACAGCCGGGTGAGCACGCCGCCCCAGACGCCGACGTAAAACGAGCGGATGCCGAACAGGGACACCGGCAGCAGGGCTTCGCGCCCCGGCAGATCGCTGCGCAGATAGAACAGGGTGCAAAGAATGCCGGCCAGCCCCAGCAGCGCGATAACCGGCATTGACAACAGGTGTCGCGGCGCCGCCACCAGCAACAGAGTCAGCGTCAGCAGGATGCCGACCAGCGGCAGCAGGCTGCGTATCGCAATCCGGCGTTCGGCGCCGCCGACGTCCGCCGGCAGCGTGCGCCACGCCAGCCACAAACACAGCAGCGCCAGCGGGACAGGGGCGATGAAGATAGCGCGCCACGACAGCCAGTCGGTCAGCAGGCTGCCCAGCAGCGGGCCGGTCAACGTGCCGAACATACCGAGCAGGGTCATGCGGTTGAGAAACGACAACCTGGCATCGGCAGGGGTATATCTCAGCACCTGCGTGCGGATCACCGGCAGCAGCAACGCGCCGCCGGTTCCCTGAATAAAGCGCCCCAGCCCAAGATGGAAGGCGGAGGCGGCGTGAAAGCACAGCAATGCGCCGCCGGTAAAGAGCGTTAACGCAGCCAGACAGGTGCGGCGCTCCCCCAGGTGCTGGCTCAGCCAACTGTTGATGGGCGTAAAAGCCACGACGGTGATGATGTAGGCCAACACGATCGGCTCCATGTGCAGCACCGGCTGATGCAGCGATCGCGCCATTGCCGGCACGGCGACATACAGCATGGTGGTATCCAGCGACTGCATGAAAAATGCAGTGGATGCCAGCCAGAAAAGTGCACGGGAGCCGTTCATGGTCAGGCCACCGTCATCTGCCCGGCGTACAGTACGAACAGGCGCAACAGGAACACGCCCAGCAACGTCAGGCCGGCGGCAATCCGCGGCAGGTGCGGACTACTACGACGTCGTGCCGGCAGGCTGCCCGCCGCCAATGGCGCCAGCATGCCGATGCCGATAATCCCGATCCAGAACACGCCGCCCCAGAAGCCGCTCAGCGCCACCTGCGCCGCTACCGTCTTCTGGCCGCCGCCCAGCAGCAAACCGATGAAGAAAGCGAACAGCAGGAACAGTTCGATCAGCGCGATCGGTTTTTCCAGCGCATGCAGTAGGTGCAACGTTTGCGGGCAGGCGCGGCGGCAACGCGCCGATGTGCCGACCATCATCAGCACCGCGACCCCGGAGGTGACGCCGGAGACCAAAAACAGCACCGGCAACACCGGGTTATTCAGTAGCGGAAAGGATTTCAACGCCGAGAGCAGGAAACCGGTATAACAGCCGAGCAGCAACGCCAGCACCAGCAGCAGATTTTCCACCGGCCGCATGCCGCGGGTCACTCGCGTAATGACGCCGTTCAGCAAACCGTGCAGGGCGCCCGGCAGATGGCGAGCGCTCCAGGCCAGCAGCGGTTGTTGGTACAGACTGGCCAGCCACAGGAACAGCACCAGCATGTACACCTGAAACAGCATCACTCCCAACGACATAATGGAACCGGGGTTATAGAAGACCATCAGGTACCAGAAGGTGACGGGGCGGGCGAGGTGGAATATCAGGATCACCAGCCCGACGACCACCGACAGCGGCGCGATGATCGCCGTGGCGGCAATCAACGGGTTGGCGTGCTGGTTCTCCGCGGGCAGATAGCGACGGAACAGCAGCGTCAGCACCAGCATGCCGGATGAGATCCCCACCAGCAGCAAGTAGACGGCAATCGGCCAGTCCCAGACCAGGGAACTGAAATGGAAGGCGTTATGCATGTTCGGTGTCTCCGTATTTACCGGGGATGCGATACAGGTTCGGGCCAGTGCCCAGATAGACTTTGGAGCGATAGATAGGGTTGCTCTTGATCATCTTTGAGATGTCGCTTTCCGGGTCGTTGAGATCGCCGAATACCAGCGCCTTGGTCGGGCAGATTTCCACGCAGGCCGGTCTTTTTCCGGCGGCCAGATTGGTTTCCCGGCAAAAATTGCATTTGTCGGCGGTGTTCGTGACCGGGTTGATGAAGCGCACATGGTAAGGACAGGCGGCGATGCAATAGCGGCAGCCGACGCAGCGCTTATCATTAACGTCTACAATGCCGGTCAACGCATCCTTAAATGAGGCGCCGGTCGGGCAGACCGAAACGCAGGGCGGGTTATCGCAATGCTGGCAGGATTTGCGGAAAAACTGTTTGATGGGCTTGCTGTTGTCGGTGGCGGGGATATCCACCGTTTGCAGAATTTCCAGCCGGGTGACGCCATCGGGAACCTGATTGGTTTTTTTGCAGGCCGTCACGCAAGCCTTGCAACCGATACAGCGCAATTCATTATGCAACATGCCGTACCTGACGGGGCGCGGGCCGGTCGGGGCTTCGGGTGTCACCGGTGCGGTGGGATCCGCCACGGCCAGGGGGCTGTTGCCGGAAACCATCATCGCACTGCCCATAATGGCAATAAAACGGCGGCGGGTATAATTCTCCATAAAATAACCTTCCAGATAATAATGTAGCTTTAAGCAGTATCTCTGAATATTTGTGCCGTTAATGCGCCACGAATAAAACGCAATCGAAACGAGTTAAAAGCACGTATAACGAATCTGTAGGAGACAGCCAATTATTTTATTGGTGTGAAAATAGCTTGGTTGAAATGTCACATTCTTCCGGAATAAATAATTATTTTAATAGGGTGCGTTAATTGGGTTTATTGGAACATGTGGCGGTGTCGATAATATGTGTTTTAAGTCACATTTAATTTTTTGTAATTCCGGATAAAAATAATTGCAAAAAACGATAATTGTTTTCGATCATATAATGAATGTTTCTGAATAATAAAATGTGACATCTTGGTGTAAATAATCGTGGCGGGTTAACGTCGTTGTTTTGATGCAGCGGCAAGATCACATAAATATTAAAATAATGAGTTATGACTTATCTCAATTTCCCTGCGGGAAAATATAAATAAAAATCGGATTAAGCCGGGAGATGCTGTTTTTTTGTTATCGCAATGATAGCAATCATGACTGTCGGGTTGCGCGCAGATCGACGCAACCCGAAAAAACGTGCCGATTAGTGTTTCAAATGGCGATTCAGAAAGGCGATCGTCGTTTGCATGACTTCCGGTTGCAGCCAGTAAATCCCACCGTGTTCGGCGCCTTTTACCCGATAGTAACTGCTTTCGATCCCTTTCTCGCGCAGCGCCTGATGCAGACGTTCGGTCTGGTGGGGCGACACGACGGTATCGGCGGTGCCGTGCATGATCAGGTATGGCGGCGTCGCTTTACTGATGTAGTTGATGGGGTTGGCCGCCGCGGCCTTTTCCGGGAAGCGGGTGATGGGGCCGCCTTCATTGAAGACCGACGTCCCATTGACCCAGATAGCTTCGGTCGATGAGGCGGAAGCGTGTTTCTGCACCACATTGTCCGGGAAGCCTTCGCCCACCCGCGTCAGGTCTGACAGGCCGTAAAAATCGATGACTGCTTGTACTTCACTGTTCTGATTAAGGTTTTCTCCTTTATCGAACTGTTTGTCACCGTTGGTGGCGCCGGCAAACGCCGACAGGTAGCCGCCGGCGGACGCGCCGAAAACCGCGATGTGGCTGGCGTCGATGCCGAATTTACCGGCGTTGGCGCGCAGAAAACGAATGGCGGATTTCACATCTTCCAGCGGCGCCGGGAACACGACCGTCGGCGCGACGCGATATTCCATGCTGGCGACCACATAACCCGCCTCCGCCAGTTGCACGCGCTGCTGAATGTAGTTGTCTTTGTTGGCATTGATAAAGCCGCCGCCGGTAATGAAGATCACCGCCGGCTGCGGCGCTTTGGCTTCCGGTTGCAGGATGTCCATTTTCAGCGCCACGTTGGCATAACCGCGCATCGGCACCTGAGAGTAGACGACGTCGGAAATCAGCTTGACCACCGGCAGACGCGGGGTAAACGATAACTCGTGGGTATTGTCCGTCGTTTGGGCATAAGCCAGCCCGGTACCGACGGTAAAAACAGAAGACAGTAGTATGGCCTTGAAGGTAGGATGATTCATGCAAGGATCCTTCGTATTATGGTTATTTGGGTAAATGTTATTAACAGTTTCGTTATTTTATTAACCGATGAATTACATTGTCGCTAAAAATAGGTTTATTGTTGAGGAAACTATTTTCCTATGAATTCATCGCCAATGAAGTGTTATGTTTATCATGGGGAAAAAGAATACAAATGTGCTTAAACTCACAACAGAATTTTTGCTTTTTAATATAATTACTATTCATTAATGCTATAAATAAATATCTATGATAAGTATAAAACGTATTCTTTATTATCATGAGCTGGTGAGACATGGGAGTTTCACCCGAGCGGCTCAATCTCTCAATATCTCTCAGGCGTTCCTTTCGCAGGAAATATCCAGGCTTGAACAGGAGTTGAATAATAAACTGATTAATCGCACGACCCGACAATTCTCCCTGACGGCCTTTGGCGAAGCCTTTGATGAAAAAATCAACCCGCTCATCAGGGAGTATTATGAGGTTGAACAATTCGCGCAGTCGTATGAGGAAAGCTCCGATGGCACGCTGTTGGTGGGCGTGATCCCGGTGTTCAATCGCCTGAAATATTACGATCTGCTGACCCAGTTCCAGCGTCATTACCCCAATATCGAGCTTGCCTTTATCGATGGTGTTAGCAGTGATCTGCTGGAAAAGGTACGCACATCGGAAATTCATGTTTCGCTTTCCACCCCGTTTGAAGAATATCTCCAGGATCCGCTGTTTAATCATTCCGTCTTTCTGGAAGACGATTTGGTGGTCGTGATGGCGAGCGGGCATCCATTGGCGGCGAACCCGGTGTTGTCTCTCAGTCAACTAGCGGCGGAACGGCCGATGGTACCGCAGAAGGGGACGGGGGAGTATGCAGTCGTCTCGTCGGTGTTCGCCCGCGAAGGGTTTGGGAATACCTGTTACCGGGAGTGCAGTAACCTCGATATCATCATGGATCAGGTGATGCACCATGCCTGCGTGGTGTTTCTCTGCGCTTCCGTCGCATCGAGCCTGAAAGGTCATGACATTGAAATCCGGCCGGTGAGCGTGCCGATTAAGCGTACTTTTGCCGTCAGCTATTTGAAGCGCAGCGCCGGCATCCCGATGGTGCGGCGTTTTCTGGAGTTTATGGAGCAGCACTCTCCGACGAAGTAGTCATCGGGCGACGGATTCTCGCCCGATGGCAGGGAGAAAGATGAAATCAGGCGGGGTCACGCATGGCTGCGAGGCTCGTCCTGGTTACGCCCCAGCCGCATCAGTTCTTCCGGCGCAAAGTAGCCCTCAACGCCTTTCAGTTCGACGCATTTCGTCAGACGCACCTGATCGCGCGTGAGGTTGTCGGCGTGGATGGCCGCAATAGTGCCCACCCGCCGTGAACCGTTCTGCATGACCTGGCAGCCGGCATCGAGTGGATTTCTGTACCTGTCATACGCTGTGTACATCGTAAGCCTCCTTCGTTTGACCACAAAAATCACCCCTGATCCTACTGCGGCTATTCCATCGGTACCAAAGCCAACGGCTGTTTTATGCCAATTTTCTCTATCCAGGCCGCTGCTGGTAACGTCGTGAAGTAAAAACCGCCCGGTGGCTACACATCGTTAACGAACGATCAGCGTCGGTGTCATCCGTACTGTTGTTCCGGTGGGTGAGTTGCCGTCCAGCACCTGTTTTAGATGGTGGATGGTTTGTGCGACCAACTGTTCCACCGGTTGACGTACCGTGGTCAGGCGATAGCCTTCCCATGCCGCCTGCGGGGTATCGTCGCATCCCACCACTTGGCACACCTGGCCGCCATTCAGACGTAGGGCATCCAGCGCGCCGAAGGCCAGCGCGTCGCAAGCGCAAAACACGCCCTCGATGTCCGGGTGTTCGCGCAGCAACCGGCTCATCGCCTGATAACCGCTGTGGTAGGCATAGTCACGGTTTTCCATCACCACCGGCGCCGACAGCCCACGCTGAATCAGGCCGGAGCGAAAGCCCGCCAGCCGCTCCAGCGACGCCTGTCCGTCTTGCCGGCCACCGATGTAGGCCAACTGCGTCAATCCCTGCGTACCTAAATACTCCGCCGCCAGTTCGCCCGCCATACGGTTGTCGGACAACACCGCCGTGACGGTCTCCCGTTTATCTTCCCGGCCCATCAGCACCATCGGCAACGCCAGTTCCAGACAACGTTCGGTGGCCTCCTGCGACAGGCTGCCCGCCGAAATAATGGCGGCCTCCACCTGCCACGACAGCGCCTGCTGCAACCGGGCGCGGATATCGCATTGTTCGGTGACATGCACCAGCATCGGCACCCGCCCCTGTTGTTGCAGCGCCTGCGTCAACAGGCCGAACATCCAGGGCTGGAATGGGTTATCGAATTCACCCATCACCACCGCCACGATGCCGGAGCCTTGACGGCCGGAATTGACCAACGCCCGTGCGAGCTGATTAGGCCGGTAGCCCAAGGCATCGGCCGCCGCCAGCACCCGCGCACGGGTTGATGCGCTGACTTTACCCGGCGCGGAGTAGGTGCGGGAGACGGCGGATGTCGACACCCCGGCGTATTGGGCGACGTCAATCGACGTGATGCGCTTTCTATTCATGCCAGTTTCCCGGTTGGCGGTGCCACTGCCCGACAAGGCAGTACGCGCGATCGCCCTGTTCCGCCAGGAAAACGTCAGGTGCTGTCGCGATTGCCGGTTTGAACGCGGCGCGTTGCGACTGTTCGATGTGGTACAACCCCAGCAACGCGCCCGCTTTACGCGACAAGGTTTGCGTCAGCGGCCAATTGCCGTGGTACGGGTTGGGATCCTCCGACAGCGAAAAACACTCCACCAGCGCCAGGTCTGCCTGCGCCATCAGCGCCGCGGCTTCAGGCGTCAACTGTCCGTCTCCGCTATAGAACAGGCTGCCCTGGCGTCCCCGCAACCATAACGCGCGGTTGGGAACCGAATGCCGGGTTGCGGCGGTTCGGCATTGCCATGGGCCGAGCTGCGTCAGCGTTTCACTCTCCAGCCAGTCGATCGGGAACAGCGGTTTGGCCGTTGGCCAGAAGGCGAAATCCGCCAACTGTTGTAGCTGAGGCCGTTGCCGACGCGGCGCGATAATACGTAGCGGCGCGGTACGACCGCAAGACTCGCACCAGTTGAGCCAGGTCGTCAGGCCGAGTGCGTGGTCGGGATGGCAGTGGGTAAAATAGACGGCGTCGATGTCATCAGCGGTTAAGCGCCGTTGCCACAGCGCCGGCGGTACCGTGGGGCCGCAGTCGATCAGCAGGCTAAAGCCCGCTTCCGTCACGCGAATCGCCGCATTGACCCGGCGGCGGTCGTAGGCTTCGCCACTGCCCAGAATATCCAGCTCCATTTAGTGCTCCTGCGTCTGACGGTGAGGGGTGGGGACATCGGGCAGACGCATCCCCTCGGCATCGAACCAATGACAACGCTCAGGCGCGACCTGTAACGCCAGTTGGCTGCCGGTATGCGCGGGTTGACGGCTTTCCACCACCGCCGTCACGCCCGGCTGATGAATAAAATGACCATGCAGGTGATACAGCGCGCCGAGGTTTTCCACCAGATCGACCTGAAAGACGCCTCCGCCCGGTTTGATTTCGAACGCATCCGGCCTTACGCCGAGCGTGGCGGCGCGGGGATCCCGTGCAATGTGCTGTAACCACGGCAACGCCGGTTGTTGCGGCGATAGCGGGAAGATGTTCATTTCCGGCGTACCGATGAACCCCGCCACAAAGGTATTGGCGGGCTGGTGGTACAGCGCTTCCGGCGTACCGACCTGGGCTATCCGGCCGTCGCGCAACACCACGATGCGATCAGCCAGCGTCATGGCTTCCACCTGATCGTGGGTGACGTAAATCATGGTCGCCTCCAGTTGCTGGTGCAGCGCCTTGATTTGCACACGGGTGTGGGTACGCAGTTTGGCATCCAGATTAGACAGCGGTTCATCAAACAGGAACAGGCGCGGTTGACGCACGATGGCGCGGCCGATAGCCACGCGCTGACGCTGTCCGCCGGATAAGGCTGCCGGTTTGCGTTGCAGCAATGGCGTGAGTTGCAGCATCTCGGCCACCTGGCGCACCTTTTCGTCGATGCTCTGACGCGGCATGCCCGCCATCTTGAGGGCGAAGCCCATGTTGTCCGCCACGGTCATATGTGGATAAAGCGCGTAGGACTGGAACACCATCGCCATTTCTCGGGCGCCCGGCGGCTGGCGGGAAATATCCCGGCCATCCAGCAGAATCTGGCCGCTGTCCTGTTGCTCCAGCCCGGCGATGGTGCGCAGCAACGTGGATTTTCCACAACCCGACGGGCCGACGAAGACCACCAGTTCGCCGGGGCGAATATGCAGATCGATGCCATGCAGTACCGGCTGCTTGCCAAACTGTTTGGCGATCTGATTCAGGCGTAATTCACTCATTGGCGAGTCCTATTTCTGGCCGGCGGCAAAGCCGCGCAGCAAATAACGTTGAATGTATCCCGCCACCAGCAGCACCGGCAGCGACGACAGCAGCCCGATCCCCATCAGCTCGCCCCAGTAGGTCTGGTTTTCGGTCATAAAGTTGGCGATGAACAGCGGCAGCGTGAACTGCTGCGGGGTTTGCAGATACAGCAGGGCGAACAGGAATTCGTTCCAGGCGACGATCAGCGTAAAGATCGCCGTCGCCACCAGGCCGGGAGCGCAGACCGGCAGCACGACATAACGCAGGCGTTGCCACAGGCGAGCGCCGTCCATCGCCGCCGCCTCTTCCAGCGCGAGCGGCATATCGCGCACAAAACTCAGCAACATCCAGATGCAGAACGGCAGGGTATAGACCTGATACGCCAGCATCAGCCCGGCCAGGCTGTTGAGCAGATGCAGCGCTTTGAGCAACGAGTAAAGCGGGATGGCCACCACCATCGGCGGCATCATCTTGACCAGCAACACCAGCAGCAGGAAAAAAACGTCCAGCCGGGCGGGAAAGCGGTGGCGCGCCAGCGTATAGGCGGCGAGAAAGCCCGTTAACAGCGATAGCGCCGTTGCACCGGCGGCCACCAGCAATGTATTGCGCAGCCGGGCTAAGGCGCCGTTCGCCAACAGGTTGCGCAGGGCGTCGAGCGTCCACTGCTGCGGCCAGAACGGGCTCGCCAGGCTGGAGAATTCAGCGCCGGATTTGAAGGCGGCGGCCAGCATCCACAGAATCGGCAGCGTAAAAAACAACAATGCTAGAGCGAGTGCGGCGGCGCGCAGCCAGGACAACCAGAGCGGCAGTTTCATGCGGCTTTCTCCTTGCTGAGCAGTTGCCAGGCGTAGATCAGGCTCATGGCGCCCGCCACCAGCAGCATGACCACCGCGCCGGCGCTGGCGAGCCCAAGATTGAAGAATTTGAATCCCTGCTGGTAGATGTAGAGCGACAAGGTTTCGGTGGCGTAGCCGGGGCCGCCGCCGGTCAGGGCATAGACCTTGTCGAACAGTTTGAAGGTGTCGATGGAGCGTAAAAGCAGCGCCAACATGATCGGCTGGCGGATCAACGGCAAATGTGACGTACCACAGGCGCTTCCAGCCATTGGCGCCGTCGCTTTGCGCCGCTTCCAGCACCTCTTTGGGGATCGCCTGCAGGCCGGCAAGAATGATCAGCGCGGCCATCGGCGTCCACTGCCAGATATCCACCAGCATCAAGGACGGCAGCGCCAGCCGCGGGCTGGAGAGCCATTGTTGCGGCATCAATCCCAATGCGGTCAGGCAGTTGTTGAGCAGGCCGAAGTCGTAATGAAACCAGACGCGCCAGATGGCCGAGCACACCAGCGTGGAGATCATCATCGGGTAGATCAACAGGCTCAGCACCCATTGACGACCGGGGAAATGGCGATACAGCAGTAGCGCCAGCAGTACGCCAAGCAATACCTGTAATAGCGAACTGCCGAGCGAGAACAACAACGTGTTTTTCAGGCTGGTGGTGAAAAACCAGTCGGCGAACAACTGGCGGTAGTTGTCCAGACCGATCCAGACATGGCTGCCGGCGGCGTAGTTCACCTGGTTGAAGGAGTAAAACAGCATCTGACCGATAGGGTAGAGGGTCAGCAGAAGCAACAGCGCGGCGGCGGGCATCAGCAGCAGCCAGCGTTGCCAGCGGGCGTCGAAATGCATGGGAATTCCTTGAGCGGGCGGGAGGCAACCCGCCCGGCAGCGGTGATTTCAGTGCGGGTTATGCCAGCGTCTATTATTTCAATACCTGAGCGATCTTCTGGTTGGCCTGCTGCAACGCCATTTGCGCGGGCATTTGATCCATCAGCGCCAGTTGCAGATAGTCGCCGAGGATGCTTTCCACTTCCTGCCAGTTGCGGATGCGCGGACGTGCCTTGCCTGCTTCCAGCGCGGCCAGTTGCGCCGGGTACCAGCGGTACTTCTGCACCACCTGTGCATCCTGATAGACGCTGCGGCGCGTCGGCGGCAGGCCCAACTCCAGCGCCAGCGCTTTCTGGTTTTCGGCGCTGGTGAGGTAGCTCAGGAATTGTTGCGCCAGTTCGCTATGCGGGCTGTTTTTGGCGATAGCCATCTGCCAGATGCCGAGCATCGGCGATGGGCCGACGGCCTGGCCGGGCGCGGGTTGCAACGTCATCTTGCCGACGACGTTGGATTTGGTGGCGTCATCCAGCGTGGCGGCCCAGGCCGGCCAAACCTCGATAGCCATCGCCGCTTTGCCCTGTTCCATCGCCTGGCGGACATCGGCGGCGTTGTAGACATCGACACCGGTCGGCGCGAATGCCTTCAACGCTTTCAGGGTATTGAGCGCCTGTAGCGCCTGCGGAGTATCCAGGGTCGCCTTGCCGTCTTTTATCACGTCGCCGCCATAGGCCCACAGCATCGGCATGAAGCCGGAGACGACCGGGTTGCCCTTCATGCCGCGAAAGACCACGCCGGCAATGCCGGGTTCATGTTGTTGCAGCGTTTTGGCGTCGTTCAGCACCGCATCCCAACTGGCGGGCGCTTTAAGTTGGTGCTTGTCGAACAGATCCTGACGGTAGGCAAACATCGCCACGTTGCCGACCACCGGCAGGCTGTAAGCCGGGCCGCCGTTTTCCGGCACGCGGGAGACGTTCAACACCGCCGGGATGAAGTCCTTGTTTTGCAGGCTTTCCGGCAGCGGTTGCAGCCAGCCGTTGCCGGCAAATTCCGGGCTCCAACTGTCGTCCATCAGCATTAAGTCGTAGGCGGAAGCGTTCTCCCGCAGGGAAATCACCAGTTTTTCATACAGATTGGCGTAGGGCAGTTTCAACAGCTCGATCTGTTTATCGGGATGCTGGCGCTGAAAGCGGGCAAGCGTGCTGTCGAGCGCTTTGCCGTAGATGTCATCGCGTCCGGCGATAACCAGATCCGCCGCCTGGGTTGCCAGGCTGCATACCAAACCGGTGGCGAGCAGCAGGCGGGAAAGGGTTCTCTTGGTGAAAATATTCTTTGTTAGTGAGCTTTTGCCAAACATGGTGTGCGCCTTTTATCGGGAGTGCATACGTTTGCACAGGCGACATCTTTGGCGACGGTGATGACAGAAACATGAAAGGCGGATGAATAATCCGAGACGAAACCAGTAGCAACCACCGATAAGAGCCTGGCGCGACGGCACCGCTACCGTTGCGCCAACCAACAGGCTGGCGGGCCGGGCGTTGCTTCTGCTAACCGGCCCGGACTATGTCGTCGGCGTTTTTTTCGGCAGCTTGGCGAAGCTGGTCATCAGCTGGATGGCGTTGATCAGCACCAGCAATGCCGTCACCAGGAATACCCAGCGATAGCCCAGCGTGGCGGAAATGCCGGAGCCGAGCAGCGGGCCAAACACGTTGCCAAGATACATGCAGGACTGGTTGTAACCGAATACGCGCCCCGTTACCTGCTGGCTGCTGTATTTCACCAGCAAGGCTTGTACCGCAGGCATCAGTGCGCCATCGGCAAACCCGAGTGCGAAACGCAGCACGCCAAGTTGAACCGAACTCTGTACGGCGGACATCAGGAAGAACAACAGCGCGCACAGGAACAGCGCCACGATCAGCACCCGCTGTGAACCGATACGATCCCCCAGCCTGCCGAGGCGCGGCGCGGAAAGTAGCGCCGAGATACCGGGCACCGCCGCAATGATGCCGCTGATAAAGGCGATGTTGTTGGTATCCGGCGTGATCTCGCGGACGAACAGCGCCAGAATCGGGTTGATGGATCCATTGGCCGCCTGGATCATCAGGGTTGTCAGGCACAGGCTGATGATAATGAAAGGATAAGGCAGCGCCGCCATGACTTCTTTGCCGCTTAACTGATCTTTTTTGCTGGTGGGCAGTATGTTTTCCTTGATGGCGAAGCGGGTGACAAGAAAGCAGGCGAACAACATGCCGGAAGTGATAAAGAAGACCATGCGCAGACCGATGTGATCCGCCAGAAATCCTCCCAGTAACGGTCCGAGCAGCACGCCTGCCACCTGCCCGGTGGAAAGCGTTCCCAGCGCCCAGCCGCTGCGGCTTCTCGGCACCTGCGAGGCGATCAACGCCATCGCGTTGGGGATATAACCGGACGTCAGCCCCATGAGCGCGCGCAGTAAAAACAGCTGCCAGACGTTGGTGGCCAGGCCTTGCAGCGCCATGATCAACGACATGCCCAGTGCGGCGCGCAGCAGCATCAGCTTGCGCCCTTTGCGATCCGCCAGTTTGCCCCATATCGGCGCGACCAGTGCGGAAACCATAAAGGCGGAACTGAAAATGAGCCCAGACCAGAGATTCAGCGCGGCGTGATCCTGTACGCCCAGATGTTCGATATACAGCGGCAGGAACGGCAAGATCTGACTCATACCCATCCCAGTGAGAAAGCATCCCAGCCAGGCAGAGTAGAGGTTGAGTTTCCAGGTTTCCATAGAGCAGGTAGTTGTTTAGTCAGCTAAGTATTAGTCACCCCTCAGTATGGCTGTTTTTGTTCGGGGCGAGAAATAATTTTATATATCAAAGCATAACTGGATTCTGATTCTTCATGCTTTTTCGGTTGGCGACGTTAGCGCATCCCCTCGTCCCTCCAAGAAACAGGTTCTGGCGCAGATGCGATTATTTTGTGATTTGGGTCACAAAAAGGTTGTGCTGCGATTCAACAAAACGTACAATCTTTTACCAGATGTTTTACATTTCCCACACAGTCAAGGTGAACACCGTGCGTAAGTTACTGAAAAAAATCTTCCGTGCTTATATCAATGCATATAAAGACATCCCGCCGGGAGCCATGCATTAATTGCTTCAGCGGAAGAGATTGCTGAAAAGAAGAAAAGGCCGCCAGTGATACTGCGGCCTTTTTTGTTGTTTCTTGATAACCCTCAACGAGTCAGCGCAGCGGCAACCGCTTTACCCAGCGACTCGGTATTGCCTTTCCCTCCCAGATCCCGCGTGAGCGGCGCATGTTCCGGCCCGTTGGCCAGCACGGTTTCAATGGCTCTGAGTACGGCGGCACCGGCGTCGTCATGGCCGAGGTGCTCCAGCATCATGGCGCCGCACCAGATCTGGCCGATCGGGTTGGCGATGCCTTTCCCGGCGATATCCGGCGCGGAGCCGTGTACCGGTTCGAACAGGCTGGGGAAGGTGCGATCGGGGTTGATATTGGCGGACGGCGCGATGCCGATGGTGCCGGTACAGGCCGGGCCGAGATCGGAAAGAATGTCGCCGAACAGGTTGCTGGCGACGACCACGTCAAACCAATCAGGGTGCAGCACAAAATTGGCGGTCAGGATATCGATGTGATACTTGTCGACTTTTACCGCCGGGTATTGTTTGCCCATTTCTGCGACGCGGCTGTCCCAATAAGGCATGGTAATGGCGATGCCGTTGGATTTGGTTGCTGACGTTAAGTGTTTCTTCGGACGTCGCATCGCCAGGTCGTAAGCAAATTTCAGGATCCGGTCGACGCCGACCCGGGTCATGACCGTTTCCTGAATCACAACTTCCCGGTCGGTACCCGCAAACATGGTGCCGCCTACGCTGGAGTATTCCCCCTCGGTGTTTTCCCGCACGATGTAAAAATCGATATCGCCGGGTTGGCGTCCGGCCAGCGGCGCTTTGACGCCGGGCATCAGGCGGCAGGGGCGCAGGTTGACGTATTGATCGAACTCGCGGCGGAACAGCAGCAGCGATTGCCATAGTGAGATGTGATCCGGCACGACTTCCGGCCAGCCCACCGCGCCGAAGTAGAGGGCGTCAAAGCCTTTCAGCAGGGAAAACCAGTTGTCCGGCATCATTTTTCCGTGCTTGAGGTAATAGTCGGCGCTGGCGAAATCGAACCACTCCCACTGGAGGTCAAAGCCAAACAGGTCGGCGGCCCGGTTCATGACGCGCACGCCTTCCGGCATCACTTCCTTACCAATTCCGTCGCCGGGAATAACCGCAATTCTGTACGTCGATTGAGACATGGTAGTTCCTTGTCGGGTTGCACTGGGTTAATCGAGAGTGTATTTACTCTATTCCTTGTGAACAATTTGGCTTTTCGTTAATCCATTATTGAATAAAAGAGAATAATCGATGAGCGCAACCGACGACTTGCTGTTTTTCAGCCGTATCGCCGCATTGGGCAGCCTGACCGCTGTTGCGCGCGAACAGGGGCTTTCGCTGCCGGCAGTGAGCAAACGCCTGACCCAGTTGGAACAACGGTTGGGCGTGCAGTTGATCCGGCGTACCACCCGACGGTTGGATCTGACGTCGGAAGGTCAGTTATATGCGGCAGGCGCGTTGCCCATCCTGAATGAGATTGAGGCGCTGGAAGGTGTGGTGCGGCGCAACCAGTTGGCACTGCGCGGTCGGCTAACGATCAATGCATCCTTTGGATTCGGCCGACGCTATATTGCCCCGTTGATCTCCTCCTTTTCGTTGCAACATCCTGATCTGGATATCCAGCTACAACTGACCAGCCAGCCGCTCAATATGCCGGACAGCGCCGTGGATATTGATATCCGGTTCGGCGAGCCGCCGGATTCACGGCTGGTGGCCCACCGTTTGATGAAAAATCCGCGGGTACTCTGCGCGGCGCCGGCCTATTTGGCGCGGGCGGGCATTCCCCTCAATGTGACGGATCTGGCCAATCATAACTGCCTGATATTGAGACAATATGAGAGCGATTATGGTCTGTGGCGGTTTTATCGCGATGGTCAGGAATATACCCACCGGGCGTTCGGCAATCTTTCCAGCAACGATGGTGAGGTGATCATGCGCTATGCGCGAGATGGGCACGGCATTATTCTGCGTTCCCACTGGGATGTCAGCCCCTGGCTGGCGCGAGGGGAACTGGTCGGGTTATTGACGGAATATACGATCCCCGGTGCAGATGTGTATGCGGTTTATCAACATCGTCGTCATGTTCCGGCGCGTATTACCGCGTTTATCGGCTGGCTCAAAACGCACTTGCCCGTCATCAGCGCTGAACCTGGCGCTGATGACTGAATGGATTCGGATGACTGGATTACTGACGCACCAGCCGGCCCACGGCGGCCGTGGTTTCGAAATCACTGCGGAACGGATTGATATCCAACCCGCCGCGGCGGGTATAACGGGCGAAAACGGAGAGTTTTTCCGGCTGGCAGTAACATTTGATGTCGCTGAAGATGCGCTCGACGCACTGCTCGTGGAACTCGTTGTGCTGGCGGAACGAGATGAGATAACGCAACAGCGCTTCACGATCGATCTGACGCCCTTCGTAGCGGATCAGCACGCTGCCCCAGTCCGGCTGGTGAGTCACCAGACAGTTTGATTTCAGCAGGTTTGAACACAACGTTTCCGCGACAAGCGGCGCCTTTTCGGCAATGGCATGTTGCAGGTAGTCCGGGTTGAAATCGTAGTTGTTAACGTCGATATCCAACTCGTCGATGTTGATGCCGGGCAGGGCATCGGTTCCAGCGGGGTAGCCTGCCAGGCCGGGATAGAGCGTAACGCCGACATCACCGTTAGCGGCGGCGGACAGATCCTTGATCAGTGTGGCGTGCACTTCACCTGCATCACGAAACCGGGTCTGGTTGAAGCTGTTCAGATACAGCTTGAAGGATTTGGATTCAATCAGGTTCTCGGAACTGGCGGGAATGGTGAACTCGGCGATGCCCACCAGCGGTTTGCCTTTGTGATTCAGCCAGGACAGTTCAAAACCGGTCCAGAGATCATAGCCGGAAAACGGCAGCGACGCGCCGTCGACCCCGATCAGATCGCGCCCGCGGGAACGGGGCAGCGCCTCCAACAGTTCCGGCGCGTAGTGATCCGGGTAGCTGGAGCGGACGCCTAAATGGGTAATGTGGTCGTTTTCGGTAATGTGCATATCACTCAGTTCCTTGCTGGTATGGCATTGATATAAGTTCTGAACAGTCTCCGTGTACCGTAGATGGGGCCGACGCCCAGCACCGCGTAGACCACTTTGATCAGCAGTTGCGACATAATCATCACCTTGATGACGTCAACGCTCAGCACATTATAGAACGCCACGGTGCAGAAGATAACGCTGTCGACCGCCGAGGCGGTGACGGTGCTGGTGATCACACGAATGAACAGGTAGCGCGACTTGGTCAGGATCTTGATTTTATGCAGCACCCAGGCATTGATGTTTTCTGAAATCAGGTAGGCCAACGAGGAGGCGACCAGCACGGACATGATGCTTTCGACGATACCGTTATAGGTTTTCCCGAATTCCCATTCCGGCAGGCTGGGGGTAAGGCTGGTGCACCACAGGCTGAGCACAAAGAACAGATTGGAGAAGAACGCAATGAAAATGGTGCGGCGGGCAAGACGTAACCCATAGAATTCATTGAGAATATCGACAAGTATGAAGGTCAGCGGATAGATAAATATCGCGGTCGGAACCACCATATTCAGCCAGGGGACGAAAATAGGCTTGCTGCCGGCGATGTTGGAAAAAATATAGATGACGCTTAGCGCCACGCTGATCAGTAAATAGGCATACCAGGAGCGCTCGTTGCGATCGGCGATTTCATAGGCCGTGGTGATCTCCTTGCCGGAATAGAGCTTTTTATAAAGCGCATTGAGTTCATGCCGGCTGAGATCATCGGATATTTCGCTGTCCACCAGTTCCTTGAGGTTCATATTGATGGTTTTGCCGGTGGACAACACCATGACATTGGCGGAGAGCTCCCCGCTGTGATTGAACCCTAACAGTTTGAATTTCTTGTTCGAATCCATTTAAAGCCTTTCCTCAATGATATAACCGAGCAGGGTGAATCCGGTCGTTCTTTTCCTGTCGGTCATAGAGAACGGGTCGGGATGCTCGACGATAAAGCCTGTCTTCTCGGAATAACACAGCATCGGCGTATTCATCACCAACGCGGGTGGGCGACGGATAACCAGGACGGAGCCGGGTGAAAAACCGGTTCCGATCGGGGATTCGATTTTGACCGCCACCATGTTGGACTCTTCGCCGAAGAAATAGGTGAGCGGGTACTGCACGGCCAACTGGCCTATTTTGCAGCGTAGCGTCGACAGCAGATCGGATTGGGGGATGATGGGGATCGCGGACGGATTCTTATTGCCTTCAAAAGACAGGGTATTGTTGAGTTGTTCAACCCTTTCCAAATCATAATCTTCAATTTCTTCGCAGGACACGCCGAAAAAATCGGAAATGCGATTAATCGTTGCCTGTTGAACCCGATTAACTCGCCCATCCAGAATTTTATAGATTGTTGTGCGGGTAACGCCGGTTCGGTTGGAAAATGACGCCTTGG
Source organism: Musicola paradisiaca NCPPB 2511 (assembly GCF_000400505.1). Classification (NCBI taxonomy): domain Bacteria; kingdom Pseudomonadati; phylum Pseudomonadota; class Gammaproteobacteria; order Enterobacterales; family Pectobacteriaceae; genus Musicola; species Musicola paradisiaca. Next base: position 3,684,468 of record NZ_CM001857.1, on the reverse strand, counting down.
TTTCACCCCGGGTACGCATCAGGTATTCAATATTTTTAATGATATTAATTTTACGCTGAGCATTTGATGTTTTCATGTTCATCCCTTTCAAGACACGTTCCCAGACGCGACCATCTTAAGCGCAAATGTTGGCGTCATGTACCTTTTTAAGTATGAATTTATGCGATGCGGCGAACACCTTCCTCAGGTAAAAAAAGCGTGAACAATCAATAAAAGGTAAGTGTTATTAATTTGTTTATGACGGCTGTTACTTGGATCTCTAAAAGGAAACACTAAATGAAATTTTATGTATATTAATGTGTTGACTTAAACATTTGCGTTGATATACCGTTTAGGCACTGTGATGAGTTTTGATACAAACCCATCACATTAATAATGAATAAACAAAGCGTTCTTTTTGCGCCTGACCGGGAAGTACCGGCATTTTCCGGGGCTTGAAAACCGACAGAAAAGCACCCCGAAACGGAATGCCCAGCCGTGCACTGAAAGGCGGATGCTTCACGGCAGGCGCGGTTTTTCTTCATTTTGATTAACGGAGCACTGTCATCCCCTAACACCAGGGAGCCCAAGAAAGGATGCTTGTATTTCCGGTTGTGTGAAAATACAGGGAACGTGAATCCTATCTGATGCCAGCGATGACAGTCTCTATGGATATGCCCCGGTAACGGGGCATATTTCTGATGAACGTTTTTCCTTCCTGCTTTTCCCCTGCTTCTGCCGTTTAGCGCGTTGAGCGTATTCGCATTGAACAGCAATTATTGCCCAATCACCGTGCTCCCTTGGTCTCTTGATACCGACCTGAAATCTGCTGATGGCGGTGGAATATTGCGTGCCGGTTCGCGCCTGAACCCCGTGTTGAGATGTAACGGTGTGAGTGAGCCGGAGAGGCGGCGCCGGCCTCAGTCAATGCACCGAAAGCCGGAGGTAAAAACGGTGATTTTTATGATTATTTTCTTTTAAATCATTGTGATGTCGAATTTTATAAATTGATAACACCCGATTAGCATTTTTCGCTATGATGCTGCCCTTCTCCCCAGGTTTTGTGAGTGTTATGGAACGTTTCCTTGAAAATACGATGTATGCGGCTCGCTGGGTATTAGCGCCGGTTTATCTTGGTTTATCGCTGGGCTTGATAGCGTTGGCGATCAAGTTTTTTGAAGAGATCTGGCTGGTATTGCCGAATGTGTTTTCCATCGCCGAGTCCGACCTGATCCTGATGCTGCTTTCGATGGTGGATATGACGCTGGTCGGCGGCCTGCTGGTGATGGTGATGTTCTCCGGTTATGAGAACTTTGTGTCGGCGCTGGATATCGGTGAGGACAAGGAAAAACTCAACTGGTTGGGCAAAGTCGACTCCGGTTCGCTGAAAAACAAAGTCGCGGCGTCGATTGTCGCCATTTCCTCCATCCATCTGCTGCGGGTCTTTATGGATGCCAAAAACGTTCCGGATAACAAGCTGATGTGGTATGTGATTATCCATCTGACGTTTGTGCTGTCGGCGTTCGTTATGGGCTATCTCGACCGATTGTCCCGTCAGGATAAAAACGCCGCCCACTAACCGCTCGTTCTATCGGATACTGCCGCGTGCTTTAGCGCGAAGGTATTGCTGATACGCCGGGGAAAAAGCCTCCAGAAAAAGGCGTTTCCCCGGCGTTTTTTTATTTTACAGATCAGTATTGTACAGATCAGTATCGTACAGATCGGTATCTGTACAGCGCGGTTGGTTAGGCCGCATCAGGCCGCAATAACCTCCACCAGACAACTCATGGCGTTCGGCCCCTGCGTCAGCGGCGAACTGCCCATATCCCGCGTCAACACGTTGGCATTGCCGGATTGCTCGACCTCGAGCCATTCCGTCTGACCAAACCCAGGATTGAACCAAGCGCCGGTGGCCATGATCACCACGCCCGGCGCGACGCCGTCGGTAATCTGCACGCCGGCGTAAATCCGGCCGCGGTTATTGCGCACCTCCACCCGGCTGCCGTCGGCAATACCGCGTGTCTGTGCGTCCTGCGGGTGCATGTAGAGGGTTTCGTGCCCGGCGGTTTTATTGGCCGCCACCTGCGGCGTACTGCCCAACTGGCTGTGCAGCCGGTCGGCGGGCTGGATGGAAATAAAGTGCAGCGGCCATTCGCTCACGCCCGGAGCGCCCAGCCATTCCACCGGCGGTTGCCATTGCGGGTGCGGCGCGAAATCGGTGTAGCCATACCCGGCGATGGTATCGCTGAACAGCTCGATTTTGCCGCTCGGCGTTTGTAATGGGTGCGATTGCGGATCCTGCCGAAATGACTCGAAGAACACGAATGGCGCCTCGTCCATCGGGATCTCCACGTATCCCTGCTGCCAGAAGCCGTCGAAATCCGGCCAGTTTCCCCCCGCCGCACCTTGACGCTTACGGCAATCATCATACAGCGTCTCCAGCCATTGGCGCTCACCACGCCCCTGCGTGAAATCGCGGCCATAGCCGAGGCGTTCCGCCAGCTCGCTGAAAATGTCGTAGTCGTTGCGCGCCTGATGTTGCGGCGCAATCGCCTGATGCATGGCGAAAATGAAGCGATCGCGGGAAGAACCGCCCAGATCGTTGCGTTCCAACGAGGTGGTGGCGGGCAAGACGATATCCGCCATCTGCGCCGCCGCTGTCCAGACGATATCCTGCACCACCACGGTATCTGGTCGCCGCCAGCCCTCCACCAGCCGGTTGAGCTGTTGGTGATGATGGAACGGGTTTCCGCCAGCCCAGTGGATCAAGTGGATGTCGGGATAAGTACGGGTCTCGCCGCAGAAGGTGTAGGGTTCGCCGGGGCGCAGCAGCATATCGGCGATACGCGCCACCGGAATGGCCTGCCCAGGGTTCGGCGCCGACGGCGACGTAGGCGCGGGCGCGGCCATACGCTCGTTACCGACGCTGTTCATCGAGCCGTGGCCGAAAGAGAAACCGCCGCCCGGTAGCCCCACCTGTCCCAGCATGGCGGACAACGCGATCATCATCCAGTAGGGCTGCTCGCCGCGATGGGCGCGTTGCACCGAGTAAGCACAGGTGATGAAACTGCGCACGCCGATCAACTGGCGGGCCAGCCGCTCGATACGCGCCTGCGGAATGCCGGTAATAGCGCTGGCCCACGCCGGCGTTTTGGCGATGCCGTCGCTGCGGCCGTTGAGGTAGTCGCGCAGTTGCGGATAGCCGACGCAGTGTCGCGCCAGAAAATCCCGGTCTTCCGCTGCCAAACGCTGGATTTCGTAAGCCAGCGCCAGCATCAGCGCCACATCGGTGTTGGGGCGAATCGGGATCCATTCGGCATCGACGAATGCCGGACAGTCATCGCGCATCGGGCTGATGTTGATGACCGGAATATGGCGCGCCACCAGCCTTTCCAGCGCCGGTTTTAGCGAATGATGGCCGGCGCCGCCGGAGGCGACCTGCGCATTTTTCAGCGCCAGCCCGCCAAAAGCGATAAACAATTGACAGTGTTCGGCCACACTGCGCCACTCGGTCACTTTGCCCGTCAGCGGGTGAAAGGTGCCGATGACATAAGGCAGAAAAAACTGCGCCGCGCCCCAGCTGTAATTGCCGGTCTGGTCAACGGCGCCGCCGCCGGAAAAATAGAAGCGACGCACCTGCGAGCGGGCATGATGGAAACGGCCGGCGGAAGACCAACCGTAGGAACCGGCGAACAGGCCGTCGGCGCCGTACAGTTCGCGGACGCGGCGGTTTTCCTGCGCCACCAGATCCAGCGCGGTATCCCAAGACACCTCCACAAAAGGTTCCTTGCCGCGCAGGCTGCGATCGCTATGCTCCCGTTTTTCCAGCCAAGAGCGGCGTACCGCCGGGCGGTGGATGCGTTTCTCGTTGTAGACCAGCGGCACAATCGACTCCAACATCGGCGACGGATCCGGGTCGTCAGCGAAAGGCTCGCAGCGAATCAGACGGCCGTCCTCGACGACGGCAGTGAATGCCCCCCAATGGGCGAGGTGTGGATAGCGCTGGATGGTCATAACGTCCTCAGTTTTTTTGCGGTGCGGTCGGCAGGTCAACCGGCGGTGTTTCTCATTATCGATTAGGATGATAACGATATGCGCAGGCTGTCGCCAGCGGGGGGTTATGTCATTCTTGTCTGCCTTATAACCCGTATACCCGTCATACTTCAGGCTGCAGGTGCGTTGGCGGCGTTTGCTCACCCGAATCACTGACTGGAGTAAGCTCATCGGGATTCGTGCGCTTGCCGCCTTCCTGCAACCCGAATTATTTAGGGTATACCCGTCAAACCTCAGGCTGCAGGTGCGTTGGCGGCGTTTGCTCACCCGAATCACTGACTGGAGTAAGCTCATCGGGATTCGCGCGCTTGCCGCCTTCCTGCAACCTGAATTATTTAGGGTATACCCATCAAACCTCAGGCTGCAGGTGCGTTGGCGGCGTTTGCTCACCCGAATCACTGGCTGGAGTAAGCTCATCGGGATTCGCGCGCTTGCCGCCTTCCTGCAACCTGAATTATTTAGGGTATACCCGTCAAACCTCAGGCCGCAGGTGCGTTGTGAAAGACGCGGATTATTTGGGGGAGATCACTGCTCCCAATAAACGCTTATTCCGATGAGGCGTTTCATTGGGTAAGCACGAATGATGGGTTAAACATATTGCTGCTTCGCGGGTGCGATAAAATATTCCATTCCTGTCGGCGGATTATTATTTAAACGGCATGGCCGTCGCTGTTCATCTTAGGCTTTGTGATGTTCTTCGCAGAATGAATATCTCCTGTTTTCAAAGACCAGAACTGGCATGCGTGTCCGTAAACTTACTGTTTTTCATTGTTTTTTCTTATGTGTCGTCATTTTTTGCTATAAGCATTTCTCATTTCTTCGGCGACGAGGAAATAAAACCGATGAGCGTAACATTCTGTTATTTATTCGCTATTTCTCCCTGAGCATTCTTCTCGCTGCGTGGTTATTTCCGCGGATCTGGTGGTGAAAAAATATTTCCACTTTGAAGCGGAAAAAGTGTGTCTACACATCGTGCCGGGGCGGCATTACTTTCTGAACAACACGAATGGCTGACATATATCCGTAACAGGAAACAGGAGCAACAAGGTGAGTAACGGAGCGGTAACGGTCAACGCGGCAGTAAGCCCTGAGGCGATTCAACAATTGGCCGATCGCGTGATGGCGCAAATCGGCGGTCTGTTCGCCGCCAGAGCGATTACTCCTAACGGGGTGCAGCAACAGATGCTGCTGTCGCATGTCCGGGCGATGGCTCGACGTTCGCTGACGGGGGAGCCGCTGCCGGAGGTGGAGGAATCACTGTTTGAAGAAATTTCAGACAGTTCGATGCAACTGGCGCAGCAGGTGGTGGATTTGTTCGGCAATCTGCCGGTGGAGGAAAGCTGGCTGCTTTCGGTGCATTTTGAAGTCGCGAAAGAAAACGGAGCGTCGGAGGGCGGCGCCTGAGCCGTCAATGTGTCGACATGAATAAAACAAGGGGCGAAGCATGGTAACGGTAGTGATAGGCGATCGGTTGGGGAAAGGGCAGAAGGTTGCCGCAGGCGTGGAACGTGCCGGCGGCCGTGCCGTTGTCGTGCCGGGCGTGGCGGCGGACATGAAGCTGGGGGATGTGATGAAGGCGGAAGGCGCGGACTTCGGTATCTCCTTTTGCGGCAGCGGCGGCGCAGGCGCCATCACCGCGCAGAACAAGTACGGCTACAAGGCCAAACACGGGATGCGTTCGATTGAAGAAGGCGTGACCGCCATCAACGAGGGGGCGCTGGTGTTGGGCTTCGGCTTTATGGACAAAGAAGAACTGGGGGAAAAGCTGGTGCAGGCCTGGAATCGGAAATACGGCGGCTAACCATGAAAGAGCAATTCACGACCACCGTACACGTCAGCGGCAGCGGCGACAGCAAGGCCAAAGCGTTTTCCGACGCGCTTAGCCGGGTGCAAAGCACGCTTCTGCGCGCCACCGATAAGGTGCTGCTGCGTATTGAGCCCCAGGACGTGAAGGTGCTTCGAGCCCAGGAACAGGTAAAAACGAAAAATTTCTGTTCTTTTTTCTGGCGCGGCAACGTCGGTACTACCGGGTTGAGCTGGAAATCACCGTCAGCGTGACCGCTATCAACACCCAGAGTGTGACGTTCACGACGACGGAATAGCGCGCGTTTCCGCACTGCGGAACGGGCATAACAATGTGGGGCGATAAAACGAAAGGAAAAACAGATGTTTTTAATAATTTTGTTGAAGTCGTTAATCATCGGGGGATTGGTTGGCGTAGGGGTCGGCGCAGGTGCCGCCCGCATGTTTCATGCGCCGGTCACGCAAGGCATGGGGGCGTTTCGCACCTTGGGGGAGCTTAACTCCTGCGAGGGCGATCCGGCTTCCCATTTCTCATTCGGGCTCGGGTTTTTCTTCAATGCCTGGGCATCGTCGGTGGCGGCGGGTTCCTTCACGCAGGATGTGGATCACCGCATTCTGCCGAACTGGGGCGCAGCAGCACTGATGATGAAAAACCGCAACGTCGCCGAGACGCTGCACGACCCGAAAAAAATGGCCATCGCCTGCGGCATCGTCGGCATGGTGGTGGTGGCGTTTCTGAACTCCACCGCCTCCGCCGTACCCGCAGCGTTGCAGGTGACGGCGGTGAAAGTGCTGGTACCCGCCGCCAACCTGCTGGTGAACACCGTGATGCCGGTGATTTTCTGGCTGGCCGCTATCGATGCGGGCAAAAAATCCGGGTTCTGGGCCACCATTTTCGGCGGATTGGCGCAGTTGATTATGGGCAACGCCGTACCGGGGCTGGTACTGGGCATTCTGATCGGCAAGGGCGTGGAAGAGAGCGGCTGGAACAAAGTCACCAAGGTGATGATGGCGTCCATCGTGCTGCTGTTCGTGCTGAGCGGTTTCTTCCGCGGCTTTGATATGAAACTGCTGCAGTCGTTCCAGTTGGGCATTCCGGACTGGATGACGCTGATCCACAACGCCCTCAGCGGCAAGTAACAGGAGCGAGACAATGGACGAGACGAAAAAAGGTTTCTGGTACGCCGACTGGTCGTTCCCGATTTTTGTCGGGTTGCTGTCGGCCGGCGTGTTCGCCGGAACGCACATGTACTACCTGTACGGCATCGGTGCGTTTAACGAAGTGGCGTTCGTATCCATGCTGCGATCCGGCATTTCCACCGGCGTGTACGGCGCGGTGGCGGCGTTCGGCGCCAGCTTCCTGTTTGCCCGCATCATCGAAGGGTCGCTGGTGGGTATTCTGGATATCGGCGGCGCGATCCAGACCGGCGTCGGGCTGGGCGTACCGGCGTTGCTATTGGGCGCCGGCATCGTATTCCCGGTGGCGAACTTTGCCGCATCATTGCTGACCGGTCTGGTGCTGGGGCTGGCGATTGGTTACGTCATCATTCTGGCGCGCAAGTTTACCGTCAACCAGAGCGATTCCACCTACGGTGCCGATGTGATGATGGGCGCGGGCAACGCTTCCGGCCGTTTTCTGGGGCCGTTGATCATCCTGTCGGCCATGTCGGCGTCGATCCCCATCGGGCTGGGATCGTTGGCCGGCGCATTGCTGTTCTACCTCTGGAGCAAGCCGATTACCGGCGGTGCGATTCTGGGGGCGATGATGTTGGGCGCCATCTTCCCGGTCGCCATCAGTTGAATCTGTTCCGGCTGGCGCGGCCAGCCGGTCAGGAGGATCTATGTTCGATCTGATTATTCGCCGCGCCCGTCTGCCCGATGAACGGCAGACGGATGTGGCGATCCTCGACGGCCGGATCGCCGCCGTCGGCGAGATCGTCGGCGCGGCGCGGCAGGAGCTGAGGTTAGCGCAGGACGTGTACCTCAGCGCGGGCTGGATAGATTCGCACGTACATTGCTATCCGACGTCCCCCATTTATCACGATGAACCGGATCGCGTCGGCATCGATACCGGCGTGACCACCGTCATTGATGCCGGCAGCACCGGCGCCAACGATGTGGATGATTTTCATGCGCTGGCGTCGCAGGCGTCTACCCGGGTACAGGCGCTGCTCAATGTCTCCCGTATCGGGCTGATTACCCAGGCGGAGCTGGCCAATCTCGACGATATCGACGGCGATGCCGTCTGTGATGCGGTTCAGCGGCTGCCTGATTTTATCGTCGGTCTTAAAGCGCGCATGAGCAGCAGCGTGGTGGGGCGCAATGGCATTGAACCGCTGCGCCGCGCCAAGGCGATTCAACAGCGCTGCGGCGGGCTGCCGCTGATGGTGCACGTCGGCAATAACCCGCCGGATCTGGATGAGATCGCCGGGCTGTTGAGCGCCGGCGATATTCTGACCCACTGCTACCACGGCAAGCCGAACCGGATACTGACGCCGGCCGGCGAGCTGCGCGCGGCGATGCAAGCGGCGCTGGCGCGCGGTGTGCGGCTGGATGTAGGGCACGGCTCCGCCAGCCTCAGTTTTGAGGTAGCGCGGCAAGCCATCGCCCAGGGCATCCTGCCGGATACCATCAGTTCGGATATTTATTGCCGCAATCGGCTGGATGGCTCCGTGCGCAGTCTGGCGCATGTGATGTCCAAATTTCTCGCGCTGGGCATGACGTTGCCGCAGGTGATCGACCGGGTAACGTGCAACGCGGCGCAAGGGCTGCATTTACAGCGCCGAGGGTGTCTGTCGCCGGGGTTCGACGCCGACCTGACGCTGTTTAGGTTGCGTGACGGCGCTGTGCCGTTGACGGATTCGGACAACGTCCTGCTACAGGGGAATTGCACTCTGATACCACTGGCCGCCATGGTGGCGGGCCAGTGGTTTATGACCGATGAAGGAAAAAAGCATCATGTCTTCAATGTATGAAAAGTACGGCCTGAAGCCGGTAATCAACGCCTCCGGCCGTATGACCATTCTCGGCGTTTCGACGCCGTCGGACGACGTGGCGGAGACCGTGCGTTACGGTCTCCGCCACTATTTCGAGATGAAGGATCTGGTCGATAAAACCGGCGCCTACATCGCCCGCCTGCTGGAGGTGGAAAACGCGGTGGTGGTGTCCTGCGCGTCGGCGGGGATCGCCCAGTCGGTCGCGGCGGTGATTGTCAAAGACAACGAGTGGTTGCTGGAAAACCTGCACGCGGAGCCGTTGACCGTTCCACACGATATCGTGACGCCGAAAGGCCACAACGTGAATTTCGGCGCGCCGGTGGGCACCATGGTGCAACTGGGCGGCGGTCGGTTGGTGGAAGCGGGTTACGCCAATGAGTGCTCCGCCGCGCAGCTCTCCGCTGCGGTAACGCCGCAGACCGCCGCGATTCTGTATATCAAATCCCACCACTGCGTGCAGAAAAGCCACCTCAGCGTGGCGCAGGCCGCAGCGGTGGCGCGTGAACACCAGGTGCCGCTGATTGTCGATGCCGCCGCCGAAGAGGATTTGCATTGTTATTACCGCGACGGCGCGGATCTGGTGATCTACAGCGGCGCGAAAGCGCTGGAAGGGCCCACCAGCGGGCTGGTGATCGGCCGTCGTCAATACGTCGAGTGGGTAAAACGTCAATCCGCCGGTATCGGCCGCGCCATGAAAGTGGGCAAAGAGGGCATTCTGGGGCTGACGCAGGCGATTGAAAACTATCTGAGCCAACGCCGCCCGAGCAGCGCCGAGATGGTGGCGAAGATGACGCCCTTTATCGACGGGCTCAATCAACTGCCCGGCGTACAGGCGAGCGTGGTGTGGGATGCGGCGGGGCGCGATATCGCCCGTACCGAAATCCGGCTGGACGAGCGTGTCATCGGCCAGTCGACGGCGGCACTGGTGCAGGCGCTGAAGGCCGGCGATGTCGCCATTTATTTCCGCGGCTACAAAGCCAACGAGGGCAAAGTGGAGGTGGACGTGCGCAGCGTTACGCCGGATCAGCTTGAAACGATTGTCGACCGTCTGCGTGCGGTTATTGCCGGAGGAGCACGCGCATGACGTTGACGCCGAAGTTTTATCAGGATCGTATCTGCCTGAACGTACTGGCCGGTTCCAAAGCCAATGCCCGTGAGATCTGGCAGGCGGCGGAAGGCTATGTGCTGGTGGGGGTGCTGTCGAAGAATTACGCCAGCGTGCCGGACGCGGTGGCGGATATGCGTGAGTACGCCGCGCTTATCGATAATGCATTGTCGGTGGGGCTGGGGGCGGGCGACCCGAACCAGTCGGCGATGGTCAGCGAGATTTCCGCCGCACTGCAACCGCAGCACGTTAATCAGGTGTTCACCGGCGTGGCCGCCAGCCGGGCGTTGCTGGGCCAATCTCAGACGGTGGTCAACGGGCTGGTGTCGCCCACCGGCGAGGTCGGCAAGGTGAAAATTTCCACCGGGCCGCGCAGTTCGCGTCAGGCGGACGGCATCGTGCCGGTGGCGACCGCCATCGCCATGTTGCAGGATATGGGCGGCAGCTCGGTCAAATATTTCCCGATGGGCGGACTGGCGGCGATCGACGAGTTCAGCGCCGTGGCGGAAGCCTGCGCCAAACAGGATTTCTGGCTGGAGCCGACCGGCGGCATCGATTTGCATAACTATGAAGCGATAGTCCGGGTGGCGTTGGACGCCGGGGTCAGCAAAATCATCCCGCACGTCTATAGTTCGATCATCGATAAAGCCAGCGGTGATACCCGCCCTGATGATGTGCGGGAACTGCTGGCGATGACCCGACGCTTGCTGGCGTAAGCCTGTCAGTATGTGGCGAGCGCGTTCCTGTTGCGTGGTCGGCATGATGACCCGAGCGGTATGATGAATAACGGGAGCGGCTGGCGCTCCCGAACGACGGATAACCACAGTGCGATTTTCCAACCCAAGACTGGCCCAATTGTTTGACCTGCTGAAAAACGAACCGCTGCCCCAGGATGAGCTGGCGCGGCGTCTTGCGGTATCGACGCGCACCGTGCGTACCGATATCTCGCAGATCAATGAGTTATTGGCGGAACATGGCGCGCATTTGGTGCTCAGTCGCGGGGTCGGGTATCAGTTGCAGATTCAGGATGCGCAACGCTACGCCTGCTGGGAAGCCACCCAGACCGCGGCGATGCCTACCCGCGTGCCGCGTACTTCAACGGAACGGGTGCAGTCGCTGTTGGTGCGTTTTCTCACCTCGGCGTTCGCGTTCAAGTTGGAGGATGTGGCCGAGCGCTGGTTCGTCAGCCGTCCCACCCTGCAAAGCGACATGGCGGAGGTGCGGGAGGTGCTGGGGCGTTATCACTTGTCGATCGAAACCCGGCCGCGCTACGGCATGAAGCTGCTGGGCAGCGAAGTGTCGATCCGCACCTGCCTGACCGATTTGGTGTACCAGATGGTGCAGGACGACGGCGGGGAGGCGCCGACACTGCCGTCGACGGCGCTGGATCGCGAGACGCTGAGCCGTTTGCAAGTGATTCTGCACGATGTGTTCTCGCGCAGCGGCATTCGGATGACCGACGAGGCCGAATGCTATTTGGGGCTGTATTGCGCGGTGGCGATCCGTCGCATCGGCGAGGGGTACCCGTTGTCCGACTTTACCGCCGAGGATGTGGACGACGACGTGCGGGAAGCGGCGCACCAGTTGATCAGCGTGATGCGCGCCATGACCGGCAAGGCGATTTCCGCATCGGAGGAAGCCTATCTGCGGGTGAACCTGGCGGCGCGCCGCATTCAGGAGCTGTCCGGCAATGCCAGCGCCATCAGCCCTGACGACGGCGAATCGCTGGTGGACTACATCCTGAGTTACATCAACACCCACTACAACTTCAACCTGCAGAACGATCCGCAACTGCGGGCGGATCTGCTGACGCACATCAAGACCATGATCACCCGAGTGCGTTACCAGATAACCATCCCCAATCCGCTGCTGACCAATATCAAGCAGCACTACCCGATGGCCTACGACGTCACGCTGGCGGCAGTGTCGAGCTGGAGTAAGTACACGCCCTATGTGATCAGCGAAAACGAAGTGGGTTTTCTGGTGCTGCATATCGGCGTCGGGCTGGAGCGGCACTACGACGTGGGCTACCAGCGTCACCCGCAGGTGCTGCTGGTGTGCGACACCGGCAATTCCACCATCCGTATGATTCAGGCCATGTTGTGGCGGCGCTATCCGCAAATGGTGGTGAACAACATTATCTCGCTGCGCGACTACCGTACTTTGCCGGAGGTGGAAGAGGATTTTGTCATTTCCACCACCCGGTTAGCGGAGAAGGGCAAACCGGTGTTGGTGATGTCGCCGTTTCCCACTGACTACCAGCTGGAGCAGCTCGGGAAGCTGGTGTTGGTGGATCGCACCCGGCCTTACATGCTGGAGAAGTTTTTCGACCGACAACACTTTTGCATCATCGATCAGCCGATGGATCAAGCGACGCTGTTCCGCACGCTGTGCGGCCAGTTGGAGCGCGAAGGGCGGGTGGACGGCGATTTCCACGCCTCGGTGGTGGAGCGCGAGGCTATCGTCAGCACCATGCTGGGGGAAGGTATCGCGCTGCCGCACTCACTGGGGCTGATGGCGCGGGAAACCGTGGTGTTTACCGTGCTGGCGCCGCAGGGCATCCCCTGGGGCGATGAAACCGCCTACGCGATCTTTTTGCTGGCGATCAGTAAAAGCGAATATGAAGAAGCGATGGCGATCTACGACCTGTTCGTCACCTTCATGCGCGAGCGGGCGATGGCCCGGCTGCGGGAATGCCCGGACTTCGACAGCTTCAAAGCGGTGGCGATGGACTGCCTGAGCCGTTTGTAGCAACGTCGCAACGGCAGTAGAGTGGGGCGGTGTCTTTTCGGCTCCGGAGATAACATGACTTCCCGCATTCCTCCCTTACCCGCCCTGAAAGCGTTTCTGGCCGCCTGCCGCGCCGGGAGTTATACCGCCGCCGCCGAAGAACTGCATATTACCCACGGCGCGGTCAGCCGGCAGATCCGTATTCTGGAAGCCTGGTTGGGGCAAACGCTGTTTGTGCGTTCCGGTCAGTGCATGGTGCCGACGCTGCACGCGCAGGCGTTCGCCAAAGAAATGGGCGATGCGTTGGCCGGTATCGATGAGGCCGCCCGGCGCTACGGCCGCGGCGAGGCGACCCAGCTATTGCGTATCAGCGCGCCCGCCACCTTTACCATGCGTTGGCTGGCGCCGAGATTGCCGGCGTTCTATCAGCACAACCCCGGCACCTTGATCCAGATCCATACCGCCACGACGCAACAACTGGCGATGACCAGCGGGTTTGATTTGGTGATCCGGCTCGGCGCGTTCAATAACGACCGCTTCACGGCGCAGCCGTTCATGAACGAATACTACACGCTGCTGGCGGCGCCTTCGCTGCTGGAACGACAGCCGCTGTATACGCTGGATGATCTGGCGGGTCACACTCTGATCGATACGGAGACGCGCCCCGGCTACTGGCAGCAGCTGTTCGACCTGGCGGGATTCATCGACCGCGGCAACCTGAACTGGCTGCGCTTCGATCATTTTTATGTCACTTACGCCGCCTTGATCGACGGGCTGGGCATCGCCCCGGCGCCGTTGCCGCTGTTGGCGCGGGACTGTGAACTGGGGCGATTGACGGCGCCGCTGGCATCGCTGCGTATCGCCCAACGCACTTATTTTCTGCTGACGCCCGCCGGGGTGGCGAAAACCCGGCTGCACCACCGGTTTGAGGACTGGCTGTTGGCGCAAGGGCGCGATAGCGGCGTCTGATTGTCATATAACCGGGCTACGCTGTGGGCGACGAGCGACAAAAGAAGTGGAAAATGAATGAATTACGTGCAGAGCATGCGGCGGTTAATCGGCCATCAACCACTGTTGCTGGCGGGATCGAACGTGATCATCCTTAACCGCGACCGCCAGGTGCTGTTGCAGCACCGCACCGACGGCTGTTGGGGATTGCCCGGCGGCTTGCTGGAGCTGGGAGAGTCGCTGGAGGATACCGCCCGACGCGAAGTGCGCGAGGAAACCGGGCTTGAGCTGAAGGATCTGGTTTTTCTGCGGGTGTTCTCCGGCCCCGAGCACTTTTTTACCCTGGCGAATCAGGATCAGATTTACGTCATTACCGCGTTGTATGTTTCCCGGCATTATCACGGCGAGATCCAGGTGGATAAGACCGAGTCCCACGACGTGCGTTTTTTCGATTTTTCTTCATTGCCGCCGCTGGGCGATGAATATCGCCATTACCTTGATTACTTCCTGACGCTGCGTTAGCGAGCGCCGCCCCACAGCATCGATAACCCGGCGATCAGCAGCATGGTGTCCAGCAGTCGCTGAAACTGGCGATCGGACAGGCGCAGCACGAAGCGTTTGCCGAGGAATACGCCGGCGACTTGCGTCAGCCCGATCAGCACGCCGTACAGCAGCGTAGTGGCGGGCAGGGCGCCGATCGCACCGAAGGTGGATAGTTTGGTGAGATAGAGCAGCAGCGAGGCCGCCGCTTCGGTGGCGATCAGCGCGCCTTTCAGCAATCCGTAGCCGGCGAATACCGGCAGCATCAGCGGGCCGGTGGAAAAAACCACGCCGGTGAGAAATCCCACCACGCCGCCTGCGGTCGCCAACTGGCCGTCCGTTAGGGTGACGGCGTGCTGTTGCGCCAGTCGGCGCAGCGGGATCAACAGCAGGAAAAACAGGCCGATGCACAGGCTGGAAACAGCGACCGGCATGATCCACAGCAGCCCTGCGCCGATAACGGCCGCCGGAACACCGGGCAGGCTGTAGCAGAGCAAGGCGCGTAGATGGATGGCGCTGCGCCATAACACGACTTTGGACAGGTTGCTCATCAGTGCGGCGATGGCCATGATGGGAACCGCGATCTGCGGGCTGAATGCCCAGGCCAATGCGGGCAGTAGCACGATCGAGCCGCCGGTGCCGATAATTCCGCTGAGGCTGCCGGCGAACAGGCCCAGCAGCATAATCATCAGGTCATTCATGGCGATACCCTCTCATGTCGATACCCTCTGTGGAAAAGACCCTCCGAGCATAACGGTGTGAAATGGGAATATCCCTGGCGAAAAAATCACATACATGTGAGTATTTTTCACACATTATTCGGGGGCGTCGTGCAGCCGGGGCGTTGTTTCGTATTATGATGAATAGCTTCTGAATGGCTTCTGAATGGCGTCAGGCGCGGGTTTTAGGGCCTGGCGAAAATAGCAGGCAATGGGGATGCGCGGGTCGGCCGTTTTTCGGCGCGGCGGAAGCCTCGATATCCTCCCAACATAACAAGGTGCTGCAATATGAATTTGGTGCATTTTCTTGGCAAACAAGTGCTTGGCGTTTTGGCTGCCTATCAGCACGGCAATGTGGTAATCCACGTTTGCGGGGTTTATCCCCGTAGTGACAATAGCCTAAAGGTGTTTTTCCCCAAGGGGCATGCACTGGCGGTGGGCGATCTGGCGACGCTGCATCTGGACAACCGTACCGGCGTGGATGAGTTCGATGCCAACATCTCGGTATACCGCGCCTCCTACAAAGGCCGGGTGGCCGCGGTGGAGGAGGACTGGGTGTTGCTGACGCCGCGTGAGTGCCAGTTGATGTACGGCCTGAGCGTAGTGCTGGAGATTCGTGAGCCGGGCTATGCCTATCCCCGTGATGAACGGCCGGAACATCCGGTGCCTTATACGCCGTTGCTGACCTTGCCGGACACCGAAAACCGTGATTTTTCCAACAAGGTGGGCGTGCTGGTGACGATGGCGGAAGAGCAGCCGCATACCACGGTACTGGCGTTCCTCTCCTCGGTGGAGGATGACGTTTTCCTGATTACCTTCCCGGAAACCTTCAAATCCAAACAGCTGAAACGCAATCCCCACTGTTTCTTCGCCATGGACGAGCGCGCACGTTACACCTTTGAGCGCTCAATCGAGTGGAATTACACCCTGATTGAGGGGGATGCCCACCTGATTGCCCATGACACGCCGTTGTTTGAGGAAGTTCGCCATGCCTTCATCAACAAGAACCCATGGGAAATGGCGTTTTTCCTGCGCGCCGATCTGGAGATGTACCACATCAAGAGCCGTCAGTTGGTGTGTCCGGGGTCGCGTCAGCCGATCAACGGCCACGATTGAGTATCAGGGCGAGTCTCTCGCTTAACCCGGCAGGCCGCACCGTAGTATTTGAGACGGCGGGCGATGCGTTAATGGGCAAAGACGGCGGCATCGTGATGCCTCTTCCATGGGGCTATGCCGCTGTTGTTTGGGATCGTTCCCGGGTTGAAACCTTCATCTCCGCTTGGTTCACGCCGATGGGCTCGCGGTAGTTGCCCGTAGCCGCACCGGCAAAGGTTTGCACCAACCTGCATGACAGGGTGCCGTCGGTGTTCGTTCGTCGGCATGACTCGCGGGAATCCGCGCATCGAAATTATCACCTATCTGCCACGCGAATTATTGGGGGTATAGATACGAGAGTGATATTGATGATATTTAAATGAATTATTCCTGATAATAACATTAATACTAATTAGACTAATTATTTGCTGTTGGTGGATGAGGTTTCATTGTTTAGTAAATATATTTTTTCGATTTTATTACTATATTAAATGCTATTTCTGTCCTTGCCGGTTATTCACTCCGCAACTACGCTTATTTCATCGTTCTTTGGGGAACAACCGAAGAACGAACTGGTATATACCTTGTGTTTTAATTGCTGGCGTATTGATGGCGCTCCTGGCTCTTATTTTTTCTGGGTTAATTTCGGAGGGCTCTTTGCGTTTGCAACTCAAATATTCAGGATGTGAATTTATCTACTTGATAAGGTGAAAATAATGGCAACTCAACTCGCTGGTGGCTGGACTCCGTTTCACGATCTGGATGCGACGGATAAATCGTTATTTGAAACCGTGGTAGGGCGCTTGCTGGGCGTGCACTACACGCCGCTGTTCGTCGCTACACAGGTCGTGAACGGCACCAATTATTCCTTTTTGACCAAAGCGGTAGCCGTTTATCCAGAGGCGCCGACTAAAATCGTCAAAGTCTATGTTTATCAGCCGCTGAAGGGCGATACGCATATTACCGCGTTTGAGGATGTGCCTCCGCAGCATACTACCCATACTTCCTGATATCAGGGCCGATAATACGGCGGAGTGGTATATCAATCCGGTGTCAATATGCACCGGATTGATGGTTTTTAATATCGATGGCGTCAGCGTTATCGTTATTTCTCGAATATTTACCTCATGAAAAGGATGTTGATAATAATCCGCTGGCCAGAAAGTCGTCGCTGTTTTTGACGCCCGGTAAAACAAAGAAATAACCGCCGCCGATCGGTTTAATATATTCCTCCAGCGGTTCGCCGTTTAATTTCTGCTGTACCGTAATAAACCCTTTTTCCAGATCGGACTGATAGCAAACAAACAATAACCCCATGTCGAGCTGACCGGAACGGGATACGCCGAGTGAATAGCTATAACCGCGACGCAGCATCAGATTCGCCTGTGTTTCCGGCGTGCGCGGGTTGGCCAGGCGAATGTGTGAGTCCAATGGGATCACTTTACCTTCTGGATCCTGGCTGTAGTCCGGTGTGTCGTGCTCGTTTTTCATACCAAGCGGCGCGCCGCTGTGTTTCTCACGGCCGAAAATGGTCTGCTGTTCCTTGAGCGGCGTGCGATCCCAAAATTCCACATGGAAACGGATGATACGCGCCGCCTGATAGCTGCCGCCGACAGCCCATGCCGGTTCGCCGGATTGCGGGGCGACCCAAACGATGCGTTCCATCAGCGTGGCGTCACCGCTGTCCGGGTTGCCGGTGCCGTCCTTGAAACCCAGCAGGTTGATCGGCGTTTCCTGGCCTTTGCTGCGTGCGGCATGTGCGGAGATGAACCCTTCCCGTTTCCAACGCACGCTGAGCAGATCCGGCGTCTGTTTGATGATGTCGCGCAGGGCGTGCAGTACGGTTTCGTTGGTATTGGCGCAGATTTGCAGCAACAGATCGCCGTGACACAGTTCGGCATCCAGAGAGTCGTTTGGAAAACGGGTCATACGCTGCAATTTCAGTGGCTTGAGTGTCTGTAACCCAAAACGATCGTCAAACAGCGATGCGCCGACGGAAACGGTGACGGTGAGATTATCCGGGTAGATCTCCGGGCCCATGATGCCGGAATCGAGGGGCGGCAGGCGCGGATCGATATCCTCTGCTTTGCCGCCCTGCGTCAGGAAGGCGATACGCTGCGTCAGCAGTTTGAACAGGCGGGTTAAATCCTGGCGATGGGGCGCCAGGATGTCGAAGGCAACCAGCATCATCGCCGCCTGTTGCGGTGTGAGCACGCCGGCCTGATGGGGGCCGTGGAACGGTTGCGTTTCCCAACGTTCATCCTGTGCCGTCTGCGGCTGCGTTTCCGCGTGCGCCGGACGGTTGCCGCCCAGCATCAACGCGCCACCCATCATGCCCAGCCCTTGCAACAGCCGACGACGTGCGGGAGACGCCGCCTGTTCACAGTGAGGCCCGCGGTACGGGCCGTTTTTGTCGCTCATGGTGCTTCGCCTTAATCCAGACCCAATACGCCGCGCAGTTGGGACAGGTCTTCCGCCAGCGTGGTGATCGGCCCTTTGAGTGCGTTGCGGTCGGCGTCGGTCAGTTTCTCGTAAGATTGATAGCCGTCTTGGGTTTTGTACTTCGCCAGAATGCCGTCTACGGTTTTGAAGTTGGCGTCGACCTTGCTCAACAAGGGCTTATTGGCCTTCTCCAGCAGTGGTCGCAGCAGGTTGACGATCTTCTGCGCGCCGTCGACATTGGCCTGGAAATCCCACAGATCGGTACGGCTATAGCGATCTTCCTCGCCGCTGATCTTGGTGGCGGCCACTTCTTCAATCAGCCCGGCGGCGCCACCCACTACCTTGGCGGGAGGGAAGGTCAGGCTGGCGATGCGTTTCTGCAGCTCTAACACGTCGCCGTACAGTTGGTCGGCGTACTGTTCCGATCCCTTGACCGAATGGTCGGCAAACAGCGCTTTTTCCAGACGATGGAAGCCGGTGAAATTCGGATCGGCGGCTTTTTTCTCATAGTCATCTTCACGGGCGTCGATTTTTTCATCGAGATCGGAGAACAGTTCGGCAATGGGCTCAATACGTTCATAGTGCTGACGGGCTACCGCGTACAGCTTACGCGCGTCGTCCAGTTTGCCGGCCTTGATAGCGTCGGTGAACTGCTTGGTCTGTTTGACCAGCTCGTCGACTTCGCGGATGACGTAGACCTTGTAATCGGCAATCGGGCCGACCAGATCGAGCACGCTGGTTTTCGCCGCCGGCGTATTTCCTGCCGCCGCCGTGACGATCAGCTTGCCTCTCGGATTACTGAGCAGGCCGCAGGTCATGTCGTATTCGCCGGTCTCCAGATTGGCGGTCATTTTCTGGGTGAAGCCCGGCGCGATATTTTCACGCTCCTCCACCACCATGACGCCTTTGAGAATTTCCCACTCCAGGTTTTTCTGGCTGGCGTTATACACCACGAACTGCGTTTTGCCCGCCGCCACCGTGACCTGCATCGGTTCGCACTGTTTATCATTGACGGTGATTTTGATCTGGGGGACATCCGCCGCCAGCGCATCAACGGCCGGGAAGGTCAGCAGTGCGGCGCACAGCGCGGAACGGCGAAAAAACGGTGTAGACATAGACAGATCCCTTTTCGATTAATGATGGGTATTACGCTGCGCCGGGGGCGATATTGTCACCGGGCGTCGCGGAAGGAAAAAGAACATCAGCGCCGGCAGCAGATACAGGAAGTAGACCACCACTTCGCTGACGCTGGGGGTTTCCTGATAGCCGAAAATGCCCTCCAGCAGGGTGCCGAACAGGGTGTGAGTGGACAGCGTGGCGCTGAAATCAAACGCCACTTCCTGCAAGTGATTCCACCATCCGGCTTCGTGGAAGGCGCGGATTGCGCCCGCGGCCAGCCCGGCGGCGACGAACAGGATGAACAGCCCGCTCCATTTGAAGAATTTGGCCAGATGCAGTTTTACGCCGCCCCAGTAGATCATCGCGCCTACGATGATGGCGCACAGCAGCCCGAGCACGGCGCCGAACGGCGCGGCGGCGCCGACATCCTGCTGAAAGGCCGCCAGCAGGAAAAATACCGACTCCAGCCCTTCGCGCGCTACGGCGAAAAATACCATCGCCACCAATGCCCAGCCCTGACGCTTACTGGCGCCGAGCGCCTGATCGATAGCGCCTTCCAGATGCAGTTTTACCGAGCGGGAAACCCGGCGCATCCAGAACACCATGTAGGTCAGGATGGCGACGGCCAGCACCGCCACGATGCCTTCGAACAGCTCCTGTTGTTTCTGTGGAAATTCGCCGGTGGTGGCGTTGATGAACAGGCCGAGCGCCAGACACAGCGTCACGGCCAGAGCGACGCCGACCCAGACCGCGCCCAACCACTGCTCGCGCTGGGTACGTTTCAAATAGCTGGCGATCAGGCTGACGATCAGCGCCGCCTCCAGCCCTTCGCGAAACATGATTAATAAGGGAACGAACATGGATGACCCCTTAACAAGCCCTACCGGCAGCGCCAGGGTTCAGGCGTAGCGAGGCTGTGTAAATATAGGTAAATGAATAATGATAGTGATTATCATTCCAGTTGTGGGAAATGCAAGGGCTTCATCCACGATTTTTTTGAGCAAAAGTTTCAGCCTTGTGCGGCGCTGTGACGATGATTTTTAAAATAATCATTAGTTATCATATAGATGACATTCGGTGCGGTTTGGTTGTTTTCTGTTAAGAAACGTCTATATAATGATAATTATTCGTGAAACAATAGTCATTCTCATTAGTGCACATCATTTAGGGATAATTATTACGATGCAACGTAGCCGTATAGCCAGCGCACTGGCGCTGATTTTTGCCAGTAGTTCCGTCTGGGCACAGGAAGACAAAATAACTGTCAACGGTGATTTATTAGGGGATTCACGCGCTGAACAGGTGAAAACGTATCCGGGGAACCGTACCGTCATCAGCAATGAGCAGCTTGAAAAAGGCGCCAACCGTACTCTGGATGACGCCCTGCAACGTGTTCCGGGGGTCAAGATTCAGGACGAAACCGGTACCGGCGTCTTGCCGCAGATCGCCGTGCGCGGGTTGTATGACAGCCGCAGCGGGCGTGCGCAGATCCTACAGGACGGTATTCCACTGGCGCTGGCGCCTTACGGGCAGGAAGGGATGTCGCTGTTCCCGGTGACGTTCGCCTCGATTGACCGTATCGATGTGGTGCGCGGCGGCGCGGCGGTACAGTATGGCCCCAACAACGTGGGCGGGGTGATCAATCTGGTCAGCAAGCCGATCCCGGTGAAATGGGAAAACGAGATCGCCGAGCGGGCAACCTTTTACGGCAAAGGACGCAATCTGTGGGACACCTATCTGCGCACCGGCGGCATGGTGAATGACAGCTTCGGCCTGCAGGTGGAAGCCAATCAGGTCAAAGGCAATTCCTTCCGCGAGCACAGTGCCAGCGATGTGCAGAACTACCGTATCCGCGGGCTGTGGAATATCAACGAAGACACATCGCTCGATTTTTCCTACCAGTATTATGATGCGCATGCCGATCTGGCGGGGGCGCTGACCGCGGCGGATTATGAAGCCAGTCGCCGCAAGAGTACCCGGCCTTACGATGATTATGACGGGCATACCAAGCGCTACAGTGCAGTGTACAACCAGCAATTGGGCTCGCTGGGGTTCATCGATTCCGCCGAATTTAACTGGACGTTCTTCGGCCATGAATCCAGCCGTGATTTCCATGTCGGAATGAGAAGCTCCTCGACCGAAACCTGGAACCCGTCGCTGCCTGCGCAGATTGTGCAGAACTCGCCGCGCGACTTTAAGGTCTGGGGTACCGAACCGCGTTTAAGCATGAACGTGTATGGCGACAAGGTGAACCAGCAATGGACGGTCGGCGGCCGTTTTGTGAAAGAAGACATCGATTATCAGGTCAAACAGTACCGCTTCGCCACCAACGCCTATACCACCACCCGCGACTGGAAATTTAACGACGATGCCTGGGCCGGCTATCTGAACAACGCCGTCAAGCTGTTGGACGACACCCTGACCATCACGCCGGGCGTGCGGTTTGAACATGTCAGTGAAAAATACCAGGATCGCATCAGCGGGCTGAGTACCAGCGCGCCGGACGACCAGTGGCTGCCGGGGCTGTCGGTCGGCTACCAACTGACGCCGAGCTGGTTCCTGTACGCCAACGCACAGAAGAGCCTGCGCCCGGCGCAGGTGACTCAGATAGTCAAAGGCGGCGATGTGAGTTCGGAGCTGGCCTGGAACTATGAGAGCGGCGTGCGTTATACCCCGACGAAAGACGTCAGTCTGAACGCGGGGCTGTATCGTATCGACTACAAAGATCAGATCTCCTACGACAGTGCGACGGATTCCTACCTGAACATCGGGAAGACCCGCCATCAGGGGATCGAGCTGGAAGGCTTCTGGAAACCGGCCGCGGTAGAGGGGTTAAGCCTGCATGCCGGTTACGCCTGGCTGGATGCCGAGCAGGAAAACGGCGTCAACAAAGGCCGGCGCGTGCCTTACTCTTCCCGTTCCCAGGTGACGCTGGACGGCAGCTACGATTGGCGGGGGACGACCTTTACGCTGGCGGGCTACTACTTCAGCAAGTCCTTCTCCGATACCGCCAACTCGACGGTGGAAAACAGTTCCGGTTCGGTCGGCCCGCAGCCGTCCTATTGGGTGTGGAACGCGCAGGTCAGCCGCGAGTTGTACAAATCTGAACGCACCTCGCTTACCGGTTATGTGGGCGTGAACAACCTGCTCGACAAGGATTACTGGTTCCGGGGCGTCGATACCAGCCCGTGGGGACGTCAGCCTGCGCCGGGCCGCTCGTTTACCGCCGGGATGAGCTACAAGTTCTGATGACTATAACCGCCGTCATTATCGTCTGAACGAATATGACGGCAGAGATCGACAGGGGGAGGCGTTTGACGAGCGCCTCCCCCTGTGTTTATGGGCGGTGTGTCGACATTACAGCGTCAGGAAAAACAGACCGCTATATTCCACGCCGGTAAACGCCTGAAACAGCGCTTCCAGATCGGCCTGCGGGTTCACCTCGGCGAAGGCGTCGGGATGGAACAATTTCGCCATCGCTTCCAGCGCGATGACGTTGAATGGGCTGTCGTAAAACTGGTGATACATCGCCATCACCCGCTTCTCTTTCACCGCCTTGAGTACCGACAGGCTGTTGCGGGTCATCAGCTTTTGTAACCGAGGCAGCGAGGCCTCACGGGTGGTGCCGTAACCGAGCGGTACCGCTTGCGACACGCCGCCGCGCTGGCTCCAGTCGGCGCCGCTGAGCAGATAGATATCAGGGTTGCTGGTAATCACCTGTTCCGGATTGACGTCCGCGCCCTGCGGCGGAACCAGCCCGGCACCGAGATTCTTCCCGCCGGCCACCTCGATAAACTGGCCGAAACTGTTGCTGCCGAAGATCGCGCAGCATTGGTCGCCGGTCATACCCGCATGGTTTTCAAACAGCACTGTCGGCCGCCGTTCGGCGGGGATCGGCGCCACACGGCGCTGAATGCGCTCGAACAATTGTTGGTAGCGGGCGATAAACCGTTCCGCGTTCGGTTGCTCGCCGAAAACCTGCCCCAGCAGACGGATGCTGCTGAGCGTGTTGGTCATCGGCTGCTGGCGAAAGTCGATGAAGATCACCGGGATCCGGCTTTTTTCCAGCAGCGCCAGGGTGCCATTCCCCTGTAGCTTGGGTTGAATGCCGATATCAAACACGATCAGATCCGGGTGCTGCGTCAGGGCACGCTCAACGCTGAAATCGGTACGGTAGGGATTGGCGAACACCGGGATCTGGTTCAGAGCCGGGTAGCGGCGGGCGAAATGGGCGGCCATATCCGGCGCCCGGGTGGTCAGGGAATCGTCCCAGGCGATGATGCCTTTCAGCGGCGTGGCCGGGTGAATGATGTTCAGCGCCAGCAGCATTCGGCTGTCCGCCAGCATGACCCGCGATACCGGCGCATCGACGCTGACGCTGCGGCCGGCGATATCGACGACGGTAACGGGGGCGGCGGCAACGCCGGAGACCAGACTGCACAGCAGCAGGCAGCGATAGAGGAAGGAAACCATAGTCTTGTCTTGACTCCTTGTTTTATCGGGAAAATTTCCCGGATTGTTTCCCAAAAGGCAGAAAGCGTCGGCGTTGCATGAGCCGTCGGCAAACCGGCTGGCGGTTGCCTTGCACGTCGACGGGAGAACAGTCTGAAACAATAACATCAACGGAGCAGGGTGTATCGCCCTGCTCCGTGAGTGCGCGGGTTATGGCAGATAAATCATTTCCGGCGGCGCATGCATCAGGAAATTCTGGTGGGATATATTCCAGGCATAGGCGCCGGCGAGGTGGAATACCAGCCAGTCGCCCGGCGCCAGCGCCGCAACAGGCTGCTGGCGTGCCAGCACATCTTTGGGGGTGCAGAGCTGGCCGACCAGCGTGATCGGTTGCTGTTCTACCGTCGGCGGCAGGTGTTCACGGCGCAGTACGCTAAACGGGTGGTTATGGCCCTGCGCCGCCGGCGTGCGGAAGTGGTGGGTGCCGCCGTGTGCGATGGCGAACCATTCCCCAAGATTTTTTTTCACATCCAGCACCTCCATCACGTAATAACCGCAGGCGGCGCTCACGTAGCGGCCGCATTCAAAGCGCAACCGCAACCCGTGGCTGCCGGTTTGTGCAATGACTTGCGGCAACTGGCGGCAGAAATCCTGCCAGTCGAAATGGCGCTGCGGATCGAGATAGTTAATGCCGATGCCGCCGCCGACGTTCACCACCGGTACCTGAATATCGAATTGCCGCTGCCACTGATGCACGGTGTCGAGGTAGCGGCGCATCAGCGACAGGTGCGTTGCCACCTCCAGCTGATGCGACATCAGGTGAAAGTGGAATCCCTGTAATTTCAGCCCGCGGCTGGCTTTGATACGGGCGATGGCTGCGGGCAGTTCGGCGACATCAAGGCCGAATGGCGTCGGTTTACCGCCCATCATCAGCCGGGTGCCGGTCACGCCCTCCAGCGGAATATTCATGCGCAGCATGATGTTGACCGGCGTCGCCAGCCGTTCGGCGCACTGTTCCAGCCGTTGCAGCTCGTTCAGGCTTTCCACATGCAGCGCATCAATCCGCTGCGCAACCGCCTGCTCCAGTTCTGCGGGCAGTTTGCCGGGGCCGCCGAAAATCAACCGGCGGCCGGGCACCTGTTCCGTCAGCCAAGACAACTCGCCGCCGGACGCGGCTTCAAAACCGTCCACGCTGTCCGCCAACGTGGTGAGGATGGCGGCATCCGGGTTGGCCTTGGCGGCATAGAACAGTTCGCAGCCGGGCGGCAGCGCCGCCTTCATGGCGGACGCATGTGCATGCAGCGCTGATAAATCATAAACATAGGCGCAGAAAGGGGCGGTGCGCGATGACTGCAACCGGCTCAGGGTCTGGTAAACGGCGGGGGTCATGCCGGGCTCCTCATCGGGTGATGGATCAAGGTGTAATCCGCCTGTTTGTCGGCGCGTTGCAGCAGCCGGGTGCGCAGGTTGTTCTTGCTGGGGATCGGCGCGCCGGCCAGCAGCGCGGCGATCTCCGGCTGATCCCGCCAGGATTCGAGCCGCACAGACAAGGTTTGCCACAGCTGTCGCTCCAGCGTGCGGTCGCCGGCCGCCAGATGGAACACGGCTTCGGACAGGTTGTTGATCAGCAGGCAGTAGGCGATGCGCTGCCAGCCTTTTTCCCGCGGATAGTAGACCGACTGACGCGCGCGTTCGGACATCGCCGCCAGCGACGCCGACGGCCAGCGCGCCGGATCGAGCTTGGTGCCTTCCAGATCGCGCACCCAGATGCGGTGCGGCAACGTGTCCCGCAGGCCGATCAAGGTGTTTTGCAGGTGCGGTTCAAACACGATGCCTTCATCAAAAAATGCGCCCAGCACCCCCGGCAACAGCACGGCCAGATAAGCATCGAACCAGCGGATCGCCGCCTGCTGGCGGGTCAGCCGCTGTGTTTCCGCCAGTTGTTGGATCAGCGGCGCGATCTGGCTATCGCCGTGGCGATCCCAGGCGAACAGCGCGCCCGCCAGTGCGACATCGGCGCTGTCCGGCAGGTTTTCGCGGTACAGCAGGCCGAAGCATTCTTGCAGGTGAAGGACGTCCGGCTGCTGTTCCGGCGTGGCGATGACGCTGAAATCCAGGCTGGTGGCGGCCGGTTCGCGCATGATGCGGAACCCCGGCACGCGGGTTTCGATGCGGTTGAACACGTCGTTAAGCTGTTCACTCAGGCGTACTGCGCTTTCCAGCTCATACCAGGCGTTTTTGCGCACGCAGTTGGTCAGCCTGACGTGGATGGAGCACTTGAGAAAATAGGGCAGCCCGGCGCGATACAGGGTACGCACCGACGACGTCGGATACATCGCCACCCCGCGCGGGCCGACCGGGGTAATCAGCCCCTGGCGTTCAGCCTGTTGATACAACGGCGAACGGCGAATGTGTTCGACCTCCCAGGGGTGGCACGGATAGAGATGGGGCTCGCCGGCGAGCGTTTCCAGCATGATCGGCGCCTGCGCATCGCCCTGGTGCTGCAACAGTTGTGGGTCGATGCGGAACCAGTACAGCGGAAAGTGCGCCCCCACTTCCGGCGAGCAGGCCAGCAGTGCGTCCCGCGTTACGCCGCTGCGGCTTTTTGGGCTGGGATGCAGCGGATGGCCCCACAGCAGCCCCTGTTCGCTGCGGATAAAACCGTCCTGTTGCCCGGACGGCGGCGCCGCGAGGAAATCCTGCGTGACGTCGATGCTGTTTTCAATTTGCTGCGCCAGCTCGTGGTTGAATGGCTGTTCGAGCTGGGCCGCCATTTCTTCCTGAATCAGTCGCAGGGTCTGGGCCGCGCTGATGGCGCGCCAGGGTTTGCCGAACTGTTTGACGAACGGCGCGCTGCTGTAGCGCCCTCGCGCCAGCAGGCTCCAGCGATCCGCCTTGATCGCCAGCGTTTTCTCGCTGGCCGCCAGTTCGATAACGATAGTCTCACCCGCAATCATCTTGCTGTTCAGCGCCTGCGGGATATTACCGCCGTCGGCGCGATGAACCCGGCGTGCCGGCAGGGCGAATTCACGGATGTAGCAGTTGAGCAGTGCCGTCAGCGTCTCGTATTCCGCTGCCTCCCGCAATGGCGAAGGGGGCGTCGAGGCCGGTTGATGTTCCTTATGGGCGGCGAACGATGTGAACATAGGTGGGTTCCTTTACATGTCGTGACAGAAGAATAAACAGCCCCAGCACGGCGGCGATCGCGGAGGCGACAAACGGCGCCTGCACGCCGGCCTGGGGGATGAGCCAACCGGCGGCCAGCCCGGCCACAACACCGGCGCTCTTACCGACGGCATCCAGCCGTCCGAACCAGTGCCCGGCGTTGTGTTGCCGCGTCGCCCGGCTAATGTGCTGATTCAGGCCGATATAGCCGAGAAACATGCCGATGCCGAACAGGCTGCGGGCGCTCAGCAACGCGGCGGCGCTGTCCAGCAGGCTGTGCCACAGCGCGGCGATCGCCATCAGCGACAGCCCGACGACCAGATAGCGCGGTGAGGGCGATCGGCGGGCGGTCAACGGCAACAGCAGCAGATAGAGCAGATGGGGCCAGCTGTAAAACAGGCCGATAACCCAGGGTTGCGTCAGCCAGCGTTGGGCGTACGGCAGGAAATAGGGGAATGTGGCCACCATGGCGAAGTTGAACAAAAATTGCAGCGACAACAGCGCCAGCAGCGGCGGAGATGGCGGGGTGCCGTCGCGCGTCGCCGGCTGAATGCCGGCGACGGTATCGGCGGGCAGGGTGAACGCCAGCAGCAGACCGCCCAGCGGCAATAGCGCCAGCCACAGATAGAGGCTGAGCGTTAATGCGGGAAACTGGCTGAACACATATCCCAACCCCACCGGCGCGGTCAGCAGCGCCAGCCGGGCGGAGAATTGCGTCCAGTTCAGCGCCCGGCCGAGATCGTCGCCATGCAGGCTGACCGCCAGATAACCGTTGGCCGCCGCCAGCGTACCGCCCGCCACGCCTTGCAGCAGCAGCGCGGCGATCAGCCACGGCAGCGAGGGCGCCAGCCCCGCCATCACGAATGCGACGGTCAGCCCGGCCAGCGCCCGCAGCAGCGACAGCCGCCGACCAAAACGATCGGCGAATCGGCCCCAGGCGCCGGCGCACAGCGCGGTCATCAGCGTGGGCAGGCTGTAGAGCGCGCCAACCCACGGGCTGGCGGCATCAACCCCTAGATCCCCCAACAGTCGCGGCAAGAACAGGGGGACGCCCAATATGGTAAACGCGGCCAGAAAATGGCACGCCAGCACCACCGCCAGCACCCGGCGCATCAGATAGCGTCCCGCCGTAAAAAGTTGGGGCCGCTGTACCCGTAGTATTTATTGATATCCGCCGCGCCGGAGGCCTGCTTGCTGAGCAGGCTGCCGCTTTGCAACAGGTATTTGACCGGCTGTCGCGGGTCATCGAACAGAACCTGTCTGGCAAATGCGGTGTCCGTACCCTGTTGCTCCAGCTGTGCGAGCGTCGTCGCCAGCGCGTCGCGCAGCGTTTGGTAGGCGCCGGCGCGCTCAACCAGCCCCCGGCCGGCGAGGTTTTCCAGTACCGCCGCCAGATCCAACTGCACGGTGATGGTCATGAACATCTGCGCGAGCGCCTGTTCGTCGTCTACACGGATACGGTCGTCGCGCAAAGCCGCCAGCCGGGCAGACAGATCCGGCCGGGCGGCGGCGAAACGTGATGGCCACAAGCGGGCGGCGTCGTTGTCTTTCATCATCAGCGACAACGGCTGATGCGGCGTGAAGCTCAGGATGGCGTTCTGCTGATTGGACTCCAGCGCGATGCCGTAACGCAGCCACAGCGTCAGGTGTACGTCCGCCATGAGCTGGCAATATTCGCGCCACCAGGACGCCAGCGACGGCATACCGGGCTGATCCAGCACCGCGCAGACATAAGGGCGGCCATCCGGCATATCGGCGCCGAGCGCCGCCACCGGCGCCAGCGTCTCACCCGCTAACGGGGAGGGATAGCGACGCAGCAGAAACGCGAACAGTTTTTCCTCGCCCAGATGGCCGCAGAAGGCTTCGTCTACGTGACGGTAGCGCCCCTGCAGCAGTGGATCCTGTTGCGCCAACAGCGGCAGCACCTCGGCGAACCACTGGCCGTCGTACAGGGTGGAGGGCTTGATCAGGCGGATGTTCTTCTGCCCCAGCGTGCGCATCGCCAGCGGCATCTTGAGGTGATCGCCGGGGTGTTCGGCAAGCTGAACGGTGCGCACCGACAGCGTGGGATACACCGACACGCAGGGTTCCGGGGCGGCCACCGCCTGCGCCGGCAGCGTGTCCAATTGCGTCCAGGTCAGCGGATGTACCGGCAGCAGCTCGTGGGTTTGCGCCAGCGTCTCGGGCAGCCCCGGACCTGATGAAAGCTGGGCCACCAGCCGGGGCGCGCGTCGGGGTTCAGTCGCGTCAGCGCCGTGCGGGGCAGCGCCAGCCAGCGCAGTGAAAACGGCTGGCAGAATTCCGGCGCATACTGCGTCAGCTGTGTCGCGCTGAAACCGAATTTGGCCCGCGCCGTCGGGTAATACGGGTGATCGAGATAGCTGGCGATTTGGTCTGCGTGGCGCAGGCGTTCGCCCCAGTCGCGATCCGCCGGCGGCGTCGCCAACAGATCGGCGAGCCGTACAAACGCCTGCCGACACAGTTCCCCCTGCTCGCAGGCGGCGTCGGCTTCTTCCCGGTAGTTCCGGTACAGTGCGCGGGCGTCATCGTCGTCGGGCGGCATCAGCAGATCCAGCCAGTCGGCGTAGCCGTGCCGATCCAGCCAGCCGTCCTGATGCCGTTCCTGCCAGGCCGGCGTTGCGGCGACCCAAGGTTGCATGTAGTCGCTGTCGCGCACGCGCAGGCGCAGCGGCACCCGCAGGTGTGAGGCGTACAGCCAGCATCCGTCCTCTTCCCGACGGATAGTTCCCTGGGCAATCAGGTCGGCGACGTTTTCCCGCAGGCAGGCGTTGATGATGCGCAGAGTGATGTAGTCATGTTGATTCATCAGGCGATTTCCCACGTAAGCTGTTGCAGCGTTTGCTGATAGAGCCGTTCCAGTTGCTGGCGATCGTCGGCCTGTAGATAGAGCACGCCGAGATAGTCTTTATTGGAATGGGTCAGGCTGATGTCATCACCGGCCTGCTTCAGCGGACGGTAGCGCAACCCGTCATGGGCGGCGGGCTGCGGCGCCTGTTTCAACCGGCCTTCCTGCTGCGCCACCAGATAGTGAATCAATGCTTCGGTATGGGAAGGTTGTTGCGGCGGGAGCGGCTGCCCTAAATGCAGTTGCAGGATCGGCGTGAACCAGCCGCCGGGCAGGATACGATCCAGCAGAAATTCGCGACCATCGCCGATGCTGCGATAGTTGATTTCCACCAGTACCGGGCCGGACGGCGTGGCGATGAATTCGCTGTGGCACACACCGAACCCGACGCCGAACCGACGCAGTTGTTCCAGCGCCTGCTGACGCCAGCGTCGGCTGTATTCTCCCTGCCAGCGCGCCTGGGTTTCGATGAAAT
Organism: Musicola paradisiaca NCPPB 2511; assembly: GCF_000400505.1. Lineage (NCBI taxonomy): Bacteria > Pseudomonadati > Pseudomonadota > Gammaproteobacteria > Enterobacterales > Pectobacteriaceae > Musicola > Musicola paradisiaca. Next base: position 3,653,981 of record NZ_CM001857.1, on the reverse strand, counting down.
GCGGCGGTGGCGACAGCTCCACGTCAAAGCCGCCGACAGCCAGCAGATCCCGGCCGTCGCCCAGCGTTTCCAGCGTAAACAGCGGCCCGTCGATGAACTGCTCCAGCAGTAGCGTGGCGCGGGATGCCTGCGGCGCCAGAAACTGCTCCAGCGCCTGTGGGGTTGGCATTAATGTGACGTCCATAGACGCGACGCCCTGGCTGGGTTTGAGCACCAGCGGCCAGGGCCAGCTTGCTTCTACGCGGCTGTCCGGCAGCAGTTGGCTCGACCAGGTGCTGGGCAGACCCAGCGCCGATAGCCGTTGCCGCATGCGCCATTTCTCTTTGGCGGCATAGCAGATCCGCCAGTCTTTGCCCGGCAGATCCAGTGCGGCAGCGGCGATGGCGGTGGATGTCTGTAGGTGATCGCTGTTGGAGAACAACGCGGCAGGTGTGATGCCGTGGTCGGTCAGCGTGTCGAGGATGGATAGCGGATTGAAAACATCGCATTCCAGAATGGCGGCGGCGCCGTGCAGTACCTGATTGTGGGCTTTGCCCTGATCGGTCAGCAGCAGAACCGGATAGCCCAACTGCCGTGCTGCGGGGATGAATCCCTCAGTGACTGCGGCGTTGACGACGTGGGTGACAATCACCAGGGGTGCGTGTTGCGACATGATATTTCCTTGTGTCATGACGAAAGAAAGTGAGGTGTCAGGACGGCTTCACGTCATGAAGCCGCTGGCGAAGCGTGCGAAATAGAAAGCCGCGATCTTCGCCGCACAGCCATAACCGGATGCCGGCCTGTCGCCAGTATTCCTGCTGTTCCGGCGTGCGTGGGTTGGCGCAAAACGGGATACCTGCCCGCTGACAGCGTGCCGCCAGGTGACGCAGCCGGGCTTCGACATCAGGATGATGCGGCGTGGGGCCGAGGCCGAGATCCAGCGCCAGATCGAGCGCGCCTTCCATCACCAGACTGACGCCTTCCACCGCCAGAATATTGTCGATCTCCCGAATACCGGCGGCGGACTCGATCATCGGGATCAGCAGCAGTTCGCTGTTGGCTCGGGCGATGTATTCCGGCAACGGCAGCGTGCCGAAGCCCGTCACCGGGCCACCGGTCATGCCGCGTCGGCCGGCAGGAGGAAAGCGCATGGCGTCGCGTACCGCCAACACCTGTTCAGCGCTTTCCGTCTGCGGGATGACGATACCGTTGGCGCCCAGATCCAATACCCGTCCGATCAGTTTTCGGTCGGGGCCGGGGATACGCACCAGTGGGCTACATCCCTGTGCTTGCGCTACCGCGATACAGTGTTGCAGTAGCGTTTCATCGTGCGGTTGGTGTTCCATGTCGAGGAGTACAAAGTCGTACCCGGCGCAGGCGATCATCTCGACCAGCATCGGGTGGGGCACCGAGTTCAGGATGCCGAACGCGGATTGGGGGCCGAGTAACGGCCGGTTCAGATGAGTGGATAGCATTGCAGTCCCGTGCTTGCTTTTAAGTGATAATGGTTATCACTTAAATTATCATTAACATCTTGGCGGGGAGGTATAAATTTTTGTTATTAATTATGAGTAAATCTTAACGAAATCCTTACGGTTGGGCGGGGATTGCCTGAATGCATCTACGTAAACGCGCGTGGTTGCTGGGCGCAACCGGGAAGATGCCGGCGGCAGGCTGGCGTGTGAAACGCGGGTGTATACCCGTCATATGCCGTTTGCCTGTCGCTCGAATGAGTGAGGGGATTGGTATGCTGGCGACGACAAAGGCCGCCAGCCTGTGGAGAGCCCTGCAAGGAGGGAGATGATTCGTCGCACCGGCTCGGCTCAGAAGCGATACGTCACGGCGATCGTCCCGTCACCCTGATTGGCTCGGTAGACGATGGGGCTGTCCGAGACCTTGTCATTCAAACGGGTATAGCCCGCGATGAGGCTGACGGCCCAAGACCTGTCAAACTGATGTGTCCAGAACAGGGCAAGCGATTGTCCGTATAGCCCGCCGCCGGGACGGTAAGCTCGATAGCCGGAGCGCTGACTTTGCGCGGAGCTGACACCGTAGAACAGGGTGTTATAACGGGCGTCGCCGAAGAGTAAACTGGCCTGAAAGCCCAATGAATCATCTTGGTTTTTAAAGAAAATATCGGTTATCGATCCTTGGTATTGCCCCCCCTGACTGTCGGTCAACGGCAGTATGGCTTTGGCGGCCACCGACAACCGATCGGAGAACTGCCAGCCGATTTCGATGCCGGTATTCAGCGCGCCGTCGATCGTGCCCATGCCTTGTAGCCGATGCGAGCCATCGCGCCAGCTCGAGTTGCTATCGGTTCGACCGAATGAATAACCCAGCGTCTGTTCAAGATAAAAACCGCCGACCTGAAGATCGTAACCGATACCTTTATCGGTATCGGCGAAGAACGCGCCCTGGCGCGCCTGGAACACCGGTAGCGGGTTCCAGTAATAATCGCTGGCGCCGCTGTAACGTGGGGCGTAGCGGGAAGCGAGGCCGACGGTAACGCCATCCTGCTCGGCGGGATTATTGTCGTCCGCCTGTGCGATACCGGTGTTAAGACAAAAAATAGCCGTTATAAAAACGGGAAAATATTGCATGATCGGTCTGACTCCTGATCGGGAGAGTATTTCCCCGTAAGCGGGGATGTTGTGATAAATGTTCCCTGATGTTGTATGAACGCGGTGACTGCCAGGGATACTATGAACCGGCCGCGTCAATCTCCGGTCAGTGAATAATCAAGAGTTTATCAAGAGGGCCCTCATGAGCGCGAAACGCATTCTGATAATCGAAGACGACATGGATGCCGCCAGCGTGCTGGAAGCCTATCTAAAGCGCGACAATTTTCTGGTTGAGCTGGCGGGCGACGGGCTGCGCGGCCTGGAAGTGGCCCGGTGCTGGAACCCGGATCTGATCCTGCTGGATGTTATGTTGCCGGGCATGAACGGTATTGACGTGCTCAGTACGCTGCGTCGGAAAAGCGACGTACCGGTCATCATGGTGACGGCCATCGGCGATGATGCCGACAAAATCGGCGCGCTGCGTTACGGGGCGGATGATTATGTGGTGAAGCCCTACCACCCCGGCGAAGTGGTGGCGCGGGTGCATGCCGTGTTGCGTCGCGCCAGCGGCGCGCTGAAGAGTGACAATGTGCTGGTGTATGACGCGCTGACGGTGGATCAGGATGCGATGGTGGCGATCGTCGCCGCGTCGCAGGGCGCGCGGCAAATGCTTGATCTCACGCCGACCGAATTCGCGCTGCTGACGACCCTGCTGCGGGCGCAAACCCGCGCCTTCTCCCGTCAGGAATTGCTGGAAGCTTGTCTGCCGGAGAGTGAGGCGCTGGAGCGGGTGGTGGACACGCATATCTACAATCTGCGCAAAAAGCTGGAAGCCGTCGGCATCAGCGGCGTGTTATTGACGGTGCGCGCCGTAGGCTACAGGTTCAGACAACCATGAAACGACCGGATAACGCCTATTCGCTCTGGCGCTGGCTCTGCAAGCGCATTTTATCACTGGCTATCGGCGCGGTAGTGCTGATAGCCGTCTCCATGTGGTTGCGTTACGCGGTCTGGAATCTGTGGGTGATGCACAAGATGCCGGAATCGGTGCGCCAGGAATTTCAGACCCTGCTGAAGAACCCGAATCTCGATCGGGCGCGTTTCCACGACATCGTCGATACCTGGTTCGGCATTGATTGTTCCATTCCCGCTATCGCCGACAGCGACTGGATGCTGCTGTGTGGGTTGGTGATGGTGGCGATCCCGCTGATTGTGCTGCTGGGTTTATGGGCGGCGCGGCCATTGTCGTTGCAGTTCAGCCAGATCGCGCTCTCCGCCCGCGAGGTGGCGCAGGGGCGTTTTGCCGCCCGCGCCCAGTTTGTAGCGGGCGCACCGGCGGAATTGCAGATGCTGACGCGCAATTTCAACCTGATGACCGCCCAACTGGAGCGTTATGAGCGCGAGCTGCGCGCTTCTCACGTCGCCATGGCGCACGAATTGCGCTCGCCGCTGACGGCGGCGATGGGGCGCCTGCAAGGGATGATCGACGGCGTGTTCGAGCCGGAGCCGCGGCAACTACAGATGGTGATGAACCCGCTCGGCCACCTCAACCGGTTGGTGGATGATTTGCATCTCTTGTCGATGGCGAGCGCAGGTCAACTGGCGATCGACCGTTCCCCGCTCAGGCTGGCGGATTTGCTGCGGGATCGCATCGCCTGGCTGAAACCGCACGCGGAGGCGGCCGGTTTCTCGCTGGTGCTGCACGATTGTGCGGCGGACTGTGCCCATGAATGCTACGCCGACCCGGTGCGGCTGGGGCAAGTATTTACCATCCTGATGGAAAACGCGCTGCGCTATGCGGCGGAGGGAAAGCGGTTGGATATCGCGCTTGAACGCACCGACGGCAACTGGACGGTGGCGTTTCGCGACTATGGCGCCGGCGTCAGCGAGACGTTTCTACCCAAAATTTTCGAGCGTTTCTCCCGGGCGGATACCTCGCGGGCGCGCCATTCCGGCGGCAGTGGCTTGGGGCTTTCTATTGCGCTGGCGATTTGTGAAGCGCACGGCGGCACGCTAAATGCGCAGAACCATCCGCAAGGCGGCATGCTGTTTACGGTGACGTTGCCGGACTCGGGAACATACTCAAGGTTAACGTTATGTTAATTATGGTTTTTATCGATATTACCCGCTGGGTAAGTTGATCGACCGGGGGCTGCTACAGCCCGTGGAAGAGGGCGCCCGTTCTTATACCGCGAAGTTTTCTAACTCATATCTGATTCGTGGGGTGATTAAGGTTCTGCGTGAAGACGGGTTTATGCTGGCTTTGTCATGTAGTGCCCGGTGTTGAAACACTGAGCGGACGCTTTTCGCCCGTGGTGAGATTTTTTTTCTTCTTGATAATTCCTTGATGAAGCATGGAATGAATCTGGAAACGGAGCCGGTTTAATGGTCGCGATTCATTGACAGGAACCGATCATGCCGCATTCAGCTTCTCTCTCTTGGGTAATGTCCTTCGTTATTCGATATATGCGCCGCCGCAGGCTGCCGACAGGCGCCATTCTGCTGGCGGCGTTTCTGCTGTCTGGGTGCGACGGTTCGCCGGGCGAGTCCTCCGCGCCGGCGCCGCGCCCGGTTCGAACCGTGATCGTCACGCCGTCGACCGACGGCGAAACCCTGTCCCAGACCGGCGAGATTCGTCCTCGTGAGGAAACGGCGCTGGGGTTCAGGCTGGATGGGCGCATGATTACCCGCACGGTGGACATCGGGCGCCGGGTGAACGCCGGGGATCTTATTGCGACGCTGGACAGCCGCGAGAGCGAAAACCAGTTGCAGAGCGCCAACGCCGATCTGACCAAAGCCGTCGCGGCTGAGCGGCTGGCGGAGCAAACCCTCAACCGGATGAAGCAACTGGCGCCGAATGGCGCCATTTCGCGGGCGCAATTGGATGAGGCGCGCTCCAACTGGGCTGCGGCGGTATCGGCGCGTGAAAGCGCCCAGGTTGGCGTGAAAAGTGCGCAAGATAAGCTGGGATATACCCGGTTGACTGCGCCGACGGCAGGGGTAATCACCGCGGTTAGCGCCAACCCCGGTCAGGTGGTCAGCGCCGGCCAGGAGGTGGTGCGCCTGGCGACGTTCGCCGGGCTTGATGCGGTGTTCAACGTGCCGGAGCGGCTGGTGACGGCTGGTCTAGAGGATCCGCCGGTCGCGGTGTCCCTGATTTCCAACCCGGCGATACGGGTGATGGGGCGGGTTCGGGATGTCAGCCCGCTGGCGGACAACGAAACCCGAACCTGGCGGGTGCGCGTGGCGCTGGATAACCCGCCGCCGGCGATGGCATTGGGGGCGACGGTGTTGGGCGAGGTCACGTTGCCGGCCGAGAGCCGTATTACGCTGCCGGCGTCGGCGCTGACCCGGCAGGGCGATCATCCCGCGGTGTTCGTGGTGGATCCGAAAACGCTGGCGCTGCGTTTGCAGCCGGTGACGATCAGCCGTTATCGCGCGTCGCAAATCGACGTCGCCGCCGGGTTATCGGCGGGGGATAACGTCGCGGTCGCCGGCGTCAGCACGCTGCGGGCCGGAGAAAAAGTGACATTGATGGAGGCGCGCTGATGGCATCGCTTGAACGCCGGACAGGCAATCTTTCCGCATGGGCATTGGCTCACCAGCAGTTGGTGGCGTTTCTGATGCTGGTGATTATGGCGGCCGGGGTGATGAGTTACGAACGTCTGCCGCGCAACGAAGACCCGGCGTTTACCATCAAAACCGCCGTGGTTTCCGCCGCCTGGCCGGGCGCCACCGTGAGCGATACCGTCAGTTTCGTTACCGATACGCTGGAGAAAAAACTGCAGGAAACGCCCTATCTGGACTACATCGAAAGCTATACCCAGGCTGGCCAGTCGGTGATTTTCGTCAACCTGCGGGACGATACGCCGCCGTCTGCCGTCCAGAATATCTGGTATCAGATACGCAAGAAGATGACCGATACCTTGCCGAGTCTGCCGGATGGCGTGAGCACGCCGGCGGTGAACGACGAGTTCGACGACACCTTCGGTACGATTTACGGCTTTACCGCCGAGGGTTTTTCTCCCCGGGAGCTGCGCGACCAGGTCGATGATGTACGGAGTGCGTTGTTGACGCTGCCGAATGTCGGGAAGATCCAGGTATTGGGGGCGCAGGAAGAGCAGATCATCGTTGCGTTTTCGCCGCGCCAACTGGCGGGGATGGGGCTGGACATGCAACAGGTCATCGCCGCCCTCAAAGCGCAAAACGCGGTCAGCCCGGCGGGCACCGTTCGTACTGCGGATGATCGGGTGGCGCTGCGGGTCAGCGGCGCATTCGCTTCGGAGCAGAATCTGCGGCAGGTCACGTTACATATCGGCAATCGTTTTGTGCCGCTCACCGATATCGCCACACTGACCCGCCAGAGCGCCGAACCGCCGACGCCGGCATTTCGCGTCAACGGGCAGCCCGCTATCGGGTTGGCGGTATCCATGGCGGCGACCGGCAATATGCTGGAGTTCGGCCAGGCGCTGCGCGACAAAATGACCGCCATCGGTGCCACTCTGCCTCATGGGATTGACGTCACCCGCGTGGCCGATCAATCGGCGGTGGTGGACGAGGCGGTGAACGGTTTCGTCAAGGTGCTGCTGGAGGCGGTCGTCATCGTATTGGCGGTGTCGTTTGTTTCGCTGGGCAGCCGGGCCGGGTTGGTGGTGGCGGCGTCGATTCCCATCGTGTTGGCGATGACCTTTATCGGGATGGAGATCGCCGGCATCGGTTTGCAGCGTATTTCCCTTGGTGCGTTGATTATCGCGCTGGGGCTGCTGGTGGATGACGCCATGATTACCGTGGAATCGATGGTGTCGAGCCTGGAAAAAGGCGATGCGCGAGAGCGGGCGGCGACCCGCGCTTATGAGACCACCGCGTTTCCGATGCTGACCGGTACGCTGGTGATGGTGGCCGGTTTTATCCCGGTGGGGTTCGCTGCATCCAGCGCCGGGGAATACTGTTATTCGCTGTTTATGGTGGTGCTGATCGCGCTGATCTGTTCCTGGGTTGTCGCCATCCTGTTTTCCCCTTTGCTCGGCGTATGGTTGTTGCCGAAAACGATGCGTGAACATCAGGCCGAATCCGGCTGGCTGGGACGCGGCTATGCGCGCTTGTTGGCGGTTGCGCTGCGCTACCGTGGGCGCGCTTTGGCGATTGCCGTGCTGCTGTTGGGGTTGTCGGTGGTGGGGGCGTCGCGCTTAGAGGGGGAATTTTTCCCGGCCTCTGATCGCCCGGAGTTGTTGATCAGCCTGACGCTGCCGCAAAACAGTACACAGTCGGCGACGGAACGAGACGTTGCCCAACTGGAAAAAATGGTACAGGACGATCCTGACGTGCTGCGTTTTTCCAGCTATGTCGGATCAGGGGCGGTGCGTTTCTATCTGCCGATGGATGTGCTGCTGGATCGGGAAAACATCGCGCAGCTGGTGGTGGTGGCGAAAGGGCTCAAGGCGCGGGATACGCTGCGCGCCCGTCTTGAACAGCGGTTGCAGCGCGAGTTCAGTCATCGGGTGACGCGCGTTTCTCCGCTGGAGTTGGGGCCGCCGGTGGGTTGGCCGCTCAAGTACCGGGTCAGCGGGCCGGATATCAACAAGGTCAGAGACATTGCCAATCAGTTGGGGGCGCTGGTCAGCGGCAATCCTTCGACGCGGGCGGTCAACCTGACGGCGGGGGAACCGGAGCGCGTCATCCGTGTGGATGTGAACCAGACGCAGGCGCGCGCCGTCGGCATCAGCTCGCAGGATGTGGCCAGTGCGCTGGCGACCCTGTTCTCGGGCGCTACCGTCACCACGGTGCGCGATCGCAACCGGTTGGTGGATGTCGTGATGCGCGCGAACGATGCCGAACGGCAGACGATAGAGACGCTGTCCAACCTGCAGTTGCGGACGGCGGACGGCGGGCAGGTGCCGTTGCGCCAGATCGCAACGATGGGGTATGGCGTGGATGACCCGATTGTCTGGCGGCGTCAGCGTATGCCGTTCATTACGGTGCAGACGGATATTGCGCCCGGTATGCACGCGCTAACGGTGTCGCAGGCGCTGGCGCCCAGCGTGGAGCGATACCGCAGCACCTTGCCTGCCGGCTACCGTATTGACGAAGGGGGAACCGTGGCGGAGTCGGACAAGGGCAACAGTTCGGTGTATGCCGTGCTGCCGGTGACGTTGCTGGTGATGCTGGTGTTGCTGATGGTACAGCTGCAACGCTTTTCCCGGATGCTGCTGGCGTTGCTGACGGCGCCGTTCGGGTTGATCGGTGTGGTGGCCGCTATGTTGCCGACCGGTACGCCGATGGGGTTCGTCGCGCTGCTGGGGGTGATTGCGCTGGCGGGAATGATCATCCGTAATGCGGTGATCCTGATCGGCGAAGTCGACATTAACGTCGCCGCCGGCATGGCGGCGGATCAGGCGATTTTTGCAGCGGCGCGTCATCGCTCACGGCCGATTATGTTGACCGCTTGTGCAGCGATTCTGGGGATGATCCCTATCTCCCACCAGGTGTTCTGGGGGCCGATGGCGTTCGCGATCATCGGCGGTCTGGTTGCCGCTACGCTGTTGACGCTGACGGTGCTGCCCGCCGCCATCAGCCTGGTCATGCAATGGGAAGGGGCGAAAATGCGCCACGTTTGATGCGTGAGACGGTGTTTCCTTTGAGACATCAGGCTGTAAATGGCGCAAAAACAACGTGAATGGCTAAACTTATTGCTTAGGCGAGGGGAAATACCTACCCTCGTGCAATCAAGGGATTCAGCCAGGACATCAGCCATTATGATTACGTCGGAAACAGTGATCGCGGAGGTATTGCGTAAAGGGGATTTATTGGCGGCAGCATGCCCATCCCGGCAGATCCTTCAGCACATTACCAGCCGATGGGGAATACTGATCCTGATCGTCTTGCAATCGAAAACTATGCGTTTCAGCGAGTTACGGCGTGTCATCAACGGTGTGAGCGAGCGGATGCTGGCGCAAACGCTGCAATGCCTGGAAGGCGATGGGTTGATTAACCGTGTGGCGTTTGACGTGGTGCCGCCGCATGTGGAATACAGTCTGACCCCGTTAGGTCTTGAAGCGGCGGAGAAAGTGCAGGTGCTGGTGAGCTGGATCGAATCCAATCTCCCGCGCATTTTGGCTCACCAACATCAAAGCGGTTCAGCCGGGTAATGCTGCGTTTGCCTTATTCCATTTCCCTCATGCCTGTCAGTTAAACACGAATGCCCGACGATCGTCGGGCGTTACCTTCTGGATTATCCGCGTGACTGTATCGTGATGGGGCGCTATCCGGTGGGATTTCTTGCTGGCGGGTATTTGTTAAGCATGCTCATTATTTTCGGTAGGGTAAAATTAAAAACTGCTATTAATTCTCTTTCCCGTTTTTAATTAATGCCTTGATTTAAAAAAATAAAATATTATCTGGTAGGATCTTTTCTGTATTGAAAATAAACAATAAAATCAATTAGTTGTTTTATAAATGTAAAAAAAGTGTGATCCAAATCAAACAATCGCTGTGGACGAATGAACAAAGCAAGCTAAACACCCACATACTTTAAAAAAACCATATTAATAAGATGTTTTTTAAGGGGGTGTTATGCGCAACAACCAGCCTGTTACACAGCATGAGTACCAGTTCGACAAAGACTCAACGTTGATGTCGGTCACTGATGTCGATAGCCATATTATTTATGCCAATGACGTTTTTATTACCGTCAGCGGTTTTGATCCTGATGAAATCGATGGTCAGCCTCACAATATGGTGCGCCATCCGGATATGCCGGTAGAAGCGTTTGGCGATATGTGGAATACGCTTAAACAGCAGGAACCCTGGTCGGCGCTGGTCAAAAACCGACGTAAAAACGGCGATCATTACTGGGTGCGAGCGAATGCCGTGCCCATCGTGCGCAACGGACGTACTACCGGGTATATGTCGGTGCGTACCCAGCCGGAGCGTCAGGATATTGAGCAGGCGGAAACGCTTTATCAGAAAGTTCGCTCAGGTCAGGCCAAAAACGTGCGTTTTCACAAAGGAATTGTGGTGAAAACCGGTGTGTTCGGGATGTTTTCCCGGGTTCGGATTATGCCGATGCGCTGGCGTCTGCGCAGTGTGATGTTGTTGACCCTGCTGGCGAGTTTTATCGCCTATTTCGCGATTCACCGCGATATCGATGCAGATTTTATCTCTTCCAGCCTCTTCAGTGTCGTGCTGTTGTTGGTGCTTGATGTGCTGTTGGAGTGGCAGTTGGTCAAACCGATTGAAAAACTGAAACGGCAGGCGTTGGATATCGCCACCGGCAATGCAACCACCCTCCATTATGATGAGCGCACCGATGAAATCGGTACGATTCAACGCTCTGTGGGTCAACTGGGGTTGATGTTTCGCTGGCTGGTGGATGATATCAGCCTGCAGGTCAGTAATATTCGTCATGCCAGTGATGATTTGGCCAGCGGCAGCGAGGAGATGAGCCGCCATGTGGAACAGACGGCGGCTAACGTGCAACAAACGGCGGCGGCCATGAACGAAATCAATACCACGGTACAGACCAACAATGCGACGACGAGCGAAGCCAGCAAGTTGGCGTCCACGGCCAGTCAGGCGGCGCAGGTCGGCGGTAAGGTGATTGGGCAGATGGAACATACCATGGATAGCATCGTGGCCAGTTCGGAGAAAATCGCCGGTATCACCTCCATTATCGATAACATTGCGTTCCAGACTAATATCCTGGCGTTGAATGCGGCGGTAGAGGCCGCCCGGGCCGGCGAGCAAGGCAAAGGGTTCGCCGTGGTTGCCGGTGAGGTGCGTAATCTGGCGCAACGCAGCGCCAGCGCCGCGCATGAAATCAAAGAGCTGATTGACGTCAGCGTCGACAAGGTGCGGATCGGTTCGCAGCAGGCGAAGGAGGCTGGGGAAAGTACGCACGGGATTGTGATGCAAGTAAATAATGTCAGCGAACTGATCGCGCATATTACGGAGTCGACACGCGAACAAGGTGTTGGGTTGAGTGAAATTGACCGGGCGGTGGAAGATCTGGAGCGGATCATGCAGCAAAACGCCACGCAGGTGACGAACAGCGCTCATGCCTCCGAACAACTGAGTATGCAGGCCCATCGTCTGGAACAGGCGTTGCACGTCTTTCGGTGACAAGCGTCAATTGCCGCTCCCCATGGTTAACCCCATGCGGGAGCGGGAATGCGTCACATGGACAAGCATTAGCGCTGTGTTATCCGTCAATTTTATCCGTTAACGTCAGAAGGGCCGCCGCTGGAACAGGTGTGGCGCTTTTTATTTATGATTAAAACAGATTTATGATTAAAACAGGGTTTCAATATTCCATTGTTTTTTTATTGCCTCTGAGATGCCGGGAAATAACATCTTTATGTCAGTAAACTTCCTTTGTGCTTTTATTCTCACTTCTTGCTAACCCATCGCCATCTGTATTTACCCCTGTTGATTAAATACCCCTGTTGTTGAATCAGGTATTTCCGGTATTCGTCTTTTTCTCATAAGTATGATGTATTGATTTTATTTTAATTTATTGATTTTATTAATTTTTAACTATCTTTTCTGTCAGTGATTTTCATCAGGAGTTTATTGGCGCGGATAGGTGTTATTTATTCAGGTAAACAAAAAGTTATTTTATTTAAAAATAATGTGATCTTTTTATTTTTGAAAACATCACGTTATAAACAGCGCTATAACATAATACTGAATTATTAGTTAATTAACTAATTTGAGTATTTTGAAACTAAAAAGCCAATCATATTAACGCGATGACATCGGCCTGCTTAAGCAAAACCAAAAACAATAAACCGATAACAAATTTAAAGCATATGAAACATTTGTAATTTATGGAGTCTCTCAACTATGAGCATTAACGATCGGGTTCTCAGTCCGTTTACTTTGCCCAATGGCGTCGAGCTTAAAAATCGTCTGCTGATGGCGCCCATGACCACCTGCACCGGTTTCTACGACGGAACCGTCACCAAAGAGCTGGTGGAGTATTATCAGGTACGCGCCGGCAGTATCGGCGCTGTGATTGTGGAGTGCTGTTTTATTGACGACAGAGGTTTGGCGTTTCCCGGCGCCATCGGCATCGATCACGACGACAGGATCGCCGGCCTGGCTAACATCGCATCGGCCATCAAGGAGAAGGGCTCTAAAGCCATTCTGCAGATCTATCACGGCGGCCGTATGGTGGAGCCGAAGCTGATTGGCGGCCGCTCGCCGGTGGGGCCGAGCGCCGTCGCCGCGCCGCGTGAAGGGGCGCCGACGCCCATCGCGTTGACCGCCGGGGAAGTGGACGGGATGATCGCCAAGTTCGGCGAAGGGGTGCGCCGCGCCATTGCGGCCGGTTTTGACGGGGTGGAGATCCACGGCGCCAATACCTATCTGATTCAGCAGTTCTATTCGCCTAACTCCAACCAGCGTACCGATGAATGGGGCGGCAGCCGCGATAATCGCGCCCGCTTCCCGCTTGCCGTGCTGGATATCACCCACGCCATGGCCCGCCAGTATGCCGATGCCTCCTTCATCATCGGCTATCGCTTCTCGCCGGAAGAGCTGGAAGAGCCGGGCATTCGTTTTGACGACACACTGTATCTGCTGGAAAAACTGGCTGCACGCGGGTTGGATTATGTGCATTTCTCTATGGGGCACACATTGCGTCCGTCTATTGTCGAAACGACCGACCCTACACCGTTGATCCAAAAATATGTCGCCATGCGCTCCGAGGCATTGGCTCGCGTGCCGGTCATTGGCGTGGGCGGCGTGGTGAACAAGGCCGATGCCGATGTCGCGTTGGATCACGGCTACGATCTGGTCGCGGTGGGCAAAGCCTGTATCGCCTACCCGGACTGGACCGATCGCATCATCGGCCAGCAGCAGGTTGAACTGTTTATCGACAGCGCCAAACGTGAAGCGCTGACCATTCCGGAACCGCTGTGGCGTTTCTCGCTGGTGGAAGCGATGATCCGCGACATGAGCCTGTCGTCGAAGAAATTCAAGGCCGGCGTATTCCAGGAAACCGTACAGGACGATGCCAATGAACTGGTGATCAACGTGAGCCTGGAAACCGACCGTATTGCCGATATTTCACTGGAACACAACCCGAATCTGGATGCTTCTTTCGTCACCCGTTTCGACGTCATCCGCTCCCGTATTCTTGACGCCAACAGCCCGCATGTGGATGCCGTCACCGGCGCGACCACCCAAAGCGAAGCGGTGAAAAAAGCGGTTTCCAAAGCGCTGGCCAAATCCTGCAAGGCGGCGATTCTGGAAGACGGCGGCGACCCGCAAGAGATGCCGAGTTACGACGTAGTGGTCATCGGCAGCGGCGGCGCCGGTCTGGCCGCGGCGATTCAGGCCAGCGATGACGGCGCGAAGGTATTGATTGTTGAGAAGATGTCCAGCATCGGCGGTAATACCATCAAGGCGTCGGTGGGGATGAATGCCGCCGGCACCCGTTTCCAGAAGATGAAAGGCATTGACGACGATAAAGAACGTTTCTACGAGGAAACGCTGAAAGGCGGTAAGCATAAAAATAATCCCGCATTGCTGAAACGATTCGTGGACGGCGCGCCCAAGGCGATCGAATGGCTGGCGGAGCGCGGTATCGAACTGAATGACATCACCATCACCGGCGGTATGAGTGTGGATCGCACCCATCGTCCGGCGGACGGTTCCGCCGTCGGCGGTTTCCTGATCAGCGGGCTGGTGAAAAACGTCAACAAGCGTGACATTGACGTGATGCTGGATACCTCGGTTATCGACATCGTTCACGACGACGGGGCCATCGCCGGTGTGCGGGTGCGTAATGAGGATAATGAAGAGCTGAACATCGCCGCCAAAGGGGTGGTGGTGGCCACCGGCGGGTTCAGCGCCAATCACGAGATGGTGGTGAAATACCGTCCCGACCTGAACGGCTTCGTGACCACCAACCATAAAGGCGCCACCGGTAGCGGTATCGCCATTTTGGAGAAGATCGGCGCGGATACCGTTGACCTGGGCGAGATTCAGATCCACCCGACCGTAGAACAGTCGACGTCTTACCTGATTTCCGAGTCGATCCGCGGCGGCGGCGCGATTCTGGTCAATCAGCAGGGGCAGCGCTTCTTCAACGAGATGGAAACCCGCGACAAGGTGTCGGCGGCGATCATCAATCTGCCGGAAAAATACGCCTATATCCTGTTCGATGAGCAAGTGAGGCTGAAAAACAAGGCAGCCGACGAGTATCTGTCCCGGGGTTTTGTCGTCAGCGCGAACTCTCCGCGCGAACTGGCGGAAAAACTGGATATGGATAAGCACAACCTGTTGGCGACGCTGGAACGCTACAATGTGTTCGTCGACAAACAGCAGGATGCAGACTTTGGCCGTAAGACCGCGCTGCGTCACCCGATCAATCAGGGGCCGTTTTATGCGATCAGGATTGCACCGGGCGTGCACCACACCATGGGCGGGGTGGTGATCAACACCGAGACCGCGGTATTGGATAACGACAAACGTGTGATCCGCGGTGCTTTCGCCGCCGGTGAAGTGGTGGGCGGCATCCACGGCAGCAACCGCATCGGCGGCAATGCCGTCGCCGACATCATCATTTTTGGTATTCAGGCGGGTCGTAACGCGGCATCCTACGCGCAGTTGTAATCAACAGCCCATCCGTCTGCGTCAGAGGATATCTGGCGCAGACGTCCTTTCCCTTGCTTGCGGACGTTATGCCATGCCATCAGACGCCCCGGTTTATGCGTATTCCACCGTGTTAATGGGGTCGCCCATTCTGCTGAAATTGTTTGAACCTAACGCACCCTTGGCATCTCAGGTGTTTGGCTATATCAGGCAGCTTGAAGATAGCCTGACCGTCAATCGTGCGGTGTCCGACGTTATGGCAATCAATCAAGCCGCGGGGCGACATGCGGTGGCCGTGAGCCCGCAGATTTTCAATCTGATTCGGCGTGCTAAAGCAGTCAGTCTGCTGGCGGACAGTTGTTTTAATGTCGCCATCGGGCCGGTGGTCAAGCGCTGGAAAATCGGTTTTCAGGGCCACAGCGAGCCGCCGGCCGATGAGCTACGGGCGCTGTTGGCACTGACGGATCCGCAGGATATCCGGCTCAATGCGCAGGATCATTCGGTGTTTCTGGCCAAAGCGGGGATGGAGATCGACCTGGGGGCGATCGCCAAAGGCTATATCGCCGATGTCGTCAAACATTATCTGTACCAACACCATATCTATCATGCGTTGCTCAATCTGGGCGGCAATGTACAGACGCTGGGCCGGCCGCAAACAGGCGCGCAGGCGCTTTGGTCGGTGGGGTTGCAAAAACCCTTTTCCGATAAGGGCGAGTTGATCGGCGTGATTGGCGTCGCCGACAAGTCGGTGGTGACGTCCGGCGTGTATGAACGTTACTTTGAGCTGAATGGCCGCCGTTATCACCACATCCTTGACCCGAAAACCGGCTACCCGCTGGATAACGAGCTGCTTAGCGTCACCATTATTTCCGATGCCTCCATCGACGGCGATATCTACACCACGCTGATTTACGGCATGGGCGTTGAGAAAGGGCTGGCGTATCTGGCCCAAACGCCTGATATCGAAGCGATCTTCGTCACCCGAACCGGCCAGGTCATCCTGTCTTCGCAACGGCAATATGCCTTTACGTTACTGGATGAGCAGTATGAGCGGGTTAATGCACCAACCTGAAGCTGATGGCGTTCAGACCGGTGGCGTGGGCGTTGTGGGCATTGTTATGGAAGAATGTCGAAAGCCGGGTGATCCGGTCATAACGTGAGAATGTGGTTAATGGCTAATCATTCCAGCGGGCGACATCACCGTCGTCTTGATGGCCTCCCCGCCAGGCGTCATATCCCAGAGGCGTTGTTCCACCTCGTCCGCCCCCTGTTATTCGCTGAATGCCGCTTCCGGTATTGGCGGCCTGACCTTGTCTGCGTGCGTAAAACATGCTGGGAAACTGTCGTAACTCTTAATCTGCACTAATACTTGGTCTATAGCCGCGTATTTTGTGTCGATCCACGTAGTGAGAGCGCCTTGCGGGTGATCCGTATGTGGAAAAACCGAAACGCTATCAGGTTGCCCTGCATGCCATGGCGGTAATGCCGCGGGCATGGGGGCGCATACCAATCACCACATAGCGATCTATGAAAAAGAACATGGCCCGGCGTTCAGCCATCAGCGCGGTCAATAATATGCTTCATGCCCATCTGATCACTGCTATGACATTTTTAGCGTGTCTCGGGCTGACGATGTTGGTTGCCGTTGCCGTCAATCACCTCAATGAGCAGCGCATCAAGGCCGCGATCATCGATAGCGCCACGCCGCTGTTCAATTCTGTCATCGATAAAATGAACCGCTACCGCTATGGCTTGCTGGAAGCGCGAACCGCGGTACTGGCCAGTGGCGGGGAAGATATTAATCCGCAAGGATATTATCAGTACGGTGCGACCCTGGATTTGGCGAATAACTTTCCGGGCGCCCGAGGCTTTGGTTTTGTGCGCCGGGTTCTGCGGGCCGAGCTGGCGGATTATCTGGATAGAGAACGTCATGCGCATCTGCCTGATTTTTCAGTGAGCAGTTTCGGCGATGAACAGGATGAACTGTATGTCGTCGAGTATCTGGAGCCGCGGAGTTTCAGTTCCAACGCCACGGTGATTGGCCTAGATCTGGCGTCGAATCCATTCAGAAAACATGCGGCGGATGAAGCGATGCTATCCGGCCAAGCCATCATCACCTCTCCGCTTTCGTTAAAGTTCGGCCTGGATACGATTTCCAATTCGTTCTTGTTATTTATGCCGATTTACCGTGATGGGGTGACGCCGGATGATGAAGCGGAGCGGCGGCGGAAAGCCTTTGGTTGGGCGTATGCCCCCATCAGTATGGCCGAAGTGCTTAAGAATGAATCCTTCAGCGAAGGCCGGGTCATCCTGCGTTTGAGCGATGTGACCGAACTGGGCGATCCGATGGTGTTTTACCGCAGCGCTGAACAGGAAGGCCTGTATCCGTATTACCACGATGTTCCTGTTTTGGGGCGAGTCTGGCGGTTCAGCCTCACCGTGACCCCGGCTTATCTGGATACGCTCAACCTGTTTTCCATCACCGGCGTCATCCTCTTCGGTATCGGGCTCTCGGTCGTGATGGCGATGCTGGTGAATACGCTGAAATTGCGCCGTGCCGACAGAAAGCAGCTCCAGCAAGAGCGCAGCAAACTGGAGATGATCGTCGAAAGCTCCCCTGACGGCATCATCGGTAAGGATACGCAAGGCATTGTTATCAGTTGGAACGGCGGCGCCGAGCGCCTGTTTGGTTATACGCGCGAAGAGGCCATCGGTCGCCCATTGGTTGACTTGATTATTCCCGAACAGTTCAAGGACGAAGAGCCCGATATTTTACGCCGGGTCTGCGCGGGGGAAACCGTCAGCGCGTTTGAAACCCTCCGTCACCGTAAAGATGGCTCTGAACTTGTCGTATCCGCCACGATCTCGCCGATTCGTTCCCCTGATGGGCGGGTGATAGGCGTGTCTAAAACTGTGCGGGATATTTCGCTGCAAAAAGAAGCGGAAAGACGGATTCGGAACCTGAATAGTGAGCTGGAGCAGCAGGTTCGTCAGCGCACCACCGAACTGGCCGAGGTCAACCTGCTGTTCCGCACCGTGTTGTCCGCCGCCCATGAGTTTTGCATTATCGCCACCGATTTGAACGGCGTGATTACGTTTTTTAATAAAGGCGCGGTGCAGATGCTGGGGTACAGCGAGGATGACGTGGTAGGAAAAGCGACGCCTGCGATTTTCCATGACGAAGACGAGCTGGCCTCTCGCCGCCATGAATTGAGTGACGAATACGGTGAGGCGATCCACGGGTTTGACGTCTTTACCTACAAAGCGCAGCGAAATCAGTCGGAGCATCGTGAGTGGACCTATTGGCGCAAGGATGGCAGCCGCTTCCCGGTCAATCTGGTGGTGACGGCCATGCGGGACGAGCAGGATCAGCTACTGGGCTATCTAGGGGTCGCGACCGATATCACTCGGCAGCGCCAGGCTCAGGATGCATTAGAAAAAGCCAAGCGTCAGGCGGATGAGGCTAATGAAGCGAAAACCATGTTTTTGGCCAATATGAGCCATGAGATCCGCACCCCGATGAATGCGGTGCTGGGCATGTTGCAACTGTTGCTGCGAAACAATTTGACGCCCAGGCAGCATGCGTTTGCCTCAAAAGCGCATATCGCGGCGACCTCCCTGCTGGGGTTGCTCAACGATATTCTCGATTACTCGAAAATCGATGCAGGCAAACTGGAGCTGGATCCTCAACCCTTTGATTTCAATGCGGTGATGCAACATTTAGCGATCATGTTTTCGGGGAACTTGCGCGCTAAATCCATCGAACTGTTATTCGATCTGGATCCGCAACTTTCCCCTTACATGATTGGCGATGAGCTTCGGTTGCAGCAGGTGCTGATTAATCTGCTCAGTAATGCGATCAAATTTACCGATCACGGCGATGTCATCGTTAAAACGGTGCTGTTGGCGGGCGACGCAACGACGCAACAGATGCGCATCAGCGTAACAGACAGTGGCATCGGCATTAGCCCGGAGCAGCAGACGCGCATTTTCGGTGAATTTATCCAGGCGGAAGCCTCGACGACCCGACGTTATGGCGGTACCGGTTTGGGGTTGGTCATCTGTAAACGTTTGGTGGAAAAAATGGCGGGCGTGCTGGAGGTGGACAGTGCTTTAGGGCAGGGCAGCACCTTCTCGTTGACGCTGACCTTCCCCAGGGATACGACGGTGGAATGGGTGCCGCCGAAGTTGACTACCGTCCCGCCGCGGATCCTGGTCGTGGATGATAACCATACCGCCGGCGCGCTGTTGGTTTCGATGTTGGCTGCGTTGCAGATACCCGCCGTCGATGTGG
This sequence comes from Musicola paradisiaca NCPPB 2511, assembly GCF_000400505.1. Taxonomy (NCBI): domain Bacteria; kingdom Pseudomonadati; phylum Pseudomonadota; class Gammaproteobacteria; order Enterobacterales; family Pectobacteriaceae; genus Musicola; species Musicola paradisiaca. Next base: position 3,634,547 of record NZ_CM001857.1, on the reverse strand, counting down.
TGAACGCCGCACAGGCGCTCGCGGCATTGAAGCAGGCATCCGAACAGGGCAACCCGTTTGAGATCGTGCTGATTGATGAGGAGATGCCGGATAGGGACGGCTTCTCCCTGGTTCGCCAGATTCGTCACGATGCGGCGCTGCCCTCGCCGCCGACCCTCATTTTACTGGGTTCCGCCAGTGATGAGGGGATGCCGGAATCTGGCGCGTCTCCCGATATTGATCGGGTGCTTGCTAAACCGGTAATGCCGATACCGCTGCTTCAGGCGATTGCGCCCCAGGGGGAAACGCCGCCGGCGCCGGACGCGGGGGCGGCCGCAGTGGATAGCGCGGGAGAGATGTTGAAGGGCTTATCCGTGCTGTTGGTTGAAGATAATGCATTTAATCAGGAAGTCGCGCGCGAGCTTCTGATCGGGGAAGGGGCGAGCGTCACGATTGCGTCTGGCGGGGAAGCGGGCGTCAGGTGTGTTACGCAGGGTGAACATCGGTTTGACGTGGTGTTGATGGATCTCCAAATGCCGGATATCGATGGTTTTGAAGCCACCCGGCGTATTCGCGCCCACCCGGACGGCCGCACGCTGCCTATCATCGCCATGACTGCGAACGTCAGCCAGGCGGATAAACAGGCCTGCCAGGCGGCGGGGATGAACGGGCATCTTGGCAAACCGCTTGATTTTACTGATGTGATCCGGACGTTGGCGCCGTTGGTTGGCCGGGCATTCACCGGTGAGACTTCTTCTTCGCAAGAGCATGGCCCTTTGGCGCGGGCGTTGCAGCGTTTCGGCGGCAACCGCGTCTTGTTGGAGAAACTGTTGCACTCGTTTATGCCGTCATTCAGGACGCTGTCGGAGACCCTGAAACAGCAGTGCGCCGCGCAACATTGGCAGGACGGCATGGCGACGCTGCATACCCTGAAGGGGATCACCGGGACGGTTGGGTTGGATACGTTTTTTCAACGGTTGGCGTCGACGGAAGCGGCATTGAAATGTGCTGCGGATACGGAAAAGGCGGCGCTTTTTCACCCATTACTGACCACGCTTGATACGGATGCGCAGCGGGAATATGAAACGCTGAACGCGCTGATTGCCGGGACGCCGCCGGAAGATGACATATCGCCAGCCGGGCCGCCGCCGGATATCGACATTCCGACGGCGCTGACCGCATTGGATACGCTGCTGAGCAGCGGCAATCTTAAAGCGATTTCTCAGGCGGAACGGTTGTCCGATGCGCTCAGGCATGAGGTGGCGCTGGCGACGTTGCTCCGGCAACTGGCGCAGGCCACGGAGAACCTCGAGTTTGATGATGCAAGCCGTATTCTGGCTTTGATAAAGGAGCATCCCGATGTGGAAAAATATGCTTGAGCAATATGGGCAAAAAGGGATGAAACCCAAGGTGCTGATCGTCGACGATCAACCGATCAATATCCGGATTCTGCATGAGGTATTCACCGAACAATTTGATGTGTTGATGGCGACCAGCGGCGAAAAAGCGCTGGAGCAGGTGCGTACTCAAACACCGGATCTGATCCTGCTGGATATCGTGATGCCTGGCATGGATGGCTACGAGGTGTGTCGGCGTTTAAAAGCCGACCCACTTACCGAACTGATCCCTGTCATTTTTATTACGTCTCAGACCGAGGCGGAGGTGGAAGCCTATGGGTTTGAGGTAGGCGCGGCGGATTTTATTTCTAAACCGATTAATCCAGCAGTGGTTCGCGCACGGGTGATGACGCAACTCACCCTGAAACTGTATATGGACAACATGCGCGATATTGCCTGGATTGACGGGTTGACCGGGTTGGCGAACCGGCGGCGTTTCGATGAGATGTTGCCGGGGTACTGGCAGGTTTGTCGTCGGGAGCGCCGTCCTATCGCGTTGTTGATGCTGGATGTGGATTTCTTCAAACGTTACAACGATAGCTATGGGCATCAGGCTGGCGATGATTGTCTACGCCAGGTCGCCACGGCGATACAGCAGAATATTCGTCGCCCGATGGATATGTGCTTTCGGTATGGCGGGGAGGAGTTCGCTTGTTTATTGCCGTTTACCGATCTGGCGGGCGCCTGTCAGCGTGCCGGAGCCATTCTCGACACCGTCCGGCAGTTGGCGATCCCGCATCGCGCCTCAGAGATCAGCGATTCCATTACATTGAGTATTGGTGTGGATTGCCAGATCCCTCACCGTGAGGACGGGTGGAACCTGTTGTTGCGTAATGCGGATACTGCGCTTTATCAGGGCAAGGCTCTGGGGCGGGACCGGTGGGTGAGTTTTACCTCGTAGACGCGGATATCTCTGCTGATTGCTGATATCGCGTGCCTCAATATCGGGGATGACGTGAGGCGTCGGTGGGCGAAAATTGTGATCCAGCAACAATTTTAAATAGAGCCATGCCGACGCTGATTGTACTATTTCCGCTTCGCGTTACCTGACGGTAAAACAATCTTACCAATGCACAAGGATATTTTTCTGGCATGAACCGCAGACGTTTTATTCAGGCTTCGATGGCCCTTGCCGCGGCGTGTGGCACCCCCACGCTGGCAACGCTCTTTTCTCAGGCCGCCTGGGCGCAGGATGCCGGGCTCGCCAATGGGCGCGCCACCGACTTTGATTTCGCCGTGCTGCAGGGCATGGCGCGCGATTTGGCGAAAAAACCCTGGGGAGGCGCTCCGCAGCCTCTGCCGGCAACCCTGGCCAACCTGTCGCCGCAGGCTTATAACAGTATTCAATATGATGCCGGTCACTCGTTGTGGAACGGCATTGCGAAACGGCAGTTGGATGTGCACTTTTTCCATGTCGGCATGGGGTTCCGCCGCCGGGTACGGATGTTTACGCTCGATCCTCATACCCATCAGGCACAGGAAATTTACTTCCGTCCGGCGTTGTTCAACTACCACAATGCGGGGGTAGATACCCGTCAGTTAGAGGGGCAATCGGATCTCGGTTTTGCTGGGTTCAAAGTGTTTAAAGCGCCGGAGCTGGCGCGTTATGACGTGCTGTCTTTCCTTGGGGCCAGCTATTTCCGTGCGGTGGATAAGACCGGCCAGTATGGGCTGTCGGCGCGCGGCCTGGCGATTGATACCTATGCCAAGGGCGTGGAGGAGTTTCCTGACTTTACCGCGTTCTGGATTGAAGCCCCGAAAGAGGGGGAGACCTCGTTTGTGGTGTATGCCCTGCTGGATAGCCCCAGCATCGCCGGCGCGTACAAATTTACGCTGTATTGCGAAGCCACCCAGGTGGTGATGGAGATTGAAAACCATCTCTATGCGCGTAAAGACATCCAGCAATTGGGTATTGCGCCGATGACCAGCATGTTCAGTTGCGGGACTAACGAACGCCGGATGTGCGACACCATCCATCCGCAAATCCATGACTCCGATCGTTTGGCGATGCTGCGCGGCAACGGCGAATGGGTGTGTCGGCCGTTGAATAACCCACAGCGTTTGCAGTTCAACGCATTTATGGATGAAAACCCCAAGGGGTTCGGTCTGCTGCAAACCGATCACGACTTCAACAGTTATCAGGATGTGATGGGGTGGTACAACAAGCGTCCCAGCTTGTGGGTGGAACCGCGTAACCAATGGGGAAAAGGCAGCGTCGCGTTGATGGAAATCCCCACTACCGGCGAAACCCTGGATAACATCGTCTGTTTCTGGCAACCGGAGAAATCGGTCAAAGCGGGTGATCGGCTGAACTTTGCGTACCGTCTGTACTGGAGTGGGTTGCCGCCGGTTAAGACGCCGCTGGCGCAGGTGTATGCCACTCGTACCGGGATGGGCAGCTTCCCCGAGGGTTGGGCGCCCGGCGAACATTTCCCGGAAAAATGGTCACGCCGTTTTGCTATCGATTTTATCGGTGGCGATTTGAAAGCGTCGGCACCCAAGGGGATTGAGCCGGTGATCACGTTGTCCAACGGGGTAGCGAAACAAGTTGAGGTGCTGTATGTGGCGCCATTTGACGGCTATCGCATCTTGTTTGACTGGTATCCGACATCGGATGCGACCGATCCGGTTGAAATGAGGATGTTCCTGCGTTGTCAGGGACGTGCCATCAGCGAGACCTGGTTGTATCAATATTTCCCACCGGCGGCGGATAAACGCCGTTATATCGACGATCGTCAATTCAGATAGTTTTCCACAGACATGCCGACCCAGCCTGAATGTGTATTCACCAAGCATTCAGGCTGGCGGTGTCGTTCGTCATCTCTCTGTACAGCCTATTGCGGCGACGGGAATAACACTTGCGTATAATTTTTATTCGTGAGATAAAGAGCGCCACATTTTTGCGCCCGAAGGGAATTGCTGCGCAAAAGGATAGATGGCGCCACGGTGAAAGAAACCGACCTGCTCTTTAATAACCCGAATGGTTAACAGCGTCACCCGATCAGCGGTGTGGCGGACTCTTTCACTACGCGGCAGAACGTTTATTCCATTCACATTGAACGATAAGTAAAAAGAATAGTTATAAACGATGTGCTGCGCGGGATCCGGTGTGTTGCTTTCAAGCCGCATCTCCCCGTCGTCCCGCAGGTTGTACACGAGTTGATTTGATTGCTCGGCCTATTGCTGAGCTCCGCCCCTTTTGGGCACCGCAAGCGGTGTTGAAATTTGCCCGGTTAATTTGTCATTTATTTGAATCATTCATCGCAGCGTGCGCTATATCCTGATCAGTTTTATCGTTATTGAACCATCATGATGTTGATATGAGTGTATGCCGTCATACTTTACGTTTCAGGTGGCCCAAGTTTCAGTTGGCTTAAGCTTCAGGGGCGTTGACGGCGTCCGTTCACCCGAATTACTCACGGCAATCCGTTCATTGGGGTTCATTCACGTCGCGTTGTTAATGAACCGTGCTCTACAGGCCGGTGCCCGGCGTTGTGTAATACGTCAACCGGTTCCTGCCATTCGAATGATTGAGGATGGAATACAATTATTTTTATGATTGTCATCTTGATAACAGATGAGATTTCAGTTCCCTCTTGTTTTTATACATTCGTTTATCTGCATCAATGATTAAGTTTTCAATATTAATATTCTGATTATTTTTCCTTAACGAAACACCAATACTGGTTCTTATCGTGATTTCGATATCATCGATAATCACTGGCGAGGTCAGGTTCGAGTGGATTTTTTTAACCAGTAACTCCGCTTCGGATTCCAGAACGTTAAATTTTGATCGCTCAATGATTAACAAAAACTCGTCGCCTGATAGACGGGCAAAGAAATCATCATGTTGAATGTTTTCTTTCACAATCTGTGAGAATTTGATCAGGGTTTTATCACCAAAATCATGCCCGTAGTTGTCGTTGATTTCTTTAAAACCGTTTAAGTCAAAAAATAAAACACCGATACCATAATCATCATGGCGTATTTTTAATTCTGGATTCCGATAATGTTCAAGGTAGTCATCAATTGCGCGGCGGTTGGGTAATCCCGTCAACAGATCATGATTAGCGTCATAGCGGTATACATCTTGTTGGTTTCTGAATTCAGTGATGTCATTTGTTAAAAGGTAAAAACCATCCTGAAGTTTCTTGGCGGGTATCACCGTATTGTTGAAAACAACATTCTCACCATTAATTTCTATCGTTTTCTCGAATGAGTAACTTATTTTCTCATAGACTTTTTTGATTTTGAAATCCGCCGGAGAGAAAAATTTACGGTCATAAAAATGGAAAACCGATGTGTTTAGTATGCTTTCCGGTTTACATGAGAAATATTGTTCATACATGTTGTTGATAAATGTAAAATTGAGGTTTTTATCCACGTGGGCAACTAACGCAGGGATGCTGTCAACGATCTCGCTTAATCGTAATTGGCGGTGAATTAACGCTTTTAAATTTTCAACCCGATTACTGACATTTGTAATAGAAATGGAGTAATAGTTTTTATTATTAACCTGATAGGTATTGGTGGTTATTTCAATGGGGAACCTGTTGCCATCTTTACCTTTTCCGTAAAAACGTTTTTTGAAACCACCATGACGTTCTGAGTGAGCCATGAATATGTCTGAAAACGAAGCCCCCAGCGTGCTTCTTTTTTTAGGGAAAATAATTTTTTCACATATTTTATGGTTTAATACTCGCTCATCCAGCTGGAACATATTCCTGGCTGCAACATTGAATTTTGTGGCGCAGCCATGCTCATTAAATTCAATGAATGCCTCTTTCTTATTGTTGATGAAAGTATCGAATCGATCCGTCTCATCAGGCGGTGTTGAGTCGGGGAAATGATTTTTCCCAACTAAGCTTGGATCATTGTTCTTGAAAAAGGCCGTATCATAAGCATGTAAGTAAAAATACATTACCTGGTTATCTTTTTTTATAACACCTATGTGGATAAGCGTTTGGATAGGGCTACCATCGCCTTTCTGAAAAGTGTGATAAAAAAAAGAACTTTTGAGTTCATCTTTCAATAATGCGCTAATTATTGATATGTATCCGCTAGCATCATTAATAGCAGACAGCTTACGGAAAGGGCACCCTTCAATATTTTCCCTGCTGATGTCAAGCAGTTCACAGAATGCTACATTAACTTTGACAAAATTCCCTTTGAGATTGAGTATCGCAGTGGAAATATCAGATTGTTCAAAAAGTTCATTTTGAAAATCCGCGATCATTGCATATCTCTCTTACATGAGAAAATAGATTAAATAATTTCCTATTATCTTATTTTTATAAAATATGTCAATGTTTGCTATAAATAAAATTTGGCTGATGATGATTGTTCATGTTTATAAATATCCATAGCCCGATTGTACTGGGAGTTATATCCGATGACGCCATTTCCTATTATTCAGTGGAATGAAATTCTTGCATATTTTAAATAATACTATACTGAATTTCTGCTAATCAATATTTATGGTGAGTTCTTTTTGTGATGCGTTGGCTGTCATGATAACGGCCTATTTTTCTAAAAAAATTGTATGCAGGACGGCAGTTAGTTTTTTATGCTGATGAAACTTGTTGATAATTATATTAATTATTCCAGTGTCTTGAGTAAGCATGCGGATATCGCTCTATTTTATCGCTCTGGAGGCGGGTGTTTAGCGGGGCTAATTTTTCTGTGAATATATATATAGATAATTTTTTATGAAGTATTTCCGTGGCGCCCTGCCATAACCCGCATTACCGTCGGGCAAGCATGAGTGATGAAACTCAGGATTGCCATCCGGGTAAATATACCACCGGAATATTATTCCTTAGCGGGCGTGATGGCGAGCGAAAGGCCCGTGCCATTATCACCGTTTGATGAAGGCTGCCAGGTTTGGCATCAGTTTGAATATCTTCACATTATTCCTCGTACAACCCGTCTTTCAATCAGTGCGTATATCGACACAAGGCTAAATTATCAGGGGGTTGAGGCTTGCCATACCATAATACTTCAACAATAATTGAAATATCGTATGGTTGTGTTCGGTAACATGCTGAGTGCAGATTATGGAAAAAAAATAGCCACAGGTCTCTTTGAATCCCTTTCTTCCGGTGTACGTCTGGATGTCTATCGCTTGCTGATCAGAAAGGGGACTGAAGGCATGGTCGCCGGCGATATTGCATCAGTGCTTGATATCCCGCCGACCAATCTGTCGTTTCATTTAAAAGCGTTGGTTCAGGCTGGGTTGCTGACGGTTGAGCAGGAAGGACGTTACCAGCGTTATCGCGCCAATATCCCATTAATGCTGGATTTGATTGCCTGGCTGACCGAAGAGTGTTGTGCGGATCATCCTGAGCAATGCGCTGGTTTTCGTTCCGCATCAACGTGTTATGACGCCGTTTTGCCGCCGCTTAAGCTCTCGAAAGAGGACAAAACATGAAGGTACTTTTCATGAAGGTACTTTTCATAAAGGTACTTTTTATGAAGGTACTTTTTCGATGTTGACGACTGCCGCCGCCTTGCGGCGATTGAGGCGCCGGCCACGGCTTCAGCGAAACGGCGTCGATTTACCTGGGTTATCGCTGCATTTCATTGGCTGAAAGGGCCGTCGGCGGCGCGCTTACGGGATAGTGAACAGACAAAAGTCATTATCGCCACACTGGCAGAAACCACGCCTGTACTGGAAGCCGCTCATCTGCAAGACGATTTACGTCGTGCCGGTATTGAGCTTTGGGCGTGGGTCATAAACAACAGTTTGGTCGATGCGACGCTCACATCGGCGCTATTGCGTCAAAGGGCCTGTCGCGAGCGGCGGCAAATCGATGCTATCCGCACGCACCATGCCCGGCGTTGTGCGCGGGTGCTGTTGCAGGAGCAAGAGCCTGTCGGCGTTAACCGGTTGCTGCAGTTATGTGCGCACTGATGCTGTGTTTAAATTTTCCGATATTCTGAACTCGCGTTAATGAGGGTAAATAAAAAATGTCTACAGAAAGCCAGGCTGTTTCCTCTATGAGCCTGTTTGAGCGTTACCTGAGCCTTTGGGTCGCGCTCTGCATAATCGTTGGCATTCTGCTGGGCCAGGTTATGCCGGGCGTCTTTCGTTTCATCGGGGGATTGGAGATAGCTCAGGTGAATTTGCCGGTAGGTGTGCTTATCTGGGTAATGATTATTCCGATGCTGCTTAAAATTGACTTTGGGGTGCTGGGGCAGGTTAAAGAATACTGGCGTGGTATTGCGATTACATTGTTTATCAACTGGTTGGTAAAGCCTTTCTCAATGGCGTTGTTGGGGTGGTTATTTGTTCGCTACTTGTTTTCATCGTGGCTGCCTGCTGATCAGCTTGATAGTTATATCTCCGGGTTGATCCTGTTGGCGGCGGCACCTTGTACTGCGATGGTTTTTGTCTGGAGCCGGTTAACTGGCGGCAATCCTTATTTCACCTTGTCGCAGGTCGCGTTGAACGATGCGATCATGGTTTTTGCCTTTGCGCCTATCGTCGGTTTATTGCTTGGTTTGTCTTCAATTACCGTCCCCTGGGCTACGCTGTTGACCTCTGTCGTGTTGTACATCGTGGTGCCGGTGATTTTGGCACAATATTGGCGTAAGGCTTTGTTGCGCAAGGGGCAGCGAGAGTTCGACAACGTGCTCGCGAAAATGAACCCATGGTCGATAGCGGCATTGTTGGTCACGCTGATGCTGCTGTTTGCTTTTCAGGGGGAGGCCATTCTGCAACAGCCACTGGTGATTGTGTTGCTGGCGGTTCCCATTCTATGCCAGGTGTTATTAAATTCGTCCCTGGCGTATGGGTTGAACTGGTGGGTTGGCGAAAAGCACAGTATTGCCTGCCCCTCGTGTTTGATCGGTGCGTCAAATTTCTTTGAATTGGCGGTTGCTACCGCGATCAGCCTGTTTGGTTTTCATTCCGGCGCGGCGCTCGCCACCGTAGTCGGCGTGCTGATTGAAGTCCCCGTCATGTTGTTGGTTGTTCGTGTCGTTAATCGTTCGAAAGGGTGGTATGAAAGAACGCAGTGATTAGCCCGGCGGGTAACTGCCTGCAGAGAAATCAGTGCAGCAACGTTATCCGATTGTCAGCGCATTGGGCTGAGCGCAAGCTCAGCCGTTGCGCGCGGGACTTTGCTGAGCTTCCCGGCGATGTGAAGGACGCTTTCCATTTTTTTGCGCAATGTCCGGTTGATTCATAGCCGTTATTTCATCGCCATATAAACGCCTAGCGCAATCAAGCCGGTAAAAAAGCAGCGTCTAAAAACCCGTTCACTGATGACGTTTCGTAAATATTGGCCTGCATACATACCTATGAGCGCCGGAATTAATGCGATTGCGGATAAGTAATAATCAACGTGATTCAGTTTACTATCCCATGATAAGTGTATGGATAACGCAATGGTTGATGCTGTAAAAGCTAATCCCAGTGCCTGAACAAGATCATTTTTATTTAATTGGAGTGATTGCAAATAGGGTACGGCCGGAATAACAAAAACGCCCGTTGCTGCAGTAATGGTTCCGGTAATATAACCCACTACCGGTGAAAGCCATTTCTCTGAGTTACCCGGCGATGGGAGTTTTTTAGCTACCAACCCCCAAAGACCATAGAGGGCAAGAATAATACCCAGTGCCGTTTCCGTCCATGATGACGTAGACGTTAAACCGGGTAATACACTCAATAACGTGCCAAGAAAAATTCCGACAATAAATCCCCATAATCTTTTGATCAGATTAAAAAATGCCGGGCCGATCAATAATTGCCATATATTGGTTACTAACGAAGGAATAATGAGTAAGCCCGCCGCACTGACCGGTGCCATCACGATAGTTAACAACCCCATTGATATTGTCGGCAGTCCCAGCCCAATAACGCCTTTTACCACTCCGGCTAATAGGAATATGAGTATGATGGTAATCACGTTAATCCTCTATTTATGCATGATTATTATTTATATATCAGATGGAATGGATATTAAGTGGGGCAATAAATTATGTATATGCGTATTTTTATGAGGGTGTATCAAGAAAAAACTGAACTGATATTTTATGGAATATGTGTAACGACACAGCGTAATCCCGTTTCCTCTTAGGACACCCACGGAAATAGTAAAGCCAATACAGGTTATTAGCGATCGGTCGGCATACTCTCAAGGCTATAATTCCGTAGGTATATGCTATGAAATCAATGATAAGCCATTGCTTGTTTGATGTTATGACCCGGCCCATCCCTGGGCCTCGCGCCTTTGTGTTGCGGCACGCCGCGTTTAAATGTGCTTTCGGTAAATGGTCATTTCCCGAATGAGTTATTGCAGCCAGCTCATCGGGATTCACGGTAAGTATTGGTTGCATTCACCGGATGGTGAAATATGGCGTTATCCCGCGCCGGTTAATGAGATTGCGTGCCGGATGCTTTCCCTTGCGCAACCTCGGTGAAGGCAGACGTGAGGTTATCGTTTTATACGTTGGCCCTGTTCATCAATAACGGCTTCACCATCCTCTTTAATGAACGAACCTTGCTGGGGATCCGGCAAAATATCCAGTACGACCTCGGACGGCCGGCAGAGTTTAGTGCCAAGCGGTGTGACAACCACCGGACGATTAATCAAAATCGGGTGTTCCAGCATCGCATCAATCAATTCGTCATCCGTGAAATTGTTTTCTGCCAGCCCCAGCTGTTGGTAAGGATCAACGTTTGTCCGTAGGAGTTCTCGTGCAGGAATTCCCATATCGGCGATGAGCTTTATCAGTTGATCGCGTGAGGGCGGCGTTTCCAGATAATGTATTACCGTCGGTTCCACACCGCTGTTGCGGATGAGCGCTAGCGTATTGCGGGAAGTACCGCAGGCAGGGTTGTGGTAAATGGTAATTGCAGTCATGCGGGTTTCTCCAGTTCGGGGGCGCTATCAGCTGGCATTATCGCGGGTAATGCCGTGTTTCAGCTGTCGCCGTCAGTATGACATGCGTGAAATTTCGGGCATAACAGAAATGCACAGTGTGTCTACCTGACCGAATTGATAGGGTTGGATTTTTCTGCGCGGATGAAAATAACTTCGGAGGAGGAAAAGTCGCTTTCCTGAACCAGATCTTGATTAATTTCCGTTACGTTGAACCCGGAATCAGCCAGCAATAACGTTATTGATTCAACCGTGAAATAGTGCGTCCAGATAACCGTGCTAAATGGTTGGCCTGTATCAGGAATAACGACATACTTTTCCCCCCAGACGTTATGTTCTTTAAAGTGCTGGCATTCCGTCAGCACATAACATGGCGATTCAGACCAAAAGTTATGCTCTTCTTCGCGACTCCAACTACGGCCTTCTGATTTTATTTGGCAGATTTGTTCGCCAAAAACATCTAATACAAATGTGCCGTTAACGGTGAGAAGGCTTTTGACATTTTCCAGGAAAGACATTCTGTCATCCGGCGTTAGCGCACCGAAATCGCAATAGATGCATGTAACAATATCAAATATTCCGACATGCAGTTTTTCGAGATAGGAGCCAAGGACATAACGTGCAGAAAGTCCTTTAGACGCCGCATACCTCTCGGCATATTCAACAGATTCTTCATTAATATCAATGCCAACCACATGCCAGCCTCGTTCAGAAATCTCATTGGCATAGAGCCCGGGGCCGCATCCAAAATCGATAAGCGAGCCTGGGGCGGCTCGATTTTTTAGCACCCAGTCAATGGTGGTGTTGATGGTGTCAGGTTTGCGACTGGCGGCATCTGATTCAGGATTAATATGGGCGCACAAGAGCTGTTTGCGGATATAAGGATCTGACCAAATATTGATACTTCCCTTTTCATATAATTTCATTTTTTCTCCTTTTTATCGTTCAAGCGGCGCTTTCATTATCTTTGCGGTTAAATGATACGCCTGTGCGGCCGGCGATAGCGTTGCTGAACGCTGATATCTGCCATTAACTGCGATGTCGTGCCGATATTCGCTTGCATGCTATTTGCCATTTCTTCCTTATTTTATAAATTTTTCCTGGTGTTGACTCGGTTTGTATTCGAATTGAACGCATGGATTTATTAAATACGCTTCATTGGGCTTTGTATAATGGAGAGATTCGATCGTTATGATCGAATTTGTTCATAGCGGCTTCATGGCTGGCCCCAAGCCGGTGTCGCGGGCATCAGAGTACCGGTGGCAACGCAGGGGAAAGTGTGCTCGACATAACATGGAGGCGATGCATGCTTTGATGGCGCTGCCCTTTGCGGAACAGCGCTCTATCAACAACACGCCATTTAGCCATTGCGGCTAGATGAAATCTGATAACGTCTGTCCTGCCGTTATCAGCTCCTGTAGCAACATTTGACGACGTTCTTCTGATGTATCGCGGCTAATCATAAAACAAATTGCGGCCACCGACTGGCCACTGCGTGAACGAATAGGGGCCGCCATGCAGCAGGTAAAACTTTCGGATAAGCCTTCCGTCAGGCAATACCCCTGCTTGCCAGCCTGGCGGATTTCTTCGATAAATTCTTGTTTATCAAGTGTTTTCCCGCTGGATAGTTGGTAGTCCTCTGCGGGGATTAAATCAAGAATCGCACTATCCGACCAATTGCTCAGCAGCAGACGGCCGGTCGCTGTCCAGGGAATCGGTACGCGCACGCCAATATCTGAAGTGATTTTAAACGGATGGGCGTTGCTTTCCGAAAGCACCACCGTGTATTTGTTCCCTTCCAGCATACACAGCTGTACCGTTTCACCGTGCTTTGCAACAATCTCGACCATTAGCTGATGTGCACGACGGATCAGATCGTTATGCGCCATATAGTCCGCACCGTAATAGTGCATTTCGCGGCCAAAAAATACCGACCCTTCGGCATCCTGTTCCACCAGCCCGGCTTCACAGAGCAGGCTGACCAGTTCATAGATGCTGGAGCGGGGGGCGCCAGTCGCGTCTATCAGGTCACGCATCGTCATGGGTTGGCGAGCAATATGCAACTGACGAAATATATCGATAACCCGGTCAACGCCACGCGCCCGTGAGGATTTATCCGCCGGCATAAAAGATTCTCCTGTTCCATTTATGCGAATGAAATATGCTAAAAAAGAGAAGCATCATACACTCCCATGAGGGAATTTACCCACCTGTCGATAAAATAAAAAACACGTTATGCCGGTTATTTTTTTGCGCCAGACTGGGGCCTTATTTTAGGTCGTTTGTTTTTGAATTTATAATTGTCGCTCATGTTCGCCACCGCAAAAACATGCAGAAAATTAATCTGTGAAAACATATTTAAAACACCACTCACGGTAATAGAAATTAAATATCAATATCCGTATTGCAAAAAAACACGGGCTGTGCAAATCTCGCTCTATCCGGTATTTCGGATGATTGTCTGGTATATCAGATTGTATAACGAGGCATCTTTAACCCCGAAGAGAGGCGGAACGGCATGGCAATCAAACGTTATGGCATTGACGGCGGCGTCGGTACGGGGGGGCAGAAACTGCCATTCGCCCGTGCTGTAGAAGCCGATGGTTGGCTGTATATCTCTGGTCAGACCCCAATGCGAGACGGTGAAGTCGTAGAGGGCGGCATTATCGAACAGACCAGATTGGCGTTCGATAATTGCCTGACGATTATGCGCGAAGCGGGTTATCGTGTGGACGATGTGGTGCATGTCACTGCTGTATTAACCGACGCACGTTATTTCAGTTCATTTAATAAAGTGTTCAATGAAATATTTAATGGTCATCCCCCCGCACGTATTTGTAGCGTTCAGGATTTAGTTGTCGACTGTAAAGTAGAAGTCGATATGAAGTGCTTTCGTGCCGATCGTAAGTAATTAATATAATTATATTGAATTATGGTAGTGCCTGTTTATGGATGGGCGACAGGGTGGTCGGTTATTCATTGATTTCTTTATTTTCCTATAAATAACATTTTTATTTTCATCACATTATTTCAGAGAGTATAAAAATGAACGCAACATCACCGAAAATAAGCATCAAAGTAATAGCCAGCGTGCTGGCATTATTGGTTCTCTCCGGTTGTACGCCGACCGAAGAGAAAAAAGAAACCAGCGCGGCGCCGCAATCCGCCCTGCAAAACGTACTGCAACGCGGCACGCTGCGTGTGGGGGACTGTCTCAGCTTCGCGCCGTTCGGCTTTTACGATAAAAACGGTGCTCCGGATGGTTACGATGTCGATTTGGCCAAAGCACTGGCCAAAGCGATGGGCGTAAAACTGGAGATGGTCAACACCACCAGTGCTAACCGCATCCCGAACCTGCAAACCAATAAAGTCGATGTCGTGTTTTGCAACTTCACCCGCAATCTTGAACGCGCCAAAGAAATCGGCTTCACCAATCCTTATGTGGTAGCGAGTGAGGCGATGTTGGTGCGTAAAAACAGCGGTATTCAATCGGCTCATGATATGGCCGGTAAAACCATTGCCACGGTAAAAGGCTCTACCAATGGCGACGACGTCCGTAACCTCGGCATTGACGTGAAAATCCAGGAATACGATTCATCGCAGGCCGCCATCCTGGCGATTAAACAAGGCCAGGCCGATGCGATGGTCGAAGATAACAATTTCCTCGCTTATCAAGCCAGCCTTGATCCGACGCTGATCGTAACGAATGAAGCGCTGGTTCCGTTGGAATACAACGCCTTTGGCGTTAAACAAGGGGATCAGGTGTGGACTCATTATCTGAATGAATTCCTGTTCGAAATCAATGCCTCCGGAGAGAACGCGGCGTTGTATCAAAAATGGTTCGGCAGCAAACCGCGTTATCCCCTGAATCCACAGTTTTGATGGTTGGTGCGCGGCACAGCAGGTGTTGTGCCGCAGGAAGGAGCTAAAACATGAGTTATCAATGGTTAGCCTTGTGGCGATACGCGGACACCTTTCTCTCTGCGGCCTGGCTGGCATTGCAGATTACCCTGCTGGCCTTTCTTCTGGCGGTTGCGCTGGGGTTATTGTCCGCGTTGGCAACGTCATCGTCAGTGGCGCTGATACGTTGGCTCAGCCACGTTTATGTCGAGTTCATTCGTAATACACCGGTGTTGTTGCAGATTTTTATTGTTTTCTTTGCCCTGCCGTCGATTGGTATCACCCTGAATGCTTTCACGGCGGGTGTGTTGGCGCTGGGTATCAATGTTGGCGCATATCTCTCGGAGACGTTCCGTGCGGGTATACAGTCCGTACCGAAAGGCCAACTAGAAGCGGCGTGGATCCTTGGCATGCCGCGTCGTCAAATGTTTCTCCACGTGGTGTTGCCTCAGGCGGCTCGCGCGGTGTGGCCGGCAATCATCAACAATCTGATTCAATTATTGCTTGGAACGTCGCTGCTATCGGCCATTGCCCTGCCTGAATTAACCGGCACCGCGACGGTGATCAATGCCCGCACATTGTTGTATATCCAGACGTTTAGCGTGGTGGCGTTGATCTATCTGTTACTCAGTAATTTGTTCTCCTGGTTAGGGAATGTGGCAGGACGGCGTCTGTTTCATCCGCCGCGGGTGACTCCGGTAAAAAAGTCCGTCTGGCGGCGGACAAAGAAAACGCTGAGTAACCTCGTGAGGCAGGAGAGTTTGCTATGAGCGAATTGATGTTTGACTCGTTGCCGATATTGCTCAGAGGGCTCGGTATTACGCTGCTGCTTTCTGTCGCCGCAATGGTGGGCAGCACGCTGCTTGGTCTGTTGGCTGCGGTGTTACGCACCAGTCGTTTGCCGTTCGGCCGGCAACTTGCTTTGCTGTATACCGAATTGTTTCGCGGTACTCCGGTGCTAATAACACTGATGTTTATTTATTTTGGCGTGGCTTATTTCGGTTATGAAATCAATTTGTTTGCCGCTGGTATTCTTGGTCTGAGCATTTATCAAGGGGCATATATTTCCGAGGTGTTCCGCGCGGGTATTGATGCCGTCCCTAAAGGGCAATGGGAAGTGTCATGGATTCTGGGGCTGTCTAAATGGCAGACCTTTATGCATGTGGTGCTGCCGCAAACACGCGGCATCGTGTTGCCGCCTTTGGTCGGCCAATATCTTTCGCTGATTAAGGACACCTCAATCGTCAGTATGATCGGCATGTCCGAATTGATGCATCAAGGGCAGGCGATTGTCGATCGTATCGGCCAGCCCGCGGTGATTTACAGCCTGGTATCCCTGCTGTACTTCGTTGTCTGCTTTCCGCTTTCCCGCTGGGTTCAACATCATCAGGCCAGGAGCCCGTTATTATGAGTAAGTCAGCCATTACACTGAGCCGTATTAGCAAATCCTTTGGCTCAACCCAGGTGCTTAAAGAGATTAGCCTGGAGGTATTACCTGGTGCGGTTTTGGTGCTGATTGGCGCCTCTGGCTCTGGCAAAAGCACTGTGTTACGTATCATGAGCGGGCTTGAAATCGCTGACGGCGGTGAAATCTGGGTCAACGATGTGCCGTTACACGACAGAAAACGTAGCCGGGAAATCTGCGGCCATGTTGGCATGGTGTTTCAGCAGTTCAATCTCTTCCCTCATAAAACCGCGCTTGGCAATGTGACGCTGGCGCTGGTTAAAGCACAAAAGCTTTCCGAAACCGAAGCCCGCCGCCGCGGTATGGCTGCGCTAACCCGCGTCGGGCTTGCTGATCGTGCGGATTATTATCCCGCTCAACTTTCTGGCGGCCAGCAGCAACGAGTCGCTATTGCCCGAGCCCTGGCGGTTGAACCGAAAATCATGTTTTTCGATGAGGCCACCTCCGCGCTCGATCCTGAACTCGTCGGTGAAGTCATGGCCGTCATGCGCAGCCTGGCGCGTGAAGGTATGACCATGGTTGTGGTGACGCATGAAATGGGCTTTGCGCGCAAGACCGCCGATCGCGTGGTGTTTATGGATCAAGGGGTGATTGCAGAGCAGGGGGCACCGGAGCAAATTTTTGTTAACCCTCAGAATCCGCGGACTCAGCAGTTTTTGTCGCGCGTTCTGGAACATTAAACGGGGGCGTTATGTCGATTCATTTTCCTCTCCAGGCCGACGGTTTACTGGATGCGCAGCAGCCGGCGCCACGTTTTAAATCGGTAGCGGGGTCAGGCAATGCGCCTCTGGCTATGGGGACGTCGATATTCAACAGCGATCAGGTATTTTCGCCGCTGATGGTCATGAAACAGTCCGCGCTGGAGCATAACCTGCGGCAACTGGCGGCCTTTTGCCGGGAAAACGGCGTACTGCTGGCCGCGCACGGTAAAACGTCTATGTCTCCCGCCATTCTGCGCCGGGCGATCACTGAAGGCGGCGCCTGGGGACTGAGTGCGGCAACACCCGCTCAGGTACGTGCTTTACGCCAGTTTGGTATTCGGAATGTGTTGCTGGCCAATGAACTGGTCGACCCGGCCGGCATTCGCTGGGTCGCGCAATATCAGCAGCAGCATCCCGAACACGATTTTCTCTGTTATGTCGATTCATTACAGGGCGTAAAACTGTTGTCGCAACATCTGGGCAGTACCCCTATTTCGGTATTGCTGGAAATGTCCGTGAGTGGTGGTCGTACCGGTTGCCGTTCGCTACAAGACGCACTGGCCATTGCCCGTGCGGTTGCCGCCACGCCTTCACTGCAGTTGGTGGGGGTCGCCGGTTATGAGGGGGCGCTTGGCGCTGGCCGCGATACAGCCGGTATTCAACGGGTGAAAGATTACTGTGCAATGATGATCGATACGGCTGCACGGCTGGCGGAAGAAAAACTGTTCAGCCGTCATCACATCATTCTCAGTGCCGGTGGCGGTGCATGGTTTGATGTCGTGACGGCGTGCTTTGTGGCGGCAAAACTACCGTTGCCGGTGACGCCGTTGATTCGTTCCGGCGCGTATATGGCGCACGACTGCGGGCTCTACGCGCGTATTGCGCCTTTCTCACAGGCAGGGACGACCCATCATTTCACCGCGGCGCTGGAGATTTGGGGGCGAGTATTATCACGCCCGGAAGCCGGGTTGGCCTTTGTTGATTTTGGCCGCCGCGATGTGCCGTTCGATCAGGATTTACCCAACCCGCTGTGGATACGCAATGCTGATGGCCATGCGCCACGCGCGGCGACCCATCTGCGCATCAGTGACATTAATGATCAACATGCCTATGTGTTGCTGCCGGAAGATGAAAAACTGCAGCCTGGCGATTGGCTGGGGTGTGGTATATCGCATCCGTGTACAGCCTTTGATAAATGGCGCTATTTGCCCTTGGTGGACGATGACTATTGCGTCACGGATTCACTGGAAACGGCATTCTGATGGCCAGGCCGGGTCTCGTCATTCTGTAAGCATCCCACTAAACCGGCCCATTCATTTTGAGAGATCTTTTGGCATGCTGTTGTTACTTGATCAAAAAAGGAGGGAAAGGCGATGTGCGGACACGCTGAATCCATCTCAAATCCCCCAAAACATCAGATTAATAGCGCCTTTAATCTCATCGGCGTACTCGCCAAGATCCGCGATAGCCGCACCAATGACCTCAACGGGAACGTTGGATAGTTCAGTGGTCATCAACCGATAATCTTCGCCGTCGATGCGGATCAGCGGGAACAACGCTTTATTCACTTTCTCAGACAGGTGACGCGCTTCGATAAGCGGCATGACCGTTCGCCGCCCTGGCGTCTCGACAATATCACTTTGTACATCGACAAACATTGTGTAGTGACTGGCGCGTTTGTATTGATAAACAAAGAATTGCATGATCACCAGTTCCTGTTTTCATCCGCAAACGAGCCATTTTGTGCGATAAATCGGGCGACTTCTTCCATCCCTTCACGGTTTTCCTTCTTCCATTGCTCAGCTTTGATGCGGCGGGCTTCTTTGCCGATGGCATCGTTCACCAGCCCGGAAATATTGACTCCGGCAGCACTCAGAACTTGATAATTGTCTTTGTCCACGGTAACGCTGACGCGGTGTTTCATGATGATGCTCCTCTCTTATGCGTACTGTGAGTATATACTCCGCATGGTTTTCAGCAATTAGCCAAGATTTAACTCCACCGCCTTCAACTCCTCAAACGTATAACCCCGAGAAACATGGCGATGCTTCGTGTCCAGCGGGGGGGCTGATGATTTACGATGATGTGACGCTATTGAACAGCAGTTTGAGAGCCCGTTTTGCCTGTGGATTTGGCACGATTAGAAAATGCACATCCCGTGTTGTTGAGTGCGAGCCAGGAAATTATCCATCACAGCGATAAGGGTTCACAGTACGTCTCACTGGCTTACACGCAGCGGCTTAAGGATACAAAACTGCTGGCATCAACAGGCAGCACCGGTGGCTCTTACGATAGATAATGCGCTGGCCGAGGTATCAATGGTCTTTCTCAAGCGGAAGTGGTACACCGTAAGCGCTGGGAACATTATGCGGAAGTGGGCTGACGGTACTGGCATGGGGGATGGGTATAACAATCGCCGGTTGCCCGAACGCATCGGTCACAGACCTCCGGCTGAAGCCGAAAAAGTCTATTATGCTTCCGAAAATCGTAACAATCTGGCAGCCTGATTTTCCTGACTTCACTCTCTCCAGGAAAACCGGGGCGGTTCAGAATCAGCACTGCATTGATTTTGGATCAGGGTTAAGAGCTCGAAAATTTCAAGAAGTGTGTGGAACGAAACGGGCTTGCTTACACAAGCCGGGTAACGCGCTATATATCAAAGGGAGTCTGTTTTTTATGCGGTTTGATATTGTTGATTTGCGTCTGTTTCTAAACGTTTATAAGGCTGGAAGCATCACCGGCGGCGCTGCGCTGTCAAACTTGACCTTGCAGTCAGCCAGCGAGCGCATTCGCGGTATGGAAGGCGAGCTCGGCGTCCCGTTGTTTAGCCGTTCGAGAGAAGGCGTGAAGCTGTCGGATGCGGGATATTCGTTAGTCAACCGTGCCAATATTGTATTGCAGCATGTTGAACATATGCGCAGTGAGTTGCGCCAATATGGCAAAGGGCTGCGCGGGCATATCAATCTGTTATGTAACTCTTCGGCACAGAGCGAATTTTTACCCGCGCTGATCGGCCCTTATTTACTCAGTAATCCCAATATTTCCATTTCCGTTAAAGAGATGCTCAGCTACGACATCGTCGCGGCAGTGAAGAATCAAATGGCGAATTTAGGCATCGTGGCTGATTCGACCCAGTTGAACGGACTGGCCTCACTCCCTTTCAGTGATGACGAACTGGTGGTGTTTGCACCGGCAAACGGCCGTTGGCATGATATCGAAAGCACGACGTTTGAAGAGATCGTCACGGCTGAGTTCATCGGATTGTCCGAAGGGAGCGCGCTCCAGGAGCATATTGAAGACCACGCTAAAAAGTTGGGGCACCGCCTTAATTACCGTGTCCGTATGACCACGTTTGATGCTGTGATGCAGATCGTCAGCAGCGGTGCCGGTATCGCGATTATCCCGAGACATGCCGCTGAGCGTTATTGTCATCACCATAGCTGCAAAATCATCCGCCTGACAGAGCGTTGGGCTGACCGAAAACTGATTATCTGCGCGCGAGATTTCGCCGAACTTCCCAGTTATATAAAGGAATTTGTCGATTTCCTGGCGCAACGCCCGGCTAATTCATAGCCGTTACTTCATCGCCATATAAGCGCCAAGTGCGATCAATCCGATAAAAAAACAGCGGCGGAAGGTGAGTTCGCGCAGGTATTGACCGGCATACATCCCGATAATTGCAGGGATTAACGCAATGGCGGATAGATAATAGTCAATGTGATCCAGCTTGTTGTCCAATGACAAATGTATCGCCAGGGCGATGGTTGAAGCCGTAAACGCCAGTCCGAGCGCCTGAACAAGATCGTTTTTATTTAACTGAAGCGATTGCAGGTAGGGTACCGCCGGAATAACGAAAACGCCGGTTGCTGCGGTAATGGCGCCGGTAATATAACCAATCAGTGGTGAAAGCCATTTCTCGGATTTACCCGGGGACGGGAGCTTCGTGGCAATGAGTCCCCACAGGCCATACATAATAAGCACGATACCCAGTGCCGCTTCAGTCCATGAGGATGTAGACGTTAAGCCGGGCAATACGCTGAATAATGTGCCAATGAAAATCCCTGCGATAAACCCCCATAATCTTTTAATTAAACGAAGAAATGCAGGGCCGATGAAGAGTTGCCATATATTCGTCACCAGAGAGGGAATAATTAACAAACTGGCTGCGCTGGCCGGCGCCATAACGACGGTTAATAAACCCATGGATATCGTCGGCAGCCCCAGCCCGATCACACCTTTCACTATTCCAGCCAATAGGAATACGGACATAATGGTAATCACTTGATTCCCCTGTTATATGACACCGAACTTATCTCTTTGATAGCAGGGATATTAAGTGGAGCAATAGTGCCTGCATATGCGTTTTTTGCTGAGGGTATATCAAGGAAAAACTGATTTTGGTATTTACTGTGATATGCGTGAATACATGGCGTAACAGAAAATAGCCTGCTCAGGATTTTCCTTAGGAAATCAGCGGAAATAGCTAAGTAAAAACATCTCATTAACGATTAATATACATGTTCTGAAAAGCAACCACGCTGGAGTCATGTGCTATGAAATCGATGACAAGCCCACAGTTATCCAAGTCGTTATCTGATGCTAATGATATTGCACAATGGTTACGCCACAGCGCATCTGAGCGGGATCAGACCCGTCATATTAGTACGGAGCAGGTGGATGCCTACTCGTCATCCGGACTTTGGGCCATGACGATACCCCGGGAATATGGCGGCCCTGATTTGGGTTATAAAGCGCTCAGCCAGATAACGCGCCTCATTGCGGCGGCCGACCCTTCGATAGCGCAAATTCCCCGCAGCCATTTTCATATTATTGATCTCCTTAATGCTGTAGCTCTTCCTTCCCAGAAAACGTTTTTCTTTAGTGAAATCCTGGCGGGTAAAAAATTTGCTCAGGCGGCGTCGGAAATCGGCGGTAAGAATGCGGCTGATATTCAGACGACGCTGACGCAGGAAAGAGGGGGCTGGCGGCTGAATGGTAAGAAGTATTATGCGACAGGTTGTATACACGCGGACTGGATAGGCATTGTTGCTAAAGATGACATCGGCGTATTTATGCATGCATTTGTCCCGAAAAACGCGCCGGGTATGGAGATAAAGACGGACTGGTCAGGCTTTGGCCAAAAAGTGACGGCAAGCGGTACCGTGCTGTTGAATAACGTTGTGGTCAATGAAGAGCATATCATTCCGTTTACCGAAGCATTTCTTGATGTCCATCCGATAGGTGCTGCCTCACAGTTGATTCATGCATCGATTGATATCGGGATTGCCCGGGAATCTATTGATGAGACGATAAAATATATCAGGCAAACGGCCCGCCCGTGGATTGACAGCAGTGCGGAGCAGGCGAGTGATGACCCCTATATTATTTCGGGGATTGGCGATCTTGAAATCCGCTATGCCGCCGCTGCTGCGATGTTGGATCAGGTAGCCGGAGAGCTGGATGAAACGGTAATCAGCACCGACGCCGATCTTGCCCGGCTTTCCGTGCGTGTGGGCATTGCCAAAGTGCTGGCAAGCGACATTGCGTTATTGGCCAGTAATCAGCTTTTTGATCTTGCCGGAACCGGTTCAACCCGGGAATCGCTCAACTTGCACCGCCACTGGCGTAACGCGCGTACACATACGCTGCATGATCCGGTGCGCTGGAAGGTTAATGCCATCGGCCAGTACTATTTAAACGGCGTCTATCCCAAACGGCACAATTACATTTAGCAGTTTTGCTTTACCCGGCGTGATGATGCGGCTCGGCGGTAATAAGTCATCCTGCACGCCGGAGGTTGCCGCTCGGCGATGAATACATGAACTGGGATGTTCATGATGCCGGCAATCCTTCAGTTTCCCCCATTTCGTAAGACCTTCTTAGGTGATTTTGTCTCAGATAATGACGACATGGTTATTTGGGTTAAAACATAATCAATATGCAGTAATATTTATATTATCAAGTGTTTTAATGGCTATGGGTTCATCCGTTTTACGCTATGACTATTATTCTATTTTCATTTATTTATTCCTTGTTTTTTTAAATTAATGATTTTATTTAATTAATCGTGTTTATAAGGTTTTGTTTGTGGGTACATCAGCTAAATCCTTATGTACATAAATCAAAACGTAACATTAGTATTGTGAAATAAACATCTCATTAACATTAAGTGAGTTAATGTGTGTGATTTGGCTTAGCGAAGGATGATTGGGATGTCTGCAATAGGAGCTACAGCAAGGATGAATCGCGGGGGTGGGTTGGGCCATTGGTTTTCGACTGCCAGAGAAGCGCGGCCAAATGATTCTGTGCTCTATTGCTTGGCTCATGCCGGAGGCAATGCGGAGGATTACCTTCGCTGGCAGTCTGGATTGTCGGACGATCTGCTCATGAAGGTCGTTACGTTGCCTGGAACCGGACGCCGCTACTGCGAAGCGTACCCAACCGATGTCAACCAGCTGACGGAAAACATTGCTGCCGCTATCGCACGGGAAGGCGATAAGACGTTTTATCTTTTCGGCCACAGTATGGGGGCAATACTTGCCTGGGAGGTTGCAAAAAAGTTGCGGATACCTCCCGCCGGATTGCTGCTTTCCGCCAGCCTGAGCCCGACGGAAATACCTTCGCCACGCATTGTCCGCATGGCTGAAATGGATAATGAGACGTTTATTCAGGAAATGGCTTATTTCAACGGCATTGACGAAAGTCTCATGCACAGTCCATTTCTGAATGACATCGTTGCCGAAAAATTAAAGCGCGATTTCCAGCTTATTGCTAAATACCGCTATCAATATTCTGCGCCGGTGAGCGCGCCCATGATGGTTATCGTCGGTGAACATGATGCGCATGTTCCGGTCGGCAGCCTGATGAAATGGCAGTCACATACGCAACATTTTCTCGGTGCCAAACAGGTGCCGGGGAATCATTTCTATTTTAACGACCATCCGGAAATTATGATTAATGCCATCAGTGAGATGGTGCGAGAAAGCCGGAAAACAATCGACGATAACGCCATATTTATATAAGCATACATTTGCTGAGGGTATTTATGTTTACGGCGAATACGCAACCTGCCAATTTGAGTCAATACGAAAAGGCCGAACGATTCAAAAAATTGCATACCGGCGGGACGCCTTTTGTAATGCCGAATCCCTGGGATTGCGGCACCGCGATTCTGATGCAAAACGCCGGGTTTAAGGCTATCGGGACGACCAGCGCCGGGTTGGCGTTCTCCCTTGGTAAGCTGGATCGCGCGCAATCCGTAACGCTTGAAGAAACGCTGGAAAATGCCCGGGCACTGGTTGGCGTGACGCAGCTTCCCGTGTCTATCGATCTTGAAGATGGCTTCGGTGACGACGCCGACGCCATTATGCAGACCATCCATGCCGCTGCAGAAAGCGGCGCTGTCGGGGGATCGATAGAAGATTACAGCAGCGATCCGGCAAATCCGATCCGGGATTTCGACGCATCGGTGGCCCGTGTAGAAGCGGCGGTCGCGGCGGCAAAGCGTTTGCCCTTTCCCTTCACCGTTACCGCGCGGGCGGAAAACTATCTTTATGGCGTCTACGACCTGAAAGACACGATCGCCAGACTCAAAGCATACCGTGATGTCGGTGCCGACGTGCTTTACGCGCCGTCACTGCCGGACGCCGACGCTATCAGAACGCTATGCGCGGCCGTTGACGCTCCGGTAAATGCGCTTCTGGGCGCAGGCAATCGTTTGTCCGTTTCGGAGCTGTTTGCACTGGGCGTCACTCGTGTCAGCCTTGGCTCGGCGCTGTCCCGCGCCGCCCTGGGCGGATTTGTTGCCGGGCTGCAGGAGTTGCAGCAGCACGGTACCTGCCACTTCCTCGAACGCGCCGTCGGTTATTTTGATGTGGCTAAGCTGCTTGAGAACGGAGATCTCCCGTGCTGAATGCTGCTTCACAGAGCAGGCTACTGGCTGCGCAATATGTATTGGGTGAGAAAAAGCTGGCCTGGCATGAACTTGCGGATCTGCAGACGCGGGCGAAACAGTTTTCCATGCCGCTGCAGGCAGACCTATGGGGCTGGGGGGCGATCTACAAAACAACGGGTTCCGTCACGGACATGGCGATAAGGACGGCCCGGATGACGCTTGCCGAAGCCGGTTACGCGGGGCAGGACATCGACACGACGATCGTGTGCAGCTCTTCGTTACAAAGCGGCACGGAGGCGCATCAGCATTTTTTGCGTGAGTTTGCCGGACAGCTGCAGCTGGAACAGTCGGCGATCACCGGCGTGTCGCTCGGGCGTTGCACGAATTTGCTTAAAGGGATTCATCTGGCCCGTAGCCTGATTCACAGCGGCCAGGCAAGACGGGCATTGGTCGTCACCAGCGACGCTATCAGCGACGAACGACAGCGGATGGAAAACTTCGCGCTTTTCTCTGATGGCGCCGCCAGCTGCCTGATTTGCCATGCTGATGATGCGCCGCAAGGGGATATGCTGCTTGCCTGCGGCGGGCGGCAGGATCTCAGCCAACTGCATCAGGGGCTTTCAGCCGGGCTGGTTCGTGCGGTTAATCAGGATCTATTTTCATCTATGGGCATCATGCTCGGTGATATCACCCGTCTGTTTCACAGCAACGTTTATCTTCCCTTGTGTCAACTGAATGAAATGCAGGCGGGTTATCAGCAGACGCAGCTTTATACCGACAATATCCCGCGTTTCGGACATTGCTTTGCCGCCGATCCGCTGATCAATTTTGTCGATGCCCGAAATAACGGGGCCGTGAGCGACACCGCGTTATACCAGTTGGCGGTCAGTATTCCCGGCGCCAGAGCCTCACTGTTACTGCGAAAAGGAAGCGCTTGATGTCTTTCTCATTCACCGATAACACCACATCGCTGCCCGAGGAAAAATTTCATTTTTCACCCGATGCTCATGCGGCGCTGACTGCGTTGCGTGATAGCGCGGACGTACACGAACTTTACAGCAGCCTGGTCAGCGATATTGAAAGCGAAACGCAGCAACTCCTGGCCTTACAGCTAATCCAGACATTCCTGAGTGCGCCGCTGCCGTCGCCGACATGGGAGCGCGCCGGGTTTGAGGCGTATATTGTCCGGGCGAAGACGACGCTGGCACAGTCCGCGACCATGCTGCTCCGGTCTGATGAAGAAGAGCGCAGTATCCTGCTGAAGCAACGGGCGTTGCTTTCGATGCTGGCCGGATGCTGGCTTGATCGGGTGTCCCAGCCCGCCACCGAACCTGCCGGCGTCGTGAACCTGCTGAATGCCCATCACTTTACGCTGAAGGGCTGCGGTGAAATCAGCCTCAGTCAGCAACAACAACGTCAGCGCCGCTTTGCCGCGTCAGGTATCACCCTTCCTTTTATCGGCGTAGCCGGTGCGCCGACGCAGCTGCACAGCAATGCGCTGACGCTTTGGCAGGCCGTATTTTGGCTGGCTTTTTCCCGTTTACCCGCCAGTTATCTGCCGGAAGTCGCCGGTATCCATTTTGCTTATTACGCGCTTGGTTTTGACGATGCGCTGCTGGAAATGCCGCCGTCGCTGGCGGCCACGCAGTGTATGACGCTGCTGGACGGTTGGCTGAGCGCTTGTAATGACTCCGAGGGGGGCAGGGAGGATCTGCAACGGTTTTATCGGGCGGCCAGCCTGGCGACTGAGCTGGAGCTGAGCCATGCCGGCATGCTGCTGACGCAACAGGAACAGCTTGCGGCCCGAACGCCGGATGATCGCATGGCTGAGATCATGGTGCGCCATTTTCCTTTTGCGGGGAAACAGCACCAACTGGTCATGCTGGAGAAAAAAGCGCTGAGCCAATGGAGCATGGATGACGCCGCCGGGATGGCAGCGTTTTTAACTGCCTTTAAACGCTCACCGTATTTACGGCAAAAGGACGCAAAGCCGGAGGCCTGCCGTTTCATGCAGGCCATCCGCTTCGGCGGCGCCATGTTTGGTATTTTCAGTCAGCGCGAGGCTGAAATCATGGCGTCCTGGATTGCTGATGCCCACCAGCATGAACGTGAAATTACGCTGAGCCGTTTCCGGGAACCGGGAGACGCGCAGGCAACCCTCTGGCGCGATCGCTATCGTTGTACCCGCATTGATTCACTGCTCACTCTTGAAACGCCATCGTTGCCGGAAGCCCGCACGCTGTTTTATCGCCTTGTGAACATTGAGCACTATGCCAGCCACCTGGCGGCGATCAAACAACGGGTGATGGACACGCTGCAACAGGCTCAGGTGCTGTTTGCCTGTGGTCAGCAAGGGCGTTACACCGACGCCAGCGAGTTCAGTTACAGCCCTGAGGCCCTGCGGGCGAGGACGGACGCGATTTACTGGCAAAAACTGGTGAATCCCCTGGAACGGCTGACGAGCATTCCCGATCGTGAAAGTGTGATTTTCAATCAGAAACTGATGGCGTTGGGAAGCATGATTGACGGCGCCTGGGCCCATCGTTTCGGCAGCGTGTTGCGCAGCCATCGCCGCAGCGACGGCATGATGCTGGCCATTTATGCGGATGAAATGGGGCGCGGCGACGTGGAGAAAAATCATATTACGTTGATCCTGCGTGTCCTGCACAGCATGGAGGTTATGCTTCCGCACATCCGCGACCCTGAATTCTGCCACCAGCAGGAATTACCGGATATCTATGACTTCTCCCTGCACCAGCTGAGCATGTCCCTGTTTCCGGATTCATTTTATGAAGAACTGCTGGGCTACAACCTGGGAATTGAAATGCTGGGGCTGGGCGAAATGCGCATACACGAGATTCAGAAGCTGCGCCGTTACGGCTTCGACACCATTTACGAGGAAGCCCACCTCACCATCGACAACTTCTCCGCCGGACACGCCCGGCAATCCGTTGATTTGATTATCGCCTACATGGAAGACCTGCCGCCGAATATGACGCCGGACGAACGTCAGCAACGCTGGTGCCGCATATGGCGGGGTTATGCCTCTTTTGCGTGGTTCCTGGAAACCGACCTGAAAAATAACGTATCCGCCGCTGCGAATACATACAGCGAAGTATTGATTTAGTTGTCTTATGACTATTTATGTAAGGGTGCCTTGTGAATCAATGTATTAGTCACGATCTGACGCTGCTGTCGCTGCCTTTTTTCACACCGGGGCACCAACAGTATGTGCATGAACTGGACCGGTGGTGTCAGCAGCAGCATGAAACATTACTGTCATTACGCCACCGTCCGGTGGCAGAGCAGAGCCGTCAGATGTTGCATCTGCTGGGGCAGGGAGGATGGCTGAAGCACTTGAATACGCCCGATCTGCCGGTGCCGAACGATGCGCGCAGAATGTGTTTATCGCGGCAGACGCTGGCCTATTTTGATGATCTGCTTGATTTTTCCTGGTCGATTCAATCTCTGAGCGCCAGCGTGATTCAGCGCTACGGCAATGAGGCGCAACGCCGCGACTATTTACCCGCATTGGCGCACGGAGAGCGTATTGCCGCATTCGCGTTGTCTGAATTACAGGCAGGGACTGATATTGCCGCGCTGACCCTGGAGGCACAGCGCTGTGAGGGCGGCTGGCTACTGAACGGGGATAAGGCGTGGATCGCCTTGGGAGATATCGCCAGTGACATTATCGTGATCGCCCGCACCGGTGAAGGGCCGGGGCCGCTGGGGCTGAGTGCGTTTATCGTCGATGCCGTCGCCGGCGGCGTCAGCGCCCGTCCGCTGGATGCCGTTGCTCCCCGGTCATGGTCGCACCTGCATTTCGACAATGTCCGGGTTTCACCGGAGAACCTGCTGGGGCAACCGGGGCAAGGATTCATCATCGCGCTGGATATCCTCGATCGTTTTCGCATGACGGTCGCCAGCGCCGCGATCGGGTTTGCCCGACGTGCGGCGGATATCGCACTGCGACATGCCGCGCAGCGCAAAATTTACCGCGGACGCCTGCTGGATCTGCAACTGACCCAGGCAACGCTGGCCAAAATGGAGGTTTCGCTTTCCGCCGCTTCCCTGCTGACGGCCAGAGCCGCCTGGCAACACGATGATGACCGGCCGTTTGCGCGAGAGTCCGCCGCCGCGAAATATTTCGCGTGTGAACAAGCCTGCAAAATCGTTGATGCTGCGTTGCAACTTCTCGGGGCGGCGGGCGTTGTGGCGGGCAGTCAATTGGAACGGCTGTACCGGCAAATTCGCCCGCTGCGCATTTATGAAGGCGCGTCCGAAGCCTTGCTGATGAATATTGCTTCTGCCCTGGATACCCAGCGGGTTATTAACCGAGAGGATTTATCGTGAGTGATTTACTTAACCCGCTCAGCGCGATTCAGCATGACTCTCCCTGGGAATATTACGCCCGGCTGACCCGAGAGACTCCGGTCTATTTTGACCGCGACCTTAAGCTGTGGGTGGTGAGCGATGCCGGATCGACGGACGCGGTGCTCAGCAGCCCGGTTCTGCAGGTTCGCCCGGTGTCGCAGCCTGTCCCTCCCGGTCTTGTCGGCCAGCCGGCGGGCGATGTCTTTGGCCAATTGGTGCGTATGCGTGAAGGTGAGTATCAGCAGCAGCTTAAGGCCGTCATTATCCGCGCGTTGTCCACGGTAGATTCCGCGCACGTAAGCCAGCTAGCCCGGCAACTGGCGCAACAGGCGCTGAGCGACGGCGAGGAGATTAACCGCTGGATGTTTTCCGTACCGGCGGCTGTTGTCGCTACGCTGTGCGGATTCTTGCCGCGGGACGTGCCGGAGGTTGTGGCGCTCATTGCGGAGTTTGTGTTGTGCATTCCCGCCGCCGCCAGTCCTGAACATCAGCAGCGCGCCAGCCTTGCGGCAACGTCGCTGCTGGAGCGATTTTTCGCACAGATCGCGCAGGCGCCTCAGGGCGCTTTGCTGACGGAACTGCTGCAATGCGCCAGCGAAGAAGGCTGGTCTCAACGTGCGCCGCTGATCGCGAATGCTATCGGTTTCTTGTCGCAAACCTATGATGCGACGGCCAGTCTGGCGGGCAACACGCTGCTGACCGCGCAGCGTTATCCGGAGCTCTGGCTGCGCAGGCCGGCCGATGCTTTTATCGATGAAACCGCGCGTTACACCTCGCCGATACAAAATACCCGCCGTTTCGCTGCGCATGAGCTGACGCTGCTCGGCCAGCGGATCGCGCCGGATGACACGATATTGCTGCTGTTGGCGGCGGCAAACCGCGATCCTGCCCGGTTTGCACAGCCTGATGTTTTTCAGCCGCAACGAAATACGCAAGCGTATTTCTCTTTCAGCGGCGGTCGTCATCGCTGTCCGGGCGCCGCGGTTGCCCGCGCTATTACGCACGGCATGGTTTCCGCGTTGGATGCGCACATGCCGGACTGGCATCAGCGTCTGCATAAGCGTCGTTACTTGCCTTCAGGTAATGCCCGTATTCCCGAGTTCTCACTTTCCGAGATTAACTGAGGTTCCTGGATGAACACTAAAACGCCGCTGTCTGAAGCTTTTGTTTTAACCGGTGCTTTTTGGGTTATTTGCCGTAATTCGCTTTATCTGACACAGCTTGTCGAGCGCGGGCTGGCTATTTTGGTTTTAACGCCGGAAAGTTACCGCCAGCAGGTGGAAGAAGCTCGCAGTAAGCAGGACAGCCCCATCTCACAAATTACCGATGTGGCGTATGTCGAGGGATCGCTGGACAGAGAAGCATCATTTAACCCCAGCGTTGTTGCCGCCATACAGCACTGGCGTACACGCTATCGTATTGTCGGCGCTTTTGCGGTGGGCGAAACCTTGGTAGAACCGACCGGCATTATCGCCGATGCCCTAGGCATCCGCTCTCCGGGGCTGCGCGCCACGCGCACCTGCCGCAGCAAATATCTCCAACGTTTTTATCTTAACGCGTTCAGTCCGGATTCAGTGATGGTACCGCCAGAGCAGCGCCACAGTATCCGCACGGAGAGGCTCGCTTATCCGCTGATCATTAAACCGGCTACCCGTCACTCCTCTTCCGGTGTCATCAGCGTCGATTCGTCGCAACAGGCCAGTCGCGCATTGGCGGATTACCCCGCCCATGAAACGCTGTTGCTGGAACAGAAAATCGTGGGGCAGGAGTATTCGGTGGAAACCCTATCGCAAAACGGTGTGGTGATATTCGCCTCTGCGACCCATAAGGTGACGACGGATACTCACTTGAACACCTTTGTGGAACTGGCGCATACGGTGCCTAACCCCGATCAAAATAGCACTCTGCTGCTGGAGGCGACGCAAAAGGTTCTGACGGCGCTGGACTTCGGTGACGGCATCGCGCATGCCGAATGGCGTGTAGACGCCAACGGCCGCCCCTGGCTGATGGAAATCGCTTCGCGTACTCCGGGGGACGGGATTTTACCGCTTTATAACCTGGCTTACGGCCAACCCCTCGAACCGGTCATTTTACGCATCATGCTTGGCGAACCGGTCGCTTTACCCGCGTCCAGGCGTATCGCCCGCCAGGTGTATCTGGAGCATCCCCCCGGAATACTGAAAGACGTGCACATCGACTGGCCGGGCGTGGAGATCGTCTGGCTGAACGACAACGATCCCTGGCCTGTCGTCCCGGCCGGCGAGCGGGAGGATGAACCCACCCTGCGGGCCGTTTTCGTGCATAAACAGCGCGGAGATCGTCTGGAGCCGCTGCGCTCTTCGGAAGATCGTGCGGTGGTCTTCTTTATTGATGCGCGCAGTGCGGAAGCGTTAGATCGGCTGGAAAATCAGGTCAGGGAAAAAATTACGTTGCATATCGAGGAGCATCATGACTAATTCATCGTCCGCACCGGGCGTACTGGAAACATTTTCGCAAAGCCCGCTGTCATCAAAAGTTGTCTTGCTCGGCGTGATGATCAACCGGTTGTCCGGGTTTCTGCAAATCTTCATCGTGCTGTATCTGGTGTCACTCGGTTATTCGCATCAGCAAACCATCATTGCCTTGGCAGTGTACGGCACCGGTGCCGTTATCGGCGCGCTCCTCGGCGGCACGATCAGCGAGCGCTTCGGGCCGCGTCTTGCCAGCATGATCAGCATGGGGGCGACCGCAGTGCTGACAGCGGCGTTGCTCTACCTTGACCACTTTATTTCCATCCTGATCGTTGTGGCGCTGGCCAGCCTGTGCGCCCAATTATTCCGCCCGGCTTCTGCGGCATTGCTGTCCTGGCAAACGCCGTCGGAACGGCAAACGATGATTTTTGCTATTTATCGGCTGGGCCTGAACCTCGGGGCGACGGGGGCGCCGCTCATCGGCTATGCCCTTTATCACTGGGGCGGGGAGAGTTTTACGCTGTTGTTCTGGGGAGAAGCGGTTATTGCGGCGCTGTATGCCGTACTGGCGATGCTGACCCTGCCGGGGAAAAATGAAGTCGGGGAAATCAGTCAACAGGCCGGAGCGGAGAAAACCGTCGTGGGTGGCTACCTGGATGTGCTGGCCGACCGGCGTTTCGTCTTATTTTTACTGGCGACCTTCTGCCATTCCGCGGTGTACGTGCAATACATCACCACACTGCCTCTCTATATTGAAGACAAAGGGATCGCACTGTTCTGGTATACCCTGGCGGTATCACTCAACGGAATAATCGTTATCTGCTTTGAGCTGTTCATCACCAAGTTCACCCAGGGATATAACAAACGTTACGTACTGGCGTTCGGTTTTGCGCTGATTGGTACGGGCGTTGCCTTTTATGCCGTTCCCATCGGGCCTGCGGCGTTGATCGTCGGCACACTGATCTGGTCGTTGGGGGAAATCATCTCTGGCCCTTCCTTCTTTGCTTTCCCGGCGAACGCCGGTCCGGGGCATCTGAAGTCCCACTATCTGGGCAGTTTTCACTTCATGTTCAGTCTGGGGATTGCGCTGGGGCCGGTTATCGGCGGCTGGCTCTATCTGTCGCTGGATACGGTCTTCTGGCCCGTCATTGCGCTGGGATCCCTCTTTGCGGCCCTGGTTTGCGGTGCGTGCGTGAAAGAACCGGCCCCGGCACCGTTGAAAACGGAGGCGGGTACGTCAATGACTTCCAGTGAGGCTATCGAGTAGTTAACGATCCCGGATGCATTATCCCGGATGAATTATCTCAAACATATAAGGGCGAATTTATGAAACTGGCGTTAAACAGCGCACCTTCTCATTATACCCTGCTGGGTATCGGGGCAGGGCCGGCAAATCTGAGTCTGGCCTCTTTGTTACATGATAAGCCAGAAATCAGTAATCTTTTTCTTGACCAGAAAGCGGCCTTTTCCTGGCACGACGATCAAATGATCGACGGCGCCACGCTGCAGGTTTCACTGTTTAAGGATCTGAGTACGCTGACCGATCCGACCAATAAATTTACCTTTATGTCTTACCTGCATGAGAAAGGGCGTATTTACCATTTTCTTAATGCACAGTTTGATGAGATCCCGCGCCGTGAGTTTCGCAATTACATGGCCTGGGCGGCGGAGAAAAACCGCAACGTATCATTTGGCGAACGTGTGTTACACATTGATTTCGAAGGTGTATTCCGTATTGAAACTGACAAGCGCCAACTCACCGCCGATCACCTTGCCGTCGGCGTAGGCACCAAACCCTGGGTACCGGAATTTGCGGCGCCGCTGCTGGGTAATTCGCAGTTCCACGTCAGCCAGTATATGAAGAAAAACCATAATACCGTGGGGAAACAGGTGGTTATTATCGGTGGTGGTCAGTCCGGGGCTGAGGTATTTCTCGATCTGTCGTCGAAATCGGCCAGCGAGCGACCGGAACGCATTACCTGGCTGTCGCGGCGGCGTAATTTTTTCCCGATTGATGATTCGACGTTCACCAACGATTTTTATATGCCCTGCTATTCGGAGTATTTCAGTAAACTGCCTTTGCACCTGCGTCAAAAAACTAACCGTGAAAATATATTAACGTCCGACGGTATTTCCGAGTCAACGTTACGGGAAATTTATCAGAAACTTTATTGCCTCCGATTTATTACGCCGGGTGAACTTGAATTTGATTTAATGACCAGCCGTTCGGTAAGTAATGTGGTGCATACACCGTCAGGACGTTGGCGGGTTGATTATAAACATCTGGACGTTGAGCAGGCAGAATATATAGAGGCTGATGTTATTATCTGGGCAACCGGTTATGCGCCGACAGAGAAAAACTTCCTGAATGGTCTGAAAGAGCGGATTCGTTATGAAAATGACGAATTCGTTATTGATGATGACTTTGCGATCGTATGGGATGGCCCCCGTCAAAATAATATCTTCGTGCAAAATGCGGTGCGCGGCCAGCGCGGCCAGCGCGGGCTGCCGGACGTCAACCTGAGCCTGAATGCATGGCGGGCGCAGCGTATAATGGGACGGCTGTGCGGAGAATATCCGCGTCAACAAATATCCTCATTTATTGACTGGTCGCCCGACGTTAATAATAACGGCGCACATAAAATTAACGATGACGTCATGCCGGAGAAGAAAATAATTACGGCGCGTTAAATATCATATTCCAATACAGTCTTAATATATCATGATGAATAAAAGCGATATTGCTATTATCGGTGGCGGTATTATTGGCACCGTTATTGCCCGTGAGGCGGTGAAACAATACCCGCAGGCAAATATTTCACTTATCGAGAGGAATTTGTGCGGCGCCGGAAGTTCATTTTATTCCGCAGGTGTCCATTTCCCCCGGGGCATCAGTGAACGAGTGCGGGCAATGTCCCGTTTCAGCCATGACTATTATCAACCGTTCCTGGATAACGGGGCGCCTTTTTATTCTTTACCCATGGAGCTAGTGACCGGAAAGGCGCATTGGGAAGAGACGTGCCGTAATTACCTTCCCGCAGCCGGGTTTACACCGTCGGAAAGCATGAATTCCCTGATTCATCTTTCTCCGGATGACGGACAGGTCGTGCTGCGAGGGAAGGGGGCACATTATGCCGATGTGTTTGCCCTGATCCAAAAATGGCTGCCGGCGCTGCGCCCGTCCGTGGCGGTGAGTGAAGGGCTGCGGGTGACGGCGCTGCATTCCCGGAGTGGTGGCTATGACGTGGCGCTCAGCGACGGCACGGTTCAGGCGGCCAGTCAGGTGATCCTGGCGCCGGGCCCCTGGCTGGCTGAGCCGGCTTGGCGCGAGCGTATTGCCGGGCTGGGTATCCGGGTGAAAAAAATCGTTGCCGTCCATATAGCCAGCAAGCCGGAGCCCGGCGCGCCCCTGACGATTTTCCATGACGAAGATGCTTTTCTGGTGCCGTGCCACAGCCGCGGGCATTGGTTGTTCAGTTATACCTGCCAGGAGTGGGATGTCCTGCCGGGAGAGACCGGGCCGCTGCAGGCCCGTGATTTGGCGGCGGCGCGGGAACTGCTGCGCCGCTACGCGCCGGCGCTCGCCGGGGAAATCAGGGACGGCCGGGTTTTTTGTGATGCTTACAGCCCGTCACGGGAGCCTGTCATCACCCGTCTGGATGAACACCTCATCTTCGCCGGCGGCGCCAACGGCTCAGGTTATCGGCTGGCGCCCGCGATTGCCGCCGATGTTATTCACCTTTTAACGCAAACCGCTTTCTGAGGATGCCCGGATATGATTATTCATCGCTATGATGCCACTCGTATGTCAAAGCAGTTCGGTATTGATATCAGCAGTATTGACGGTATGGATTTCCCTGCCGGCTGGGGACGGGTCAGGCCCGGAGAGCGTTCGGACAGTCATCAGCATGATGAAACCGAAATGTTCGTGATCGTCGCGGGAGACGGGGTGTTGATCGTGGACGGCCACCGTCATCCTGTGAGTGCGGGCTGTGCGGCGCAGTTCGCGCCTTTTGAGTCGCACGTGCTGGAAAATACGGGAGATAAAGACATTCTCTTTTTCCTCCAGTACCGCCGCGACGCCGATAGCGCCAGACATTCCGCCTCTTCCTGGGAACGGCAGGATCCCCGGCGCCCGCAATTCGTTTTCTCCACGCCGCCGACGCCAAACGGCGATTTGCATCTCGGTCATCTGTCGGGCCCGTATTTGGGCGCCGACGTTTATGTCCGTTATCAGCGGATGATCGGCAATCCGGCGTGGCACATGACCGGCTCCGATGATTATCAAAGCTATGTCGTCGCACTGGCGGAACGTGAAAACACGACGCCCGCCGCCGTCGCGCAGCATTTCTCCCGTGAGATTTTGCAGACGCTGAAGATGATGGATATCGAGCCGGATCATTACACAGTGACCAATGATGCGGCTGGTTATATTCAGGGCGCACAGCGCTTTTTCAGCCGAACGCTGGGTGAAGATAAGGTGGTTTTTGCCGAAAGCGCCGCCCTGCGTGACGCGCAGAACGGTCAATATCTTTATGAGGTTGACGTTTCCGGCCAGTGCCCCGGCTGCGGTGGGGGTACCAACGGTAACATCTGCGAAGAGTGCGGGGAACCCAACGTGGTCACGGATATGGCGCAGCCGTTATCCAAACGTTCCCAGCTTCCGCCTGAACGCACTCAGGTAGCCCGTTATCTCCTGCCGTTGCACCGATTTGAACAACAGATCGCAGAGCATCATAAAGTCGGCCGGGTTCCCGCCCGGATGCGTGAACTGGCTCACCGGGTCTTTTCCCGTCCTGAATTCACCGTGCCGGTGTCTCATCCTTCCGAATGGGGGATCGCACCGGCTGAGACCGAAGGCGAGGGGCAGGTTATCTGGGTATGGCCGGAAATGAGCTATGGCTTCCTGTATGACATCGAGCAGCTGGGTAAAAAAATCAATCGTCCCTGGTCGGCGGATGAACCCGGTAAAGACTGGAAGATCGTGCATTTCTTTGGTTACGACAACAGTTTTTATCACAGCATTCTTTATCCGGCGCTGTATCACCTGGCTTATCCGGAATGGCAGCCGGATATCGATTATCACTACAACGAATTTTATCTGCTCGATGGCAAAAAGTTTTCGACCAGCCGCCGCCATGCCGTGTGGGGGAAAGAGATCCTGACGCCGGAGAGCGTGGATGCAGTGCGTTTTTACCTATGCCTGACGCGGCCTGAGCAGGAGAGAACCAACTTCCGCTTGTCGCAATGGGAAGACGAAGTGCGCGACACCCTGCTTGGCGAATGGCAGACCTGGCTGCACGACCTGGGCAACCGGGTCGGCACGATCTTTCAGGGGAATGCGCCGGATGCCGGTATCTGGACCAAGGAGCAGGTCGCCTTCTGGGCGCGGTTAAACGGGATATTACAGGCGATCACCGATGCGCTGAACCCCGACGGGTTTTCGTTACGCAGCGCCGCCCGTCACCTGAAAACGCTGGTCACGGAGACGCGCGCTTTTTCCCGCAGCCAACAGCAACTGGCGGGTATCGCACGCTGGCGTGATGAATACCGAACCGCCGTGGCGCTGGAGCTGGCGGCCGCGAATCTGCTTTCCGCTGTTGGCCGTCCGCTGATGCCGCGCTTTTCCGCCAGCCTGGCGGCGGCGCTCGGCAATGAGACGGCGCAGTCATGGCTGCAACAGGCACAGTTGGTGACGCCGGGTAATCGCATTACGTTGCAGGAAACACGTTTCTTCTGTGATCCACAGGAACGTGCGCCTCAGGAATCGGTTGATCAGGCACAACACGGTGATGCCCATTGGCAGTGGCTGGAGGAAAAGCTGGGCGTTTTGTTACCTGAAACCCGCTTGCATCCGGCGCACGTTCTGTCGCAGTTGGGCGCGACCTCATTGATGACCGTGACGCTGCAATATCAGTTACTTCATGAATGTCAGGTCGACGTTCCGCTGGAAACACTGCTGAATCAGCCGCTGGGGGACATCGCCGGTCATATTGCACGCCAGCGGCAGGGGGCGACTGCATGAGCGTCAGCGCGTTACTTGAACAAATCACGGGTGCCGGGCTCAGGATCAGCAGGCAAGGTGATAACCTAAAACTGGAAGGGTTGACGAACGCGATTCCGCCGCAGCTGGTGGCGGATATCCGTATGAATAAGGCGCAGCTGCTCGCCTGGCTGGAAGAGCGCCTGGATACGTTTCCGCTGACTCCGCTGCAGCAGGCATATTACCGTGGCCGCGATTGGGTCACGGAGGGCGGGGGCGTGGCCAACCAGGTTTACCATGAGATCGAAGGCGTCTGGGACATTGAACGGCTGGAGCAGGCATTGCAGCGCGTGGTGCAGGAGCATTCGGCGCTTCGACTGCGGTTGAGCGGCGATGATGCGCAGTATGAAAGCAGCGAACTGCCCCGCATCGCCCGCCGTGACTGGCAGGGGTTCAGCGACGGGGAACAGCGTCAGATGCGCGCCCGGCTGCGTGAGGAGAAGTCCCATCAGGTACTGCCACCGCAGGCTTCACTGTTGCAGGCGGAAGTGGTGATCCTTTCACCGGAAAGTATGGTGTTGTACGTCAATCATGACGGCATGATTGTGGATGGCATCAGCATGTTTTTGCTGTTCCGGCTCTGGCACCAGCATTATCAAACGCCGCAGCCGCAGACCGAATATCTGTCGTTCCGCCGACACATCGCTGCCCGCGAGCAGGATAAACAGCACGCCGTCAGCGAGCGTTCGCGGGATTACTGGCTGCGGCGTCTGGAATCGTTGCCGAAAGCGCCTGCGCTGGCGCAAAATCCCCGCCCTGCCACAGGAGCGCCCCGCTTCCGGCAGCATCTCGTCACCCTGGATGCGGCCCGCTGGCAACAGTTGCAGCAGCAGACCAAAGCGCAACGGCTGACGCCCGCCGCCGTGCTGATGGCCGCGTGGTCGGAAACGCTGTACGTCTGGGGGGCCGGCGAGGATTTCACGCTCAACGTGACGATCTCTGAACGTCGTCCGATTCACCCGCGGGCCTTCAGCACGATCGGGCCGTTTTCCATTCCGATGTTGACCGAGATCCATCTTGATCACCAGCTGCCGTTTACCCGGCGCGTTCAGCGCCTACAGGCGCAACTGCATCAGGATATCGATCACCACTATTTTTCCGGCATCGATGTAATGCGGGAACTGGCGAAAACGCGCGGGCTGGCAGATGCGCTGATGCCGTACACGTTTAACTGCACGCTGGGCGCACTGGAAGGGGTGAACGGCGATGCGCTGACGCTGCTCGGTCGTGAGGTTTATACGCTGAGCCAGACGCCGCAGGTATTGTTGGACGCCTTTCTGTTTGAGCAACAGGGGCAACTGGTGATTCGGCTGGACGGTGTGGAATCGGCGTTTCCTGCGGGCTTTCTGGCGGCGATGGCGGCAGGGTTTCAGCGTATGCTGCTTTTGCTTTGTCAGCCGGAAAGCTGGGAGCGGGCAACGTTCGATCTGCTTCCTGCCGGGCAACGCCAGCGGCGGGATCAGGTCAACGCGACCGAGGCGGAAATCCCGTCCGGGTTGCTCGGCGATGCCTTCGTGGTTCAGGCCCGCCGGAATCCGGCCGCCACGGCGATGTGTACCGCGCAGCGGCAAATCAGTTACGGCGAGCTGCTGAACCGCGCCGCGGAGGCCGCACAGTGGCTGCACGGTCACGGGGTAAAGCGCAACGAA
Source organism: Musicola paradisiaca NCPPB 2511 (assembly GCF_000400505.1). Lineage (NCBI taxonomy): Bacteria > Pseudomonadati > Pseudomonadota > Gammaproteobacteria > Enterobacterales > Pectobacteriaceae > Musicola > Musicola paradisiaca. The sequence goes on along the minus strand of NZ_CM001857.1, from coordinate 3,594,808 downwards.
CGGGTCGGTCTCATCGCGACCCGCGGGCCGGAGCAAATTATTGGCATTCTGGCCATCGTTCTCGCTGGCGCCTGTTATCTGCCCATCGACGCCGGTCTGCCCGAAGCCCGTCGGCGCTATATGCTGCAGGATGGCGGCGTTCGGGTGGTGCTGACCAACGTTGACGTTGCCGCATCGCTGCCCTGTTTCGACTTGCGCACCCCCGCGCAGAAAACTTTCGGCTTGCCCGCGCGTGATGCTGCCGCGACGCAGGACGATCTCGCCTACGTGCTATATACCTCCGGAACGACCGGTGATCCCAAAGGTGTGATGGTGACGCACCGCAATGTGGTGAACCTGGTCGCTGACTGTCAGCGGCGTTTCAGCGTCAGTCCGGAAGATCGCTTTTTCGCCATCAGCGCGTTTAACTTCGATCTGTCCGTCTGGGATATTTTCGGCGCACTGGCAGCCGGTGCGGCGCTGGTAATGCCGGATGCGGATCACGCCGCCGATGTCGAACACTGGGCTGCGCTTTGCCGGATGCACCGCGTCAGTATTTGGAACTCGGTACCGGCCATCGTGCGGATGATGTTTGACTCTCAGCCTGAGCTGGTGGACAGCCTGCGCCTCATTATGATGAGTGGCGATCGTATTCCACCGGATCTGCCGGCGGCCATGATGGCACGCCGCCCCGATATCGCGTACTGGTCATTGGGCGGGCCGACGGAAACGACCATCTGGAACATTTGCCATCCGATCTCGCCTGAGGATTGTAATGGGGAAAATATTCCCTATGGCCGCCCCAATGCCAACAACCAATGCTCGGTGCGCAACGCGCAGGGCGGCGAATGCCCCGACTGGGTAGCCGGTGAAATCTATGCCGCCGGTGCCGGGATTACCCGCGGTTACTGGAATGATGAGGCCAGAACCCGTGAGCGATACCCTGTTGATGCGCCCGGTGGGCCGCGTTGTTTTCGCACCGGCGATCTGGGGCGCTATTTACCCAACGGGGACATCGACATTCTTGGCCGGGTGGATTTACAGATAAAAATCAACGGATACCGCATTGAGGCCGGAGAAGTTGAGAACGTGCTTACTGCTTTACCTGAGATTGCCCAGGCCGCGGTGGTCGCTGCCAAAGACGCACGAGGCGACGTGTTGGTTGCGCACCTGGTCGCCGATGGCGCCCGGCCTGCGCGGGTCGAACTGCGTCAACGCATCGCACATTTGCTGCCGGACTACATGATCCCGGCGCACCTGGTGTGGCACGAAGCCCTGCCCCTGAACCGTAATCAGAAAGTCGATCGCAAGGCCCTGGCCCAGCTTCCCTTGATCGCCGACGCGCCGGAGGGCACCGGCTCCCGGCAGGCCAACGGTGATGTTGAACGCGCGTTGCAGGCGCTGTGGCAGGACATTCTGGCTTGCGACAACGTCGGGGTGGAGCAGGACTTTTTCAGCCTGGGCGGCAATTCCCTCAAAGCCCTGCGGATTCTGACGTCTGTGCGTAAGGCGTTCGGCGTGGCGATGCCACTGGAATCCGTTTATCAATTTAACACCGTGCAGGCGATGGCGGGCCAAATTGCGGATCGCGGAGGAAAGCTATGACGCTCTCCATCATAAACGAGATTGTTAACCGGCCGCCGACGGCGGGCGGCAATCTGTATATCGCCACCCTGAGTGAACAAAAAACGATCGCATTATGTGAGCTGTACCGCATGGCGGGGCAGGTCGCGAATGGTTTGCTGGCGCAAGGCATTCGCGCCGGGGATACCATCGGTATCCTGGCGGATAACCGGTTCGAATGGGTATTGCTTGACCTGGCCGCGCTGCGTCTGAAAGTACGCACCGCCGGGTTTGACCCCGGCAAGTTCACCGCGACGCCGGCGCTGGTGCAGGACTACCGGCTTAAGTGCCTGTTTACCGATAAAAACGCCGATGCCGCTCACCCGGCAATCCGCGACATAACATCGATCAACGCATTTACCGACGTTTATCCTGACGAGCTGCCCGCCGTTGACTATACGGCGGACGAGACGACCACCATCAAGTTTACCTCCGGCTCTACGGGCGTGCCGAAGGGGCTGGCGGCCACGGTCGGCAGCATTGACGCTTCGCTGCACGGTGTTCAGCGTCTGTTCGCGCATGCTCCGGGCGACAGCCTCTTCGTCTTTTTGCCGTTATCACTGTTACAGCAGCGCTACTGGATCTATTCGGCGCTGAAATACGGCCATGACGTTGTTCTGAGTAATTACCAGTCGGCATTTGTCTTCATGGCACAGCGGCAGCCGACCGTGGTGATGGGGGTGCCTGCGTTTTTTGAAACCGCGCGCCAGCATATTATCCGGCAGGGCGGCGATGACGCGGCGATGAAAGTCCATGCCCGCGCGCTGTTCGGCGAACGTATCCGCTATTTATGGACGGGGTCTGCGCCCGCCGATGCCGCAACGCTCGGTTTCTACCCGCGCATGGATCTGCCGCTTTATGAAGGGTACGGCATGAATGAAACGTGCATCGTCACGAAAAATCACCCCGGCGCCTTCCGTCCGGGCAGCGTCGGGCAGGTTATCGACGGGAAGAAGGTGGTGATCGATGAAAATGGCAACGTCATCGTCTACAGCGATTATCCGGTCAATACCCGCTATCTCTACGCCCAGGAAGGAGCATCGGAGAAAATTTTCACGCCGGACGGCGGGGTACGTACCGGCGATCTGGGATTTATCGACGAAGAGGGTTTTTTGTATATCAAAGGCCGTTCAGACAACGTCATTGTCCTGGATAACGGCAAGAAAATCGACGTACAGCCGATCGAAGCCCGCCTGCGTAATGCAGGCGTGATTGCGGAGTGCGTCATCTTCAGCCCGCAACAAACGGATCTGGTCGCCGTCGTTTCACCGGCGTCCGTTCCCGCCGATATTCCGGCGATTCATGCCGCGCTGGAAAGTGTTAACGCCGCGACGGAAAAAGATGAGTTTATCAGCCGTATCGTGATTGCCGGGCAGCCGTTCAGCATTGATAACGGCCTGCTGACCTCTCAGTACAAACCCATCCGCAAAGCGATATTCGAACGTTATCAACATGAACTGAATGCCACCGTTAAGGAGAGTCATTATGTCCGTTAATCTGGAAACCGTTGCCCGACAAAAGCTCGCCGCCGTGCTGACGTCTCCCGTCGAGATCGGGCTGTTGGACGCCGACGCCAACATGCGCGATGCATACGGCCTGACGTCGCTGAATAAAATCTTATTTATCACGTCGTTGTGTCAGGAAGCGGGGATCAACCTTACCGGACTGACGGAGGGCGATCTGGCGCATATGAACACGTTGGGTGATGTTATCCGTATTCTGGCGCCGCTGGTTGATGCACCGGCGGTAAACCATCTGCAGGGAGCGTAAATATGAACTGGCAAACGACGGCATCGGCAACGCTGGAAAATGAGCACGTCATTCTGCGTCCCGTCCGCGAGGACGATCGGGAGAGCGTTCGCACCCTGGCGCGCGATAGCCATATCTGGCGCTATTTCGTTTTTCGCGTCGGCAACGATGAAGAGTTTGAAACCTTCTTCAATGCGATGCTCGGCGATCAGGCCACGGGCGCACGCGCCGTGTTTATCGTGATAGACAAAGCCAGCGGGCAGATTGCCGGCAGCATGAGCTTCGGCAATATGGTGGAAAAAGAAGCCCGGCTGGAAATCGGCTGGTCTTGGCTCGGCGAGACTTTTCGCGGCAAAGGCATTAATCGCTGGGCCAAATACTTGCTGATGCGTCATGCATTTGAGGAGCTTGGCGCATTGCGGGTGGAATTCAAAACGGATGTGCTTAATCTCCAGGCCAGGGCCGGATTGCGTAATATCGGGGCGAAAGAGGAAGGGGTGCTGCGCAGTTTCAACTTTATGCCGGACGGCCGGCGCCGTGATGCTATTTTCTACAGCGTGCTCGCTGACGAATGGCATTGGGTCAGCGATGCCTTGCTGCACCGGGCGAAAGCCGGCCCGCGTCCGGAGGCGCAATGAACGCTGTGATTCCGGTTGTCAGGCTATCGGGCGACGCACACAGCAGAGGGATTCAACATGGCGAACAGTGCCGTCAGGCACTGTGGCAATTTGCCGACGACCATCTGTGCCGGCTCAACCTGCTGAGCGATGTGCCGTTCTCCCTGGCTGCGCTGGAGGAAAAAATCGGCTGCTATCGCCGGATCGTCACCCATTTGTTACCGGACATCGCACAGGAGATTGACGGACTGGCCGTCGGTGCGCAGATGCCGGTGGCATTGGCGTGGCTGCTGCAACTGCGGCGGGAGATTCTCGGCTATAACCGAATTAATACAGGTGGAGACTGTACCACGCTGTCTTCTCTGGCAAGTGAGCCGTGGCTGGCGCAGACCGTAGATCTGAACGGTAATCTGGATGATTTCATCCACGTCCTGGCCTGCCAGGGAACCCGTATTCCCGCACGGGTACTGAGTTTTGGCGGGTTGCTGGGGTATCTCGGCATTAATCAGGCAGGGCTGGCCGTCGGCTTGAATATGGTGCTGGGCGGAAAATGGGAACCGGGAATTCCTCCTTATCTGGCGATCCGGCATGTACTGGACACCTGCGCCAGCGCAGAAAAAGCGCTGGAGGTTCTGACTCGGTTGCCGCTTTCCAGTTCGCGCTCGTTTACGCTTTGTGACCGGCAACAGACTTTCTGCGCAGAAAGCCTGAACAACCAGTGGCGTATCGTTTCGCAGGGGAATATCCGGCAAGGCGGTGGCACGACGTCGCATACCAACCACTTTCTGCACCAGGACTTTTTAGCCGATGATGCGATCAATATTTTCGCGAAGAACTCGTCGCTTCAGCGGCTGGCTAAGGCCCGTGAGTTTCTCGCGTCCGAACCGCATACCGGTGATGACTGTTTCACGCCGTTCAGCGCGGCCCCTCTGTGTGTGGCCGATAACGGCGACATTCGGCGTGAACGTACCGTGGCGGCAGCGGTGATGCTGCCGGAACAGGGGGTCATGCTGGTACGGCCGGGGAATCCTGCCGTGAATCTGACCCAGTGCTTCTCATTCTCTGATTAATCAATGCTATTGAGGGCAAGCCTATGTCAAAACATCTGCACTCTTACCCGGTTGCGCTGACCTGGGCCGGAACCCGGGGAGCAGGAGCTCCGTAGTTTATCGAACCGACAGGCCCCAATTCAGCCCCCAAAAATTACGGACACAAAAAAATCTGGCAGCACCTTGAGGCACTCCAGATTTTTATCAACTTGCTGATTTTTCTATGTTCCCGGACGTATAGGAACGTCCCAAAACAAAAATATGGTGCCGGACTCGGGATCATTCAGCTTTCTATTAAGTTGAAATATAGCATAAATTTTAATCATTGCTGTTGTCAAGACCCGTAGGTTGACCCGTATTTTCATAGATAGATCAGAATGATGGGTCACATGCGATAAAGAAATGCCCGGTTCGTTCCTTTGGTTCGGTTCCCTATGATGCCGATAAATCGTAATGACATTAGCGTTACGGTTGCTGTATGATTAATATCCAGAGAGTAGTCCGGAGGATAACATCATGCCAGTTACGAACGGCGTTTCTGTTAAACGCGAAACATTGAATTTACGCATCAAGCCTGCCGAACGCGATCTAATCGATCGTGCTGCGAAGGCCAGAGGAAAAAATCGTACTGATTTTGTCCTTGAAGCCGCTCGCGCCGCCGCAGAGGAAGCATTGATCGATCAGCGTATCATTATGGCAGATCCCGATGCTTATCAGGAATTCCTTGCCCGTTTGGATCAGGCTCCTGCACCAAATGCTGCGCTGCGCAAAACCATGCAAACGCCTGCACCGTGGGAACAGAAAAAATAATTTCCGCCCCTGAGCCACTCCATGCCGAGCATGTACTATCCTCATTCTGTTGCGGCGTGGAGTCTATGGACAACTGGTTGAAACAACGGGCGATGAAAAATCAGGTCACTGGCGCATCACGAACTTTCGTCAGTTGCGATGATTCAAAAGTGTTGGCGTATTACTCATTGGCCTCCAGCGCCGTAGTGTAAGTATCCCGCTAAACCGAACCAGTCACTTTTAGAGATCTTCCGACATACTGAGTATGTTCCCTGAGGAGATCGTCATGCGTAAAGCCCGATTCACTGAACACCAGATCATTGCCGTTTTGAAGTCTGTCGAAGCTGGACGTACCGTCAAGGATGTCTGCCGCGAAGCCGGCATTTCCGAAGCCAGCTATTACAACTGGAAAGCGAAGTTTGGCGGTATGGAAGCCTCTGATATCAAAAAGATGAAAGATCTGGAGGACGAAAATCGTCGTCTCAAGCAGATGTTTGCCGATCTGAGTCTTGAGTGTCGTGCTCTGAAAGATGTCATCGAAAAAAAGCTTTAAAACCAGCGATAAAGCGTGAGCTCGTCAGTTACCTGACCGCGCAGTTTACGATGAGCATACGCCAGGCATGCAGGACGTTATCGCTGAGCAGGACGGTGTATTTTTATCAGCCGGACACCTGTCGTGATGAACCGGTGATCCAGGCTCTGTCGGAGGTGGCTGAACGCTATCCCCGTTACGGCTTCAAGAAGCGGTTTCAGGTACTGCGCAGGCAAGGCAATGCCTGGAATCATAAACGCGTTCACAGGATTTACTGCCTGCTTAAACTGAATTTTCGCCGTAAGGGAAAGCAACGTCTGCCGGTGCGCAATCCGACTCCGCTGGCGACGCCAGAAGCACTTAACCAGAGCTGGTCGATAGATTTTATGCATGATGCGCTGGTCTGCGGCAGACGCTTTCGAACCTTCAATGTAGTGGATGACTTTAACCGCGAGGCTCTCGCAATAGAAATCGATCTGAATATCCCGGCGCAGCGGGTGGTCAGAGTACTGGACAGGATCGTGTAAAACCGTGGTTATCCGCTGAAACTGCGGATGGACAATGGCCCGGAGCTCATCTCGCTGACTTTGGCGCAGTGGGCTGAAGAGCATGGCGTGATGCTGGAATTTATTCAACCGGGAAAACCAACGCAGAATGCCTTCATCGAACGTTTTAACCGGACGTACCGGACAGAAATACTGGATTTTTATCTGTTCAGAACGCTGAATGAAGCACGGGAAATTACAGAGCGCTGGCTGCATGAATATAACAGCGAGCGCCCTCATGAATCCCTGAATAACCTGACGCCGGAAGAATACCGGCTGATGGCTGAAAACCCGGAAATCTCAAAAAGTGCGTGGAACTAAAAGCGGTCTACTTACATCTTGTTCAGCCTGTGCCGGATCAGCGGAAAGGTGGTCAAAAAGCTGAGCCTGTAGATGCTCGGGAGCATCAAGAAAAACAACGGAGACATTCTGGCCATCAGGCACCGGATGCGCACGGTCAGTGTAAATGACGGTATCGGCCAAGGCACCGGCAGAAAGGAGAAGTACTGGCAAGCAGCAAATGGGTATTTTCATCGTGAACACTCCCTGAGTGATTAACCTGCTCAGGGTGCGTTCTGTAGCGTTGAGGGTCAGTAATTAACTATGACTGGGGAATTGATAATTACCCCCAGTTCGTAAAATCAACCTGGATAATTCGCAGACATTAATATTTCTATTGAGAATTGAGTTCGGGAGACTCAGAGCAAATAACAAGACGCGAAGAACCTCGAGTCATGGCGACATAAAGATGGCAAGAATCCATATCTTTTATGGAAGGTATAACAGCCGAGAGCGTTCAGAATTCTGTGTCACGTTAAAAATTCTACAGCGTCATCACGTTATTTAGTCGCCCTTCAAAATAAATGGCCAACTGTGACAATGTCAAATTCCAGCTCTGGATGGGCATTGTCCATTTTTCCTGTGCGTTCATCAGCCCCAGATAAAGCAGCTTCAACAGACTGTTTTCATTCGGGAAAGCACCTTTGGTTTTGGTTAGTTTCCTGAACTGTCTGTGCACCGATTCGATAGCATTTGTGGTATAAATGACTTTGCGGATATTGGCCGGATAGCGAAAGTACGCTGACAGATTGTCCCACTTGCGTCGCCACGACTGGAGCACCACCGGATACTGCAGCCCCCATTTCGTTTCCAGCTCATCCAGTGCCATTTCGGCCGCTTCTTTTGACACTGCACGGTAGACTGGTTTCAGGTCGGTCATGAAGGCTTTATGGTGCTTTGAGGCCACATATTTAATCGAATTGCGTATCTGATGAATGACGCACAACTGCACTTCCGTCTGCGGATAAATGCTGTTTATTGCCTCTGGGAAGCCGGTCAGCCCGTCCACGCAGGCAATCAGAATGTCTTTAACACCGCGATTTTGCAGGTCGCTTAATACCGACAGCCAGAAGTTAGCCCCCTCACTTTCTGACAGATACAGGCCCAGAACTTCCTTTTTACCTTCCAGATTCAGGGCCAGCACGGTGTAAACCGCTTTGCTCTGATAGCGGCCATCTTCCCGGATTTTATAGTGAATAGCGTCCAGCCAGACGAAGGGACAAACCTGCTCCAGCGGGCGCTGTTGCCACTGTTTTAGTTCAGGGATGACTTTATCGGTTACTGCACTGATGGTCGCAGTGGACACGCTGAAGGCATATAAATCTTCGATCTCCCGGCTAATGTCCTGATAGCTCATCCCCAGTGCAAACAGGCGAATGATCTTGTGTTCGATCTCGTCGGATAACGTGGTCTGATGTTTTTTCACCAACTGGGGTTCAAAAGTGCCATTACGATCGCGCGGAGTCGCCAGTTCGAAGCTGCCCGTCGGGGCTTTAATGGTCTTTTTGCCGGAGCCATTTTTACGGTTAGCTTCAACGTCCTGAGCCAGATGTGAGTCCAGCTCCGCAGACAGGGCAGCTTCCGTTAACTGTTTGATTAAAGGCGTTAAGATACCATCTTTGCCCGTTAATGCCTGACCAGACTGGAGGGCTTTAAGCGCTTTATCGAAATCGAAGGGCTGGGACATATGTCATTCCTTTTTGATTGTATATTACTGGAATGACACAGAATTTCTAACACTCCCGAAAATAAACTGGCCTTTTAATCATCAACTTGCACGCCATCTCTGTAACGAATACCGCCAATAACACCATCAAGGGAGTTGGTTGTTTTCTCGGAGGAATGGCTGCTTGTTGGTAACTGAGAAGCAACAATTGCTGTGGCCTTGAGCCCGCCGATCGCAACATCGACCGAACCCTGCAGTATGTTGCGCCCCAGTTCCTTGTAATCAGCTTTCTTCATGCGGAATTTGCGTTTCTTGCGAGAGCAAATTTCCTCAATGTCTTTCGGATCAAATCCGTTGCTGCTCATTATGTACCCCTGAGTAGGTGGACATGCAACTATCAAAATACGTTTATAAAGATGCAGCTATACCTCATACTAGTATTAAAATTTAACCAAACTGGCAACTTTTGAGCAATGAAAGTCGACTCTTGTTTACTTAAAATTTTAGTAAGCTCTTAAGCATTAAGCACGGCACCACCATCAATAACAATATCCTGCATCACCAGATGACTGGCTGCGTCGGAAGCAAGAAACAGTATAGTTGCAGCGATTTCTTGCGGGTGAGCAATCTTTTGTAACGGGATACCTAGCTTGTATTGTTCGGGAAAACCTTTGATGGTTTGCGCTTCAGCATCAGGTGTATGCCAAAGACTGCGCTGCATTTCTGTATCAGTTGACCCGGGAGAGACCAGATTACAGCGGACGCCAAATGGTGCCATTTCCAACGCCACTGTGTGGCATAAACTACGCAGTGCGGCTTTGGATGCTCCATATGCCGACATACCAAGGCGCGGTACGTGCGCGGCATTCGATGAAACCGTCACCATCGCGCCAGCGCGTTGACGACGGAACACTGACATCGTGTGCTGAAACATATTGAACGCGCCCCCGGCGTTAACGTTAAAACACAGTTGCCAATCTTGAGGATCGATCTCATCGGTCTGGCCAGTACGCAGGATTCCAGCAGCGTTAACCAACACATCTAGCTGAGGCGTAGTATTCAGCAGTACTTGTACCACCTCTTTCACTTGCTTGCTGTCTGCAACATCTGCCTGATGGATAGCGAATGGGTAATTCGTGTTTGGATGAAATGTTTTGTCTATTCCTGTTACCGTTGAGCCCGCCCTATAAAAAGCACAAGCAGTGGCATAGCCAATGCCCTGACCCGCACCGGTGACCCAAACTTGCTTACCGCTAAAGTCGAATTGAATGGACATTACTGATCCTCCCTCGCCAGCATTGACCACCAGCCGTTAATAGTGGGATTCTGTGCTAGTTTAATAAAGTCGATATCGGCATAAATCTGACTCCAGCGCGCGGTTAACGCCATGATTTGTACAGAATCTAAGCCGTAATCGATAAGATTATCGTCGTCTTCTGGTTGCTCGCTATCGTTTAACAGGGCCAAGACCGTTTCTCGCAAGGACATTTTGCTTTGCGGCGTGAGCATAAGGTCCTGCATCATCACAACACACCCGCTGCATTCTGCTGTGTAGTTCAGTGCCATCAGATGATCCTCGCGCGTGAAATCGGCCAGGGCATCGGCGACCATGAACGCTTTGATATCACGCATGAATGCATCAGTGGCGGTTGTTAGGCAGCCGATATGTGCATAGACGCCGCAAATAATCAGTTGATCGCGAGCACACTCTTTAAGAATGCTTTCCAGTGGCGAATGGTGGAAGGCGCTGTAGCGTCGCTTCATTAATACTTGATTTCTATCGGCGGGTGTAAGCGCTGAGGTAATTTGTTGCTGGAGAGGATGATTTTTCAGGCCGGATCCCCACATATCGCTAAGCAGAGCTCGTTCAGCGTCGCTTTGTTCCGACGGCTGGGCTGTATAAAATACTGGGATGCCGAGCGAACTGCAGTAACGTCGCAGACTGACGATATTTGCAACTAACGTTGTTACCAACGGACTTTCTTCGCCCCAAAAATTCAGGAAATAGTCCTGCATATCATGAATCAGTAGAGCAGCGCGCTGAGGTTCAAACACCCAATGTGCTTTATTGAAGGGAAGTTCATCGACGGTTGGCAGCGAATAAGAGGAAAGTTTAGGGATAGTCATGATGTCTCCAATATCCAGAATAGCTATAAAATGGTTTTCAGTACCAATAATTGACGCAACTGTTTTTTATCTATTTTGCCGACCGGTGTTAGCGGCAAAGCAGATAGAATTTCAACGTGATCGGGTAATTTGTAATCCGCTACGCCATGGCTGCGTAAAAAACGGCGTATTTCGACGTTTTTTAGCGGCTCATTCGCCATGATGAAGGCGTAACTTTTTTCTCCTATCAGTTCGTCCTCTATCGCCACCAGCGCCGCTTCTGTCACTGAGGGATGCATTAGTAGTAAATTCTCGATCTCTTCTGCGGCAATCTTTTCACCACCACGATTGATCTGATCCTTTTCCCGCCCATGAACAGTGATATAACCGTCCTCATCAATGGCCACCAGATCGCCTGAACAGTAGAAGCCGTCGGCATCGAAAACGGTAGCATTGTACTGTGGGCTGTTGTAATAGCCGCGAATGGTGTAAGGACCTCGCGTCATTAACCGCCCGATCCGGTTGGCAGGCAGAGGCGCGCCATGGTCATCAGCCACCCACACGTCGTCGTCGGGTGAAATGGGACGCCCCTGAGTTGTGAAAATACGATCCTGGGGATCGTCGAGACGAGTATAATTCACCAGCCCTTCGGCCATGCCGAACACTTGCTGTAGTTGGCAGCCTAGTTGGGAAGGGATTTCTGATGCCACACGCGGACTCAGCCGCGCGCCGCCCACCTGCAGAAGTTCAAGCGAACGCAGCGCCTGACTGCCGCTATCCTTGACCGCTTGTAGCCATAGACTGGCGGCGGGAGGAACCAGTGCCGCGACTGTCACCTGATACCGTTCAATCAATGCGAAGCAGGTGGTCGCACTCGGATCGGGTGCCAGTATCACCGTGCCATTGGCATAGAATACGCCGAGTGATCCTGGGGAACTGAGGGGATAGTTATGTGCTGCGGGCAGTGCGCATAGGTAGCGTGTCTGCGGGGTGAAGCGACAGATGTCGACACTGCCACGAATACTGTAATAGTAATCGTTGTGAGTGCGTGGAATGAGCTTGGGTGTCCCGGTGCTGCCGCCGGAAAGCTGGAAAAACGCGACCTCATCTGCCGCTGATGGCGAAGGAACAAAGCCAGTGTCTGCTTGTTGTATCAGCATGGACAGTGACTCATCGCCCGTATCCTGATGGTGAAAGGCCACAATGTTCAGGTTTGGGTGTGCGTGGCGTAACTGCTGCAGATAGGTATTATCGTGAAATAGTTTATGTTGGCGATCGGCAATCAGCGCGCGGGGGTGAATCTGCAGGGCGTAGGCATCCATTTCGTGCCGCTGGTGGCTAAATAGCGCATTGACTGGCGCTACGCCGATTTTCAACAGGGCGAAGAAGACAATATAAAATTCGGCGATATTGCCTAATTGGATCAGCGCCGTGTCACCACGCCGAAGTCCGCGTTGCGCAAGTGCGGCAGCCAACTGATTAGACAAGCGATGGAGTTCCGCATAACTGTAGTTTTTGCCATTATCGGTCAGTGCGACCCGTTCGGTATCCACATGCCGTGTTATCACGTCTGTCAGTGGCAGATCTATCCAGTAACCTTTAGCCCGATAGCGGGCTGCCAACGCGTTAGGCCAGCGGTGATACGCGATAGTCATACCAATACTCCTTAATGTTCGCCTTATAAATGCCGAAAGCCTGTCGCATCGTGGTGAGTATTCATCATGTCAGGCTGAGTCAGGCAAAATGCCAGCACGTGCACGTTATGGATTAAGGTGAAATCTCGCTTTATAACAGGTGGCCAACTTTAATTTGGTAAAGGTCCCGGTCACCTGCCTGTTTTTATCGGCTAATTCTTTGCCTTCTATCCTTCACTTGGCCAGTGCCACGCGGGGCTGTCCAACATGCCTTGCCCCTTAATCTTGGTTTGTCCCAACTCTTTTATCAGTTCAAGCGATTGACCGTCGGGATGGTCTACCAATGTGTGGATCAACCGGTTGGCGTGTGAGATAACCCAGATTTGTGAGCGTTGTGATGCCTGTAAGATTAACCTCGCCAAGGCAGGCAACAGGTCGGGGTGCAAGCTTGTTTCTGGTTCATTGAGTACCATGAGTTCGGGCGGGCGCGGCGTCAAAAGCGCGGCGACCCAGAGAATGAACCTCAGCGTGCCGTCGGATAACTCAGCACCGGAAAGAGGGCGAAGCAAACCCTTTTGGTAAAATGCCAGCGAAAAACGGCCGTCGTTGTGAGAGATGACCTCCAACCGGCTACCGGGAAAAGCATCGTCAATGGCGTTTGCAAGCGCCTGGGGATCGCCGATTTCTACAATTGTTTGGATCGCAGCTGCCAGATCTCGCCCATCATGGTGCAAAACCGGTGATCTTGTGCCCAATTGAATTTGACGGGCAGGGGCATCTTTATCGGTACGGAAATGATCGTAGAAGCGCCAGTTGCGGATCATTTCGCGAACATGAAAAACCTCTGGAGCCGAGATGGGGTCGGCTAACTGGTCAAACATACTGCCATAAACGGGGACATGCTGTGAGACAACCTGCCACTGTCTGCCTGGCCGTACTTTTATGACATTGCCTCTGCGTTCCACGAGAGAAGAGGCTGGTCGATAGTATGCGCCATTAAAAATCGCCTCACATTTTATCTCTGGATCACGAGAAAACGCAGAGCGGGTTGGCGTAGGTAGACCCAAGGTGATGGCATAGCCAAAACTATCGCTGGCGAATCCCAGCTTAAGCCGTAAAGTTTGGTTACGTTGTAGACCTTCAATGGGGGTGTCGCCGCGCCGCATGCCCGAAGTAATGTTTTCCGGGCCTGCCCAATACGTTGAAGCCAGTCCGCCTTCCTCTGCCAATGAGTTAATGACGCCCCCTTTCGCCGTTTCAGCCAGCAAGCGCAACGCTTTGTAAAGGTTTGATTTTCCGCTTCCATTCTCACCTGTGATGATATTCAGGGAGCCCAATGGAAGGGTGAGGTCACGGATAGAGCGATAGTTGGCAATCGAAAGGGAAGTCAACATTCGTGTTTTATTCTCCCGAGTATCATGAGTGGTAATTAACATCCCTTCAGTTAATTAAAACAAGCAATTTTCCTAACAGCTAATAGGTAGTAAACCACGTTTGCAGCCAACCCGATCCCTCCCTTTATCCCATCAGCCCCCATCGCAGCAAGCGTTAATAGTCAATTGTCATGGGTAAATCATAAGAAAAACTCATAATAAATAATGGAGGTTTACTTTTTTATAAGCATGCTGTTAATGTGTAACATAATGTTGTAAGTGTTGTAAATATTGTCTGTCAGCGTTTTCTCTGGATAAATGGGATTCATTAAAATAGCGTTCTATCAGTGACTTACTCTGATGTTTATGGTTTTTCGCAGTGGGTAGGCCTAATAGGATGTCGAGAAAGATGTGAAAGGAATCGTTATGCATAGCTCAGAAGATGCTTTATCCAACTCCTTTACTCGTTGTTTTAGTGCTCACATTAATAAGCGTGCCTATCGTTTCTTAACAAAGGAATTAACGGAGCAGCAAAGCATTACTTTTGGCGAATTAGCGCAACAGGCCAGGGCGTTGGCTACCCTGTTGCAACGTGAACACCTGGTACGTGAACGCGTGCTGGTGGCAACCGAACCGGGTATTGCGTTTATCGTCGCGCTGCTGGCTTGTCTTTTCGCTGGGGTCGTCGCAGTCCCTGTTCCGTTTCCCCGTTCCCAACGGGCGAAAGCGCGCTTTAACGTCATTAGCGATAACGCGGCGGCGAAAGCGGTTCTGGTTGATGTCCTATCACCAGAGGCGTTGCAGCAGTTCAGAATGGCGCTGGATGCTGACAGTCCCCTGCGCGTGATCATGGTCGATGGACAGAACCTGGAAAACGTTGATGTTGCCGCCAGCGTTACCGGCTTAAAGCGTGAAGACGTCGCCTTTATCCAATACACCTCCGGTTCTACGGGAAACGCGAAAGGCGTTATGGTTAGCCGGGATAATTTGCTGCAACAGCTCACGCTTATCGCCCAGCGTTTTGGCCTGACCAGCGAGTCAGTGTTGTTCAGTTGGTTGCCCCCTTATCACGATATGGGATTGGTGGGGTGTTTATTGACCCCTCTGCTGGTAGGTCACGAGTGTAATTTTACCTCCCCGATAAACTTTATCGGCCAACCCATGCTGTGGCTGCAAGGTATCAGCCGTTACAAAGCGACCATCAGCGGCGGCCCAAACTTCGCCTATGCGCTCTGCCTGGAAAAATGGCAGCCTGATCTCGTCAGGCAATTGGATCTCTCCCCCTGGAAAGTCGCGTTTAATGGCGCAGAGCCAGTGAGTGAAGTGACGATGCGCAATTTTTCTGTTGCTTTGGCGGAAGCTGGCTTCCGCTACGACGCATTTCTGCCTTGTTATGGATTGGCAGAAGCCACGTTAATGGTCGCGAGTACCGATTTATCATCTGCCCCCGTGGTTATTCGGGTTGATAAAGAACGGCTTGTCACGCAAGGGGAAGTTTGCATTGTTCCCCACGGGGGCGTGGAGCTGATTTCCTCTGGCGCGATTGCACAACCGATCGACATTGTCTGCCTGAAAAGCGGCCTGCCATTAAGTGATGCGAAGGTCGGTGAAATATGGGTTAAGGGAGCCAGTGTCGCGCTCGGATATTGGGCTGCAGAGCCAGAACTGCAGCAACGGTTTTGCGGTGAAATAAGCGGAGTGCCGGGGGACTATCTTAAAACCGGTGACGCGGGATTTACGCTGAATGGGCAACTATTTGTCACAGGCAGACTGTCGGATATGTTGATTGTCAACGGCAAAAATTTCCCGCCCCAATACCTTGAGTATACCGCTGAGAACGCCCACCCGATTATCAAATCTCACTCATGCTGCGCGATCCAAACTGAAATTGAGGGGCGTGATGAAGTCGTGATCATCGCTGAAAGCCGTATCCGAGAGGGTGAACTGTTACGTCAGATAGTATCGGCAATTCAAGAGGCGATCGCAAAAGAGCAGGGAATTCGCCTGTATGCCGTTGTGTTGGTCCGTTCCGGCACGTTGCTACGCACCTCCAGCGGCAAAATACGGCGTAAAGAGATGGCTGTTGCCTGGCGTGAGAACCACTTGCACTGCTTATACCAGCAATGCGGAGCGCCCGTAAACGGCGCGGGTGGCCTGCCTCCCAAGCCTGGCCTTGAATCAACGATTGCACATATCGTGCAGCAAATCCTTAAGCGGGAGCACATCAATGCAGACGATTCATTTTTTGAGCTTGGTGGGGACTCTATTGCTGCGATGCAGTTAGCCGCAAGGCTTGAGCAAGAATATGAGATGAACATCAGGTTGGAATGGGTTCTTGACAACCCAACAGTGGCCGGATTGGCGAATATTATTGCCGCAGAGTTGATTATGGGCGTTGATGACATGGAACTGGGGGATTTCCTGGACCAGTTGCAAGGGATGTCAGAGGCGGAAATCGAACAACGATTACATGAAGTATAACTGCGTATGGCACATGGCGACTTGTTTAAGGAAAAGATCCAATCGTTGTCTGCAGGACAGATGAAAATCCTACAGCGGATGTTGGCAAACAAAAAAGCGCGCTGTTCAGGTGAGGACGGTCCGGGCGTGGAAGCTGAAACCACGTTGCCTCCCGCCCAACAAAGGATTTGGTTTATCGAACAACAATGCGGCGCTTCAGCGGCGTTTAATGAAGTGGTGAAAGCCACGATACAGGGGCCGCTGGATACCGTGGCGTTAGAACGGGCTTTCCTGGCGCTGTATCAGCACCATCCGATGCTTCGCGCGCGCTTCAGGCTTGATGGGAACCGCGTGATCCGTTATCTCTCTCAACCGCTGACTAACATTGAAAGAGCATCGTTGGCAGAAGAACGGGCGCGCAGCACGGCTGTTGAAGAGGATGACGCGCTGGTTGATCGCTGGGTGAGCACACAGGCGGCTCGCGTGATTGATATCGCCACAGAAACGCCACTACGGGTGTCCTTGCTCAGTGATGATGATAGCCATTCCTGGTTAGTCATCGTTTTCCACCATATTGTTTTCGACGCCTGGTCGGCACATGTCATTGCTCGCGATCTCTCTGAATACTATCGTTGCGCGCACCAGGATATATCTTGGCACTTGCCCGCAGAGGAGGTTCGTCATTGTCTTCCTCCCGCAGATGCACCCAGTGCCCGTGAACCCACGCCGCATTTAGACTACTGGCTTGCACAGTTGCGCGATTTCGAACGGTTGGAAATGCCGGTGGATCGGCAGATCCGCACGTCGATAATACATCCTGCTGCCACTATTAACGCGGCTATTCCCCGGCGGATTATTATCCGCGTGGATCGGATGGCGGAACGCCACCAAACGACAAGATTTGTGATCTTGCTGAGTACCTTTTATCTGTTGCTAAACCGCTATACCGGGCAGCGTGATCTGATCATCGGCTCCTCCGTTGCTGACAGAGATTCGGCGACCGCTTTAGCGACGGTTGCTCCCTTAATCAATACGCTGGTGCTGCGGGCAACGTTGCGGGACAAGACCACCATCAAGGTGTTAATCGATCAGGTTAAACAGCGAGTTAAAGGTGCGTTGGCACATAAATCCCTGCCGTTCGAGGAACTGGTAAAACATCTCAACCTCCCGCGCGAACGACATCTTCATCCGCTTTTTCAGCACGCGTTCGTTCTCAATAGCACGCCGGAGCCGACGCTCAGTTTTAACGGCACCGTCACCACAACTGACATTGTGGAGAGCGGCCACGCTCTGTTTGAACTGTTTTTCTTTCTTCAACAGACAAAAAACGCACTTAATCTGTCGGTCAGATACAGCACCGCGTTGTTTGATGCCGCGACGATTAACAATATGGCACAGTCGTGGATGAACCTGTTGGCGGCATTTGTCGTCGCGGAGGACAGTGAGGCAATAGCACGACTGCCGTTGCTGATGCCGGATCAGCAAACACAGTTACTCGTGGATTTTAATTGTACGGATACGCCGCAGCACGAGGCCACCATCACGGATGTTGTGCAACGCTTTGCGAGAAAATGGCCAGAAAAGCATGCGTTGGAACATAATGGTCGTACCCTGAGCTACCGGCAACTGCATGAGGAATCTGACCGAATTGCTGTCTATTTGGCCGAGCATGGGATACATGCCGGGGATCGTGTCGCCATTGCCCTGAAGCGTTCCATCCCTTTTTTCGTGTGCGTCATGGGGGTGTTGAAGGCAGGGGCCGCCTTTATTCCGTTGGATAACAAGCAACCGCGCGAGCGAATTCGCGCCGTTTTGGCCGAATCTGACTGTGCGCTCATCATCACCGAGCCAGAAAGCCATCATGATTTGACGGATAGCTTAGCCACGCTGTCTTACGATGCGTTGTGCCGCAAAGCAGCAAAATCTGAGCGCTCCTACAGACTGAGGGCTATCCATCCCGCACAGCCTGCCTATTTGATTTATACCTCTGGCAGCACCGGCGTCCCCAAAGGCGTGGTGGTTGAACATGCCAGCGTGGTGAACTTGGCACAATGGCAGCGCGATTATTTTCGGTTGACCCCGGAGAGCCGAATTTCACAGTTCGCCACCGTGTCATTTGATGGCGCGATAGGTGAGATGACGATGGCGTTATTGAACGGCTGCACCTTGGTGTTGCTTGATCGCGATAACGTCGAGCCAGATGCGCTGATCGATAGCCTTAATCAGCAAGCAATCAGCGTTGCAGTTTTTGTTCCCTC
Organism: Musicola paradisiaca NCPPB 2511; assembly: GCF_000400505.1. Lineage (NCBI taxonomy): Bacteria > Pseudomonadati > Pseudomonadota > Gammaproteobacteria > Enterobacterales > Pectobacteriaceae > Musicola > Musicola paradisiaca. Next base: position 3,576,089 of record NZ_CM001857.1, on the reverse strand, counting down.
GCTCTTAAAACTTCTCAATCCTGACAGAATTATCCGTCAGAGCGCGCTGACCATCGTGTCTGTCGGCGAGCACTGTCCTCCGAGTTTGGCGCAGCGTTGGCGGGGATGTTGCCGGTTTATCAATGGCTATGGGCCGACGGAAGGAACGGTCTATTCCCATGCCAGCGATATCAGTACTCCCGCAGGGCAACGCGATCATGCAGTCAATGCTGACAGAAAGGTGCCGATTGGTTTTCCGATGGCGAATGTGCACTCCTATATTCTTGACGATGAGCTGCAGTTGCTACCACAAGGCGCCATCGGTGAGTTATATCTGTCGGGGGGCAATCTGGCCAGTGGTTATCACGGTCACCCGGCATTGACCGCAGAACGCTTTCTCCCCAATCCCTATGCTGTGGGCATGGCATTGCCGCAGCCGTTAATCCTGGCCGAGGCCAGTCAGGCGATTGATCGTTTCAAACGCAAATGGCGCGATCTGGGGGCTCACGCGCGCGCGATCACTGCGCAAGAAAACCCCACAGGTTATGACGCGGTGCAGGATCGAGCGACCGAACGGATTTTTGCCGCCTTGATCACCAATAACAGTAAGCGGGCATGGCAACGCTATTTTCTGGAAGGGCGTCAGGGCACCTACAAAGCGGAAGGGCTTACCAGAGCATTATTGCAGACAGTGCTGGAACTATCTGATTTTAAAGGAATGAATGGTGCTGACTTCGGTTTTGGCAACGGTGAAGTGCTGACGCGCCTGAGCGAAATGGGGGCGATAGCGAAAGGGGTGGACTATATTCCCAGTTTCGTGGATGCCGCGCGTCAGGCGGGACAGCAAGCCGAATTGGCAAAAATTGACGATCCTTGGGAAACCTTTTCGGTGGATGCAGGCATTACTGAGGGTTCACTTGATTTTGCGCTTTCCACATTGGTACTCGATCGCGTTGCTGATCCCAAACAACTGTTACTGAATATTTATACCAGTTTGCGCCAGGGGGGACGCTTTGCGCTGCAGACGTTGCTGCCGGTGATCCCACTTGATGACAACCCGGATACCGACGAGCAGATAGAGTATACGCCCCCGTCGCTGCGCCTGGTGAAAGGGAACAGTCTGCTAGAGGATGTGCGGGATCTCACGCTGTTGCTCGAGGATATCTTTCAATGCGACGTGCGGATGTACCGTTTCCCGTATGTCGTGCTGAGCCGAGATGGCTTGCAGGAATATGACGTGTGGAGCTTCACGGGCGGGAAGCAGGTTAGGCAGGCCGCGCGACAGGCTGAAAGCAGCCATCGGTTTAGCCGAATGTACAGAACTGGCGATTTGGCTCGCTACCGTAGTGACGGCAATATTGAGATCCTGGGACGGATCGATCAACAGGTGAAGCTCAGAGGCTACCGCATCGAGCTGGAAGAAATTGAAGTCGCACTGAAGCTGCATGCCGATGTCGCAGATGCAGCGGTCGATCTGCGTTTTCCGGCGGAACGAGGAGGAGAAGCTTCGCTGGTGGCCTGGATTGTTCCCGCTGAGGCGGCAGAGGTTTCTGAACAGCAGATGAGCGAGCGGCTTCGGCGTCACCTGCAAACGATATTGCCGAACTTTATGTGGCCCGCACAATATGTGCTGCAACAGGCATTGCCTTATTTCCCAAGTGGCAAGTTGGACAGAAAGCGGATGCTGGCGTCTTCCGGTTCTGAGACGCCGTTTCAGCCGAAACCGACGGCTCAGCCAGAAAACAGCGGCGTGAGTGAGCAGATGATGGCAGTGATCCAAAATGTACTTGGGATCACGGAGATGTCGGGGCATGACAATATTTTTGACCTGGGTGCGGATTCCATTTCCATCATTCAAATCGTCGCCAGATTGCAACGTCAGGGAATCGCGGTAAGCATCGATAGTTTTTTTGACTATCAAACGGTTAACAATATTGTGGCTAACCTATCGTCAGAGGAGCACGCCACGCAAACCTCAGTCGAATGTGATCCTGCGGCCTCCGCGATGCCGGAGATGACGATTGACAGTGTGAAAATGGCCTTAACGGACGTGGTGCAGGAGGTGATGGCCGTATCCCCTGTGCAGTTGGATGATAACCTGTTCGATCTGGGGCTGGACTCTATCATGATTATCCAAATCGTTTCCCGGATACGGAAAAAGGGAATCGATTTGACGATCGAGCAGTGCTTTGAACACCAGACGGTCGGTGAACTGGCAACACATTGCGCGATTATACAGAGTGACGTGCAACCTGTCCGCACTACCCCGGTATCTGCAGCTTTCCCGCTGACGCCAATACAACGCTGGTATGTTGAGCAAAGTGTCGATCCTCTTGCCGGATACAACCAACGTTTCACGCTGCACATGAAAACGCGATTGCCGCCAGAAAAGATAAAGCAGGCGGTTATCGAATTGTTGACGCGTCATCCAATCCTGACATTAAGGCTGCAGAAAACCGACAGTGATGGCTGGCTCCAGCACTATGATGCTTCTCAGGTAAAAAGTGCCTTTTCCCTCTGCGAGATGCCGGAAAATCAGGATATTAACGCCTATTGCGCACAGGTAGAGGAAGACGCCAACGCCGCCGTCAGCGCGCAGGGGCAAACGGCGCAGTTCTGGTTGGTAAATGCGGCTGACCAACAACGGTTGGTGATCGTGATCCACCACCTGGCGGTGGATGTGCTCTCCTTATCCATCGTGCTCCGCGATCTCCAGGATTGCCTGGCCTCACCGCAACCCTCAGAACATCACGTTGAACATGGTTTTGCCGTATGGGCGAATTTTCTCACGGATAACGTCCAGCAGGATATCTTTGAGAGTGAGTTTTACTACTGGCAGGGGTTGTTGGGAACGGTAGCGGCGCCTATCCCTGGCTTGGTTGAAGCGAAGCGTTATCATCATGGTGTGAGTCAACGAAGGCTGTTGCTTTCCAGCGGGCAAACGACACGCCTGCATGCGCTTGCCAAAAAGAGTAAGGCCTCATTACAAGACTGTCTGCTTACGGTATTGGCATTGGCTTTGCGCCGGATGACCGGGACACATCGCGTACTGATGGATATCGAAACGCATGGTCGCCAGTATGTGCCCGCGACGATGGGGCTAGAACGTGCCGTGGGGTGGTTCAGTTGTCTCTTCCCGTTGGTCGTGGATATCGCCGATGACTGTAGTCCGCAACAGCAAATAGAGGAAACGTCCAGGCAGTACAAACTGCGTCAACAACATGGTTTGGCGTATGGCCTGTTGCGTTACGGCAGTCAACGGGCCGCCATGCAGGTTTTACCCAAGGCGGCGGTGAGTTTCAATCATCTTGGTTGTATTGATACGCTATTACCTGATGATTCGGTGTTTGCCCTGGTAGAGATGGCAACCGACGTACGCGTAGCAGATCAACAGCCGCGTCCCTACGCGCTCGATCTGATCAGTTTTGAACGTGACAAACAAATCACCCTCGAAGTCATCTTCGATAATCGGCTCGATAGCCAACTGGCTCTCCAGTTATTGGATCATCTTGAGTCCATTATTAATCATTTTATCGGTGGGGAAGACCCGCCAGAACCGCCGCAGGATGAGGATGTTCTGCCTTTGACCCCAGTGCAACACGGCATGTTGTTGCACTGTCTGGCGGAGCCTTCTTCCAGCCTGTATCTCAATCAACTTTCGGTGGATTTGCATGGCCAGCTTGACGTGGCGCGGTTCAAGCAAGCCTGGCGGCGTGTGGTGTTGAACTATAGCGCCTTAAGGGTTGGATTTCATTGGCAGGAAAGCCGAGAGCCGCTGCAAAAGGTTGCCCCTGATGGTGACGTCGCCATCATCACGCTGGATTGGCGCGCTGAAAGCGCAGCGCAACGTGAAAATCTGTTGAAAAAGCTGTTGCTGGCCGATCGTCAGTGCGAGTTCGATCTTAGCCGGCCTCCGCTGATGCGCTTGCATATCATTCATTGGGACAATGATATGCATAAAATGATCTGGACTTTCCATCATCTGTTGGTGGATGGCTGGTCGGTGGCGCTGATCTTTAAGGCTGTCCATGATAGCTACCAGGGACTGCCTCTAGCGGCACCGCCTTCATTCTCGTCCCAACTTTCGTGGGCGCTGCAACAGTCGGCGCAGGATCACTCCGCCTTCTGGCAACGGGCGCTACAAGATGTCAGCGTAATGCCCTTATTACCTATTGATCGCGGCCCACAGCAGCTTGACGAAACCGCCGTTGGATTGCCGGGCGAGTGCAGCCATGTTTTTTCTTCTGAACAACGTGCCGCGCTGGACGGCTTTTGTCGGGAAAATCGCCTAACCGTTAACAGCGTGATCACGGCGGTATGGGGGTTGCTGCTTACCCGTTATACCGGGGAGTCTCAGGCGTTGTTCGGCGTCACCTTATCCGGCAGAACGATAGATATGCCACAGATGGAACACTGTGTGGGCATGTTTATCAACACAGTGATCTTTCGGGTGCACGCCGATCCCGATTTACAAGTCAAAACATGGCTTTTCAGCGTGCAGAAGCAGCAAATCGCGCTACAGTCGGTTCAGTCCAGTCCCCTCTCCGACGTGATCCGTTGGGTTGATCTGCCGCGCGGCGAACAGCCTTACCAGAGCGTTGTACTGTTTGAAAACTATCCCTTGGATCACAGGTTAAGCCAGAACAGTGGTGAGCTGCGTTTTGATAACGCGAGGACGATACAACAGTCCAATTATCCCCTGATGCTGGTGGTGATACCGACCGACCCTTTCGTTGTTCAGTTGAACTACGATACTCGGCGTTTTACAGAACGCGATATCCGCTTGCTGCTCGATAGATTTCTCGTGATGTTAACCAATGTGATTGATAACGGGGAGCAGCCTCTCTCGACGGTGAGCGAATGGACGCCAGAGGATTGGCAGAACCACCATAGGTTCAGCAGGCGTCCGATGCCTGTCAAACCTGCGGCCGGTTGCCTACAGGATATCTTTGTACGCCAGGTTGAGGCCACACCGAACCGTGTGGCGGTGCGAGCAGGCGTAGCGCAAATCACCTATCTGGCGCTTAATCGGAAGGCAAATCAGTTTGCCTGCTATTTGCAACAGAAGGGGGCTGGGCCGGAAACGGTCGTCGGGCTTTGTGTGGAGCCCGGTATAGATATGTATGTTGGATTGCTGGCGATCCTGAAAGCAGGGGGCGCTTATTTGCCCCTTGATCCCACGCTACCGCAGATGCGCCTCGCATCCATCGTCGCCAGTGCTGGTATTCGGCTTGTGTTGACCCAAACGCTGCTGCAGCAGGCTGTTGCGTCCATTGAGGGGATTGAAACGGTCTTGTTGGATAATCCTGATGCGGCGGTGACAGCATGCTCGCACTTGACCCCTGAACACGGTTGTCATGATGACAACCTGGCCTATGTCATGTTCACCTCTGGTTCAACCGGAGAACCAAAAGGTGTGATGGGAACCCACCGTAGCACCAAAAACTGCCTTGAATGGATGTGGCGGGACTCCCCTTTTGCTACCGACGAGGTCTGTTGTCAGAAAACCGCGTACACCTTTGGCGATTCGATACAGGAGATTTTCGGGCCGTTATTGCAAGGTGTTATGACAGTGGTTATCGACAATCACACCCTGCTATCGATGGCGGATCTTATTGCCGTGCTCCAACAACACCGCGTCACGCGCATCGTGCTGGTTCCCTCGCTGCTGAGGCAATTGCTGGACAGCGGTGAAAATCTGGCGCAACGACTGGCGGCGTTGAACTATTGGTTGGCCAGCGGTGAAGCATTGCCGGATGGCCTGAGCGCGGCATTCTACCGCCAATTGCCTAATGCCCGGTTATTTAACATGTACGGGACCTCTGAACTGTCAAACGATGTGACGCTGTATGCCATTCCCCCGACGGTTAGCGGCAACGGGTACTCCCCCATTGGCAGGCCAGTTGCCGATATGACGGTGTATTTGCTGGATCGTCGTATGCGGCAGGTTCCCATGGGTATTGTGGGGGAAATCTACGTCGGGGGGCCTGGCGTCAACCGTGGTTATCAGGGAAAGGCTGGATTAACGGCAAGCGCTTTCCTCCCTGACCCCTTTACCCCGATGGCGGGGGCGTTGATGTATAAAACGGGTGATTTGGGGTTTATCAATGATGCGGCGCAATTGGTGTTTAGCGGTCGCGCCGATCAGCAGGTCAATCTGCGCGGTTTTCGTATTGAGCTTGATGAAATTATCCATGCCGCCGAAACGCATCCCGGTATCAAGCAGTGTTTTGTCACCACGATAGCTAATCCGCGCCAGGAGGCACAAATCGTTGCAGCGCTTGAGCTGACACGGGTTCAGCAACTGCTGCATGACCAACGTGCTTATGAGCTGCCCAATCACTTGATTGTACTGCATCATTCCAAGGCTGAAACCGATCATACCTGGAGAGAGATATTCGACGATAGGGATTATGTACGACATGGCATTGTCGTAAGCCCTGGTGACGTGGTAGTGGACGTGGGTGCCAATATCGGTCTGTTTTCTCTTTTTGTTCACTATGAATTCGGCGCTAGGGTCTATGCCATTGAGCCTGCTCCTGCGAGCGCGGCGTTATTGCGACAAAACTATGTGTTGCATCGCTGTCAGGGCAAGGTCTTTGAGGTCGGCTGTGGCGCGCGACATGAACGGCGACGATTCACCACCTATGAAGGCTCCTCGCTGACCTCTGGCTTTTTTGCCGACCCTAACGCGGATGGCTATATCGTCAAGGCCGCCGCCACGAAACATCTTCTCGATGCGCCAGAACAGCAGCAGGCTGCTGTTCTGGCAGAGCGTATCGAGGACCTGATCGACAGCCGCATGGTTCCGCAACATCACATGCTTGAAGTGCGACCGCTTTCTGCGTTGCTCGCCGACATGAATGAACCGGTTATCCACCTGCTCAAAATTGACGTTGAACGTGCGGAGTTGCAGGTGCTGGAGGGGATTGACGAGCAGGATTGGTCCCGTCTGCGCCAGATTGTTCTCGAAGTCGAAGATCGGGATCGACAACTCGACAACGTGACCTCGTTGCTGACAGCAAAAGGCTATGCGCTTGTGGTGGAGGCATCAGGGCATTTCCCTGGGGTTCCGCTGTATATGGTCTACGCCAGACGTTCTTACGAGGAAAGCGCTACGCCAGCGCCTGGCCTGGAACAGGCGGCCATGCGCTACGCCAGAGCACCCGTCAAGATGGATCTTGATGCTGACAGCATCAGGGCGTACCTCGCTGAACGGCTCCCGAACTATATGGTGCCAGCGTCAATAGAGGTCGTCAGCAAGATGGAAAAAACCAGCAGTGGCAAAATCAGCAGAACGTTAATGCGGCAACGTCTTCAGGACGCTGCGAGCCATCGAATGCTGCACGCCACACCTCCTCAAGGCGCGATGGAGACGCTGATTGCGCAGGTGTGGTCTGAGTTTTTGCATGTTCCTTCTGTGGGGAGGGAAGATAACTTTTTCGATCTTGGAGGGCATTCTCTTCTGGTGATTGCGGTTTGTAACGAAATCACCCGTCGCAGCGGTAATGCCTTGTCATTTATTGATCTTTTCCGCCATCCCTCCGTCTCGCAGTTGGCAAAGCATTTATCGGGAATAAAACAAACCTCGTTTAATAGCGCTGTTGAGCGGGGACAGCGTCGTCAATCAGGCCGCCGGGCGAAGTACAAGGGGGAACTATTGTGAATCAATTTGAGAACGCAAATTTGGCGAACAGCATTGCGATCGTAGGGATGGCGGGTGAGTTCCCTGGCGCGGATTCTGTCGAGGCGTTTTGGCAGAACCTGGTTGCGGGAACCTGTAGCATCGAGCCGATTTCGGCGGATGAGATAACGCCCGATCCTTTCAAAAAGATCGATCCTACGGCGAAAAATTTTGTTCCTGTGGCCGCCCGGTTGCGCAGCGTAGAGGAGTTTGACGCTGATTTCTTTGATTTTTCGGCTAGAGAAGCGGAGGTCATGGACCCGCAACACCGCCGTTTTTTGATGTGTGCATGGCGTGCGCTTGAGGACGCCGCCATTGATACAGAACGTTTTGCAGGCGCTATCGGGGTGGTGGCAGGCGGCACGATGAGCCGTTATTTAATGAACTGCCTCTCTCATCAGGAGATCGTTGATGCCATCGGTTTTGACGCGATGGGCATTGGCAATAATCTCGATTTCCTCCCGACAATGCTTAGCTACAAACTGAATCTGCAGGGGCCGAGCTACAGTGTACAGACAGCCTGCTCCACGTCACTGGTCGCGGTACATTTGGCTTGCCAAATGCTGTTAAATCATGAGGCTGAACTGGCCTTAGCGGGGGCGGTGTGCGTCACCGTGCCCCAAGACAGCGGCTATCTGTATCAGGAGGGGGGAATCGTCTCCCCGGATGGTGTGTGCCGCACGTTTGATCAGGCGGCGAATGGTACGGTGTTCGGCAATGGCGTCGGCGTGGTGGTGCTGCAACGTCTGGAAGACGCTATTGCACAAAAGCACAATATACATGCGGTGATCCTCGGTTCTGCGGTTAATAATGATGGTCATCAGAAAGTCGGTTTTACCGCGCCCAGCGTGGATGGGCAATCGCGGGCTATCGTGGAGAGTCTGGCCGTTTCGGGCGTGACAGCCGACACGATTACGCTGGTTGAAGCCCACGGCACCGGAACGCGTATGGGCGATCCTATCGAGGTTGCCGCGCTGACCAATGCCTTTCGCAATGACTGCGCCGCAAAACAGTATTGTGCACTATCCTCCGTCAAGCCGAACGTAGGGCATCTTGATGCTGCTGCCGGCATGGCAGGATTGATTAAAACGGTCATGTCGCTTAAACATCAGGTTTTGCCCCCCAGTATTCATGTGGACAAGGTAAATCCCGATCTCAAGATCGAAGATACACCTTTTTATATCAACCGCGAGCTTGCGCCCTGGCCTTCACCTGAGGGGCCGCGCAGGGCAGGGGTTTCTTCTCTGGGGATAGGCGGTACCAACGCACATATTATTGTTGAAGAGTGGTGCGATTCCCCAAGATCTGCCCTTGACCAACAGGCCAATGACGTGGTGTTGCCGTTATCGGCTAAAACGGAACCGACGTTGTCTGCGTTGCGCAAGACGCTGGCGGATTACCTGAGTAAACACCCCGAAATTTGTGCTGCCGATGTCGCTTTCACCTTTGCTGTCGGGCGTCGCTTTTTCGAACATCGTCAGGCGTTAACGCTGCCCGCTAACCTGTGCGGCGAGGCGCTGGCGCAGCGCATTATGGCCAATGAACAACCCGAGACTTCGGCAGGGCAAAAGGATATTGGCGTGTTGTGGCAGCAAGGCGCCGTTGTTGACTGGCAGGGCTATTATCAGGCGCTGGATTGCAGACGTGTCAGTGTGCCGGGTTATCCGTTGGCGCAAAATCGCTATTGGCTCGATTACCGATTTCCCGAGAACGGCGCGACGACACTGGTGACCAGGCAGGTCGAAACGGCTGACTGGTTCTGGCAGCACTCGTGGCGTCGTCAGCTTATTACCGCTTCACAAACGGCGGCCGATGCATTGCCCTGGTTAATCTTCGTGCAGGAGGGCGAGGCGAGCGAATGGCTGGCCGATGGCATTGAGCAACGTGGACAGCCGCTGATCCGCGTTTATGCAGGTGACACCTTTAGCCAGCAGTCGGCGAAACGTTATGTGGTAGCCGTGGAAGAGCCAGCAAGCTATCTCCAGCTCATAGAACACCTCAGTGTGTCGGAAGGCGTATCGCACATCCTCCACGGTTGGTTGTTCTCCTCTAAGCCTGTCTCATCGCAACATGCTCTCGCTCAGGGTTTTTACAGCGGTTTGTCTCTGCTTAAAGCGCTGGCGGCGAAAACCACGGGGCAGCAACAGGTCTGGTGGATAACGGATTCCGTTTTTCAGGTGCTTGGTCATGAGACGCCGGTGCCTTATTCCGCGTTGATAAACGGCCTGAATCGCGTGGTGACTCAGGAGTCGGGGCGCTTGATATGCCGCCAGTTGGATCTGTGCTCGGGGGACGATATCGCCCTTGCGGTGCCAGCCATTATCAACGAAGTCAATCGACAAAGTAACGAAACCCTGATCGCATTTAGGGCAGGTCAGCGCTGGGTATTCGCCGCAGAACCTTTACCACTCGCGCCGGTATCGGCAAGCCAGACGCAAGCTGGCGTATACATTATCACTGGCGGGTTGGGGCAGTTTGGCCTGGCGACAGCGAGCTATTTTATCGAGCGCGATCCACAAGCCAGGGTCATCTTAACCTCGCGCGCGGATGTGGGGCTGTATCACGGCCAACGTGCTGCGCAAGGCGACATTGAAACAACCCGTCTCGCCGCGTTGGAGGCGTTATGGCGTAAGGGTGCACAAGTGGATGTCGTACAGACGGATGCCGGTGACGAGCACCAGGTTAACGCATTGCTCGAACAGACTATCGCCCGCTATGGCAAGGTGACGGGCCTCGTCCATGCGGCAGGGCTTATCGGCGAACAGACCCATATATCCTTTATCGAATCGGATAGAGAGCATTGTGAGCGGATATTTCGTGCCAAAGTCCAGGGGACGCAAATCCTTATCGATGCGCTGAAGGACATCCCGATTCAGTTTGTGATGTTTGTTTCCTCGCTCTCCCCACTGCTGGGGGGGTTGGGGTTAACGGCGTATGCCGCAGCAAACAGCTTTATGGATAGCTGTGCGACACGGTTAAACCGTGAGTCTCAAGACAAGCACTGGGTCAGTGTGAACTGGGAAGGTTGGATTCGGCAAGGAGGCGTGAGCGCCGATTATGATGAGTTGGGGAAAACGTTTCAGCAGCTCTCATTGAGTGACACAGAGATCAGGTTGTGTTTTGAACGCATTTTGGCTCATCCGGCGTTGAGTAATGTGGTTGTTTCTACCGGCTCGTTGACCGAACGCCTGCAGCGCTGGAGCACGATCGCCGGGATGGCGGAGATAACCGGCACCATTGATGAATCCCTTACTCTGGGGACGCGCCGCGATGATAAGGCGACCGTCATTCTTGATATGGCCCGGCAACTGCTCGGCAACCCCGCGTTGGGGCCTGATGACGATTTGTTTAAGTTTGGCGCGGATTCTCTCACGGCAATTCAGCTTATCGCCCGTATTCGTGATCTGTTTAAGGTCGATCTTCCCATGCAGACGCTGTTTGACCGACCTACCGTCACCAGTCTGGTTTGCAGTATATCCGCCAAGGATGAGGATGATGAATTGGCAGACCTGGTAGCAGAGCTCGAAGCGATGGATGACGAAGAGGTCCGTAAGCTTTCGCAGCAGATCAAGGATGGAAAGCCGAGCCGTTGGATAGAAATTTGACGCGCTGTGTAAATGAGGGTTGGGGAATATGGAAATCAACGCAGCAGATCGTGCGTTTAACGTCTTTACGGTCGTATCACGGCATACGGATCTTCAGACTTACACCGGCAATCTCAAGTTTCAGGCACAGGAGTGCGACAGGTTGGGCTTTACTGGCATGCTGTTTTTTGTCGGCAATGATACCCCGATTGATCCTTGGCTGGCTGCAGCGCAGGTTGCTGCAGACACGACAAGGCTTTCGCCGTTTATCGCGCTTAACCCGGTCTATATGCACCCGTTTAGTGCGGCGCGCGCCATTGCTACGCTTTCTTATCTGTATCAGCGGCGGGTCTATATCAACCTTATCGCCGGGGCTTCTCTGGCGGCACACGACGCTTTGGGAGACGTCGGGGCGGATCATCAGTGTCGTTATGCGCGATTGCTGGAATATACGCGCTGCGTGCGTAGCCTATTGTCCTCACGCCGTCCTCACAGTTTTACCGGACAGTATTATCAGTTGAAGGATCTGCAATTACCGCTTTTTCTGCCCGAGGCACTGCAACCCGGTTTTTTTGTTTCAGGCCATTCGGCGAGGGCGCAAGAGGTTGCAGGAGCCCTTGGGTGTGATCAGGTCGCGATGATCTCCCCACAGTTGGAGAATCCACTGGGGCGGGGGGGCGTTTATCTGGGGATGGTGACAAAGGCCAGCGTCACTGACGCCTGGCGTGAGGCGCACCGGCTGTTTCTCACGGATGAGATTGGGCAACAGGTGGTTGCGTACAGCATGAAATATACCGACGCTCAGTGGAAAAACCATTTATATCAACAAACCCATGCCACTGACGTAGCGGACGGCTACTGGATCGCGCCCTTTGAAAACGGCAGGGCTGATTGTCCCTACGTGGTACAGGATCATCGCAGCATGGCCGGTATGGTTGCCCGGCTTGTCCGCCAGGGGACCACCAGCTTTATCATTGACCTTCCCGAGGAGAGTGAGCAGTTGGTGGAAATCGCCCAGGTGTTCACGCTTGCCAGGGCGCTGTTGTCGACGTCAGAAGACGACCTATCCCCTATACGGAATAAAGGCGGTAAACATGATTAATCTGACCGAGCCTTCTCTTGATAAGCTGGGGGATAGCGCTACTCTCACGGCATTCGGTTTCGAACCCCGTTCACTACCGGATCTGATCAGATATCAGGCGCGTTGGCATCCGCAGCGGCTCGCCCTCATGTCCGAAGAAGGCGAGCTCACGTTCGCACAGCTTGATGAGCATAGCAATCGGCTGGCGCAGGCGTTGGCCGAACAGGGCGTCGGCTATGGTCATCGGGTGGCGCTGCAGGGCGAAAAATCACTGATGTTTGTGCTGCTCCAACTCGCGGTGTTGAAATTGGGGGCGGCTTTTATACCTCTTGCCTCTGGTCTTCCTGCCCTCAGGCGCGCCAAGATGTTGGCCGATGCCAGTCCATGCGCACTCATTATTGAAGATGGGCTTACGCGTGCTGGCGAATCGGTCGCGGGGACGATGCTGTTAACCTGGTCGGAGGTCGAGAACCGTTCATCGCGGCTACCCGCCGTTGATCCTGATATTCCGCTGTTAGAACAAGATATCGCCTGGGTATTTTACACCTCGGGTTCTACCGGCACCCCGAAAGGCGTGCTGGGGACACACGGCGCATCGCTAAAACGCTGTGGCGCGATGGCGACACTACAGCCGATTTCTTCGCAAGAGGTCATTGCCCATGTCATGCCCGATACCGCGATTGACGCGATTTGGGAAGTATGGGCGCCATTGGGATTTGGCCTGCCAGTGGTGCTTATTGATGTCCAGCGTTATACCGATCTTGAACAGGTCGTGGCGCTGTTAGCCCGTCATCAGGTTACGCAGATATGCATAGTACCGGCTTATCTGACGCTGTTATTAAACAGTGGGCTGCCGCTGGGCAACATGCTGCCATCACTAAATATCTGGATCTCCACCGGGGAGCGTGCTTCCCGCGCGCTGGTTGATCTGTTTTTCCATCATCTGCCGGCGGCGCAATTACTGAACCAATACGGTTTGACCGAAACCTTGGCGACGGCAACGTGCTTTACCATGACGACAGCACAACAGGGCGAAGGTCGCGTGGCGATTGGAACGGAGATTGACCATATTCAGGCTTGGGTGTTGGACGCACATTTTCATCCCCTTGGTGAAAATGCAGTGGGGCAGTTATGTATGGGGGGAGAGGCGTTGGCATTGGGCTATCTTGCCTCCCCTGCGCTGACCGCTGATCGCTTTCGTCCCAATCCGTTCGCGACCGATGGCTCGCGTCTGTATCTGTCTGGCGATTTAGCGTCGAGAGATAAAAATGGTCAACTGCATTATCACGGGCGGGAGGATCGACGCGTCAACGTGCTTGGTCACCGCATCGAACTCGGGGACATTGAGGCCGCTATAGAGGCGATTCCTGAGGTTGCTCAAGCCGCCGTTGTGTATAGGGAGCATAACGATCAGACGGAAATTTACGGATTTTATGTTGCAAGCGATGCCTTAACGCTACGGCAGGTCATCAATCACCTTAACGAGCGTCTACCTTGTTACATGGTTCCCATTCAGCTATTTCCATTGTCGGCATTACCGACACTGCCCGGTGGCAAAACGGATTATCGCGCGCTGTCCGCCAAGATAGCCTTGGATCAGGTTACGACGGATTGCGATAGCAACAGCGTTGAGCAGCGATTATTGACGATCGTCGGCCAGTTGCTCGACACCGATATTCCCAACCTAAACGTGAACTTTTTTGATTATGGCGGCAATTCGATTATTGCTATCCGCCTTATCAACGAGGTTCGCCGTCATCTGCACGTCATCATTGAGAACGCGGAGATCTATAACGCTGAAACCCTCAGTGCACTGGCTCAGACCATTCGCCGTAAGCAATTCTTTCAGGAGGCATCATGAAGGAAATATTAAAACAGCGTGTTGGGGCGTTATCTGAAGCGAAAAGGCGGCTACTGGAAACAAGATTGCTACAGCGCAAAGGGCAAATTACCGACTTGCCAGTTCAGCAACCCTATGCGGTGGATATCGATGCTCGCGCCGCACGGCAGACGGATTTCAGCTTGTTCTTTTTCGCTCAGGAGAGCGGGGATACCGTCGCAAAGAAATATGATTTTTTGTTACAGGCGGCAAAATACGCCGATCAGCATGACTTTCACGCGGTATGGACGCCTGAGCGTCATTATAAGGATTTTGGCGGACTGTACCCTAACCCTTCCGTGTTGAGCGCCGCGCTGGCGGCGATCACTGAACGTGTTCACATCCGGGCGGGCAGTGTCGTGTTGCCGCTGCATACGCCGGAACGGGTCGCTGAAGAGTGGAGCGTGGTGGATAACCTGAGCGGTGGCCGTGCGGGAATCGCAATTGCCTCTGGCTGGAACCCCGATGATTTTGTCACATGCCCGCAGCGCTTCGATCAGCGTCAAACGCTGATGTTGGAAACGCTTGCTCGCCTGCAAAAACTATGGCGAGGGGAACGCCTCTGTGTCTCTACCTCGACGAATCAACCGCTGCATATTCATCCCTCGCCCATACAGGCTGAATTGCCGGTGTGGTTGACTGCATTAAGCCATGAGTCCTTTGTCACGGCAGGTCGATTAGGCCTCAATGTCTTAACCGGAATGATGGATCACGACATCGGCGAATGTGCACAGAAAATTGCGCTGTATCGCGAGGCGCGTGCCGCACATGGATGGGAGCCTGCAGCAGGCAAAGTGACAGTCATGTTGCATACCTATATCGGCGAAAACCAGGACGAGGTGAAAGCGCTGGTAAAAGCGCCGATGATGCGCTACCTGCACGCTTTTGTCGCTGCAGGAGAGGCAAAAATAAAAAATGACAGCCGTTTTACGACGGCATATCGCCATGAACAGGAAGGCGATCGGGATGTGCTGCTGAACTACATGTTTGAACGTTACTTCAGCGCGCGCGCGTTGCTGGGGACAGCGGAGAATTGCAAACAGATGGTATTGAAAATGCAGCGCATCGGCGTCGATGAAATCGCCTGTTTGCTTGATTTTGGTCTGGCGCATCACACCATTTTAGCGGGGCTTGACAGATTGAATGCCCTTAAAACGGCGTTTAGCGTTTCATGCGCCGGATGCGGCACTCAACACTCAGAATAATATTCGGTAAGAAATAATATGAGTCTTGCGAAAAATAGTGTCAGAGAAATCCTTCAGCAACTTGAAGAGCACGGTGCCGATCTGCAGATCAAAGAGGGGCGCTTATTTCTTAATGAAGGCGACACCGCGCTCCCGGCGCCATTACTTGCTGCTGTTCGTAATAACAAAGCGCAGATACTTGAGTACGTTAAAATAAAAAACACCGTCATTACCGATTACCCTCCCTTGACGACAGTTCGTGACAAGGGTGATGAACTGCCGTTGTCTTATTCTCAGGAGCGACTGTGGTTTCTAGAGGAACTTGGGCTGATAGGTGCCGCGTATAATATTTCCGATGCGGTGAAAATAAAGGGCGAGCTGAATATTGATGCTCTGCAAAAGAGTTTTGATGCACTGGTTCGCCGCCATACGGTATTACGCACCTGGTTTGAAAAACGAGGTGATGGTGTCGTTCAGCGCCTGGAGCCTGCCTATCGTGTCGACCTGAAACGGATCGATCTGCGTGAAGAGAGGGATCAAGACGGGCTGCTTCACCTTCTGGCCAAAGAAGAAGGTAGGAAACCTTTTGATCTTGCCCGCGGCAGGTTGCTACGCGCAACGTTGTTGCAGTTGGCTGCCGATGAATATGTTTTGCTGTTAACCATCCATCATATTATCTCTGATGGTTGGTCTATGATCGTCATCATACGTGAAATCAATGCGTTATATTCAAGCTTTATCGGTGGTACGCCGGATAGGTTACCGTCGATTGATTTTGACTATGGCGACTATGTGTTATGGCAGAGACGTTGGTTGACCGACGAGGTCATTGCCTCTGAGTTGGCGTATTGGCGTCAGCAACTGGAGGGGGCGCCAAACATTCTTGAGATCCCCAGCGATTACCCGCGTCCGGCAATACAACGTTTCGAAGGACGGCAGCATCCGTTCGCGTTGGGGCCAAAATTATCCGGTGCGATAAACCAATTGGCGAATGAAGAAGGGCTCACGCCTTTCATGGTGCTACTGGCGGCCTTCAAGCTGTTTCTGCTGCGTTGGACCGGACAGGACGATATGGTGGTGGGCACTGGCATCGCCGGGAGAACGCACCATCAATTTGAGGGCTTAATCGGATTTTTCGTCAATACGCTGGTGATGCGCACCGACCTTTCTGGTGATCCCACGTTTCGAACATTGCTGCACCGGGTACGTGACGTCGCGTTGAATGCCTACGCGCACCAGCACCTGCCGTTTGAAAAACTCGTCGCCGAATTAAGCCCGGAACGGGATCTGTCGCGTCAGCCGCTGGTACAGGTGCACATTGTTCTGCTGAATATGCCCCCTGCGGCGCTTGAACTGCCGAGATTGACATTGACGCGCATCGGTAGCGAAATGACCACCGCCAAGTTTGATCTTTCACTGTTTATTCGTGAAAGCAAAGAACAGGGGTTCCTGTGCGAGTTTGAATACGCAACGGACCTTTACCTGCCAGCGACCGTGGCTCGCATGGCCGAACAGTTGACGGCGTTGTTGCAGGCAGTGACCGCCGCGCCTGGCGAAAAACTCTCTGTTCTGCCGTTTTTGACCGAGACGGAGCGACATAATCAGCTCAGACTGTGGAGCGGCGTGACGCCGCAATCGCAGGAAGTACGTTGCGTACATGAGGTGATCAGTGTTGAGGCCGCGCAAGATCCGTTAGCGATCGCCGTCATGGATGAAGAGGGCTTGTATTGCCGACAGGAGCTTGAACATCGTTCGAATCAGCTCGCTCATTTCCTGCGCCAGGCGGGCATCGGTTATGAAACGGTTGTCGCGGTCTGTCTGCCCACCGGTATAGATTTGATCGTCTCGCTGCTGGCTATCCTGAAAGCGGGAGGAACCTATCTGGCATTGGACACCCGGCACCCTCCTAAACGCCTGGAGAGCATCATGGCCGAAGCGGGGGCGGCGGTGATGATCACCCGGCGAGCGTCTTATTGGCCGGGAGTCGAAAGGCAAATCGCTACCTGCATTATGCTGGATGAGCAGGCGGCGTTGATCAGCCAGTGTGCAAAGACGCCACCGAAGGTGAGTATCCCTCTGGATAACCTGGCCTATCTCGTATACACCTCGGGATCGACGGGAAAACCCAAGGGGGTGATGCTGTCCCATCGTGGGCTAAGCAATCTGGCATTACATCAGTCGCACGCTTTTCATATTAGTGCATCCAGTCGGGTATTACAGTTTGCCAGTATCGCTTTCGATGCCTCGGTATCGGAAATCTTCACGACGTTATATCGCGGTGCAACCCTGTGCTTAATGGGGCGTCAGGGATTTCAGTCCATCGAAAAATTGGCAACACAGATGGTAGAGCTGCGGATCAGTGTTGTGACGTTGCCTCCGGCAATATTGAGCCAGCTTGCGGACTATCGCTTCCCTCATTTAGCAACGTTGATCGTTGCGGGAGAAGCCTGCGCACCTGCAGTCGCGGTGGACTGGGCGCGACATTGCCGGCTGATCAATGCGTACGGGCCAAGCGAGGCTACCGTCTGCGCGACTTGGGGGGAATATGATGGCAGCGGTCGTCCGCCGCCCATCGGGACGCCGCTGGCTAACGTACACGTGTATTTGCTCGATGCATCCCTTGCCGTTGTGCCGGTTGGCGCAGTGGGGGAGCTGTATCTTGGTGGTGTTGCTCTCGCGCGTGGGTATCACCGCCAACCGGGACTCACGGCTGAGCGCTTTATTCCTTCTCCCTTTATTCCCGGAGAGCGGTTATATAAAACGGGCGATTTAGCACGTTTTCTGCCCGATGGGCAGTTAGACTTTCTGGGGCGTAATGATACCCAACTGAAGATCCGCGGACACCGTATCGAACTCGGTGAGATTCATACGGTGCTGTTGTCTCTGGAGGGCGTTAAACAGGCTTACCTCAACGTAAACGATGGCGTTGATGGCTCACAGTTGTTTGCTTATGTGGTAATGAACCATGACTTTACCCATAAAGCGGCTTATCACGACGCGTTGGACGATTCCGTCCAGCAGTGGGCCAGGCTGTTTGATGCAACGGGGGACGTACTGCCCCCTGTGTCGTTGCAGCAACCAGAGGGGGAGGATTACCGGCCCGGTTTTGTCGGCTGGAATAGCAGCTTTACCGGTCAGGCGTTACCGCTCGCTGAGATGCAACAGTGGTTGGAGAATACGGTTGCGCGTATTAGCCGCTATCCGTCACGAAGGATACTGGAGATCGGCTGCGGCTCTGGCTTGATTTTACAACATCTTCTTGCTGACAGTGACTATTATCTTGGCACGGATATTTCAGCTAACACGTTGGCAAAGCTGAAAAAATGGGCAGCGCAACAGGGCGATAGCCATCGGCTTGTTCTCCAGCAATCCCCCGCCGACGCGCTGGCAGATTTACCGCTGGGGCAATTTGATACCGTCATTCTTAATTCAGTTATTCAATATTTCCCCGACGGTCATTATCTGTTGGATGTTTTAACGCAGGCATTACAACGCTTACAACCCGGCGGGCGTATTTTTATCGGTGACGTTCAGCATCTGAAATTAAGCGGGGTCTTTCAGACCGCGCTGGAGCTGTATAAAAGCACGGAAAAACGGCGGGTGGGGGAACTACGCCAACGGGTAAAAGACAGTCTACAAGCAAGTAAGGAACTGGCTGTCGACCCACAATTTTTTGCCTGGCTCCCTGCGTATTTCGAGCAAATCAGTGCAGTTGACATCCAGCTCAAGCGTGGCACCGCCGATAACGAACTCGTTAATTACCGCTATGACGTTGTGCTGCATACCGCCCCCGCAGTGCCAGTAACCCCTCAAGCCGTTTTGCATTGGCCGGAAACCTCGTTAGCGCAACTCGCTGCCGAATTGCAGCAGGCCAGCAATCTTTGCGTCAGCCTGAATGGGGTTGTCAATCAACGATTGGTTCGGGATGTTGCCTGTGTGGCGATGATAGAGAACGCGTCGGCCGATCTGACGCTAGCCGCATTGTGCCCGACGTTTACCGCTGACGTCCCTCTGAGCGAGCAGCCAGAAACGTATTGGGCGCTGGCGGAGCAATACGGCTTTGAGGCGCAGATCCGGTGGTCTGCAACCGCCGATCCCGCGCAGTTTGATGTGCTATTTATACGTAATTCCCCTTCGCAACCGGTTCAACTGGCGTTGACGCGCTCGACCGTGAGCGAACAGGAACTGCTGACCTATGTTAATGACCCGTTGAAATATTGGAAGCAGCAACAGGCAAGCGTGAGGTTACGGGAACAGTTGCAAGAACGGTTGCCGGATTATATGCAACCCAGCGCGATTATCCTGTTGGAGGCATTGCCCCTGACGATCAGCGGCAAAGTTGATACTAATGCGTTACCTGCGCCAGCGAACCTGAGTGAGCGGCTGGCGTACGTTCCGGCTGGCACGCCGACTGAGCAGGTGGTGATTGGCTGTTGGCACGATATTCTGGTGGTGGAGCACATTGGCGCGCAGGATAACTTTTTTGCGTTGGGCGGCCACTCGCTGCTGGCAACCCGAGTGATCACCGCTTTGCAGGCGCATTTCTCTGTTGAACTCTCATTGAGAGATGTGTTTGAACACCCTAGCGTCGCCTTGCTGGCTGCGCATATCGACAGGTTACACCTTTGCGACAGGTCGCTCCCCGCCCTCGTTCCTTATCCCAAGCAGGAAGAGATGGCGCTCTCTTATGCTCAGGAGCGTCTGTGGTTTCTTGAACAACTGGGGCTGTCGGGGCCAGCTTACAATATTGCCGATGCCCTGGAGTTAAACGGCAACCTCAATCTGGCTGCGCTGGAATACAGCTTTGATCAGCTATTGCAACGCCATGAGATTTTACGTACCCGCTTTAGCGAACGTGACGGTATTGCGGTGCAACAGATTGATGATGTCTGGGCGCCAGATATCGAGGTTGAGGATCTCAGCGCGTTGCCTGATCCTGAGGCGCTGGCGTTTGAGCGCATACGTCAGGAAGCATTGCAGACCTTTGTCCTTGAACAAGGGCACCTGATCCGCATGAAGCTGATAAAGCTGGAACCGCAGCGTCATATACTGGCCGTTACGCTGCATCATATTGTGTCTGATGGGTGGTCGATAAGTATTCTTATCAATGAAATAAGCTGCTTTTACCGGGGATATATTCTCGGTGCGATACCGACGCTACCGCCACTGCCAGTACAGTATGTGGATTATGCCATCTGGCAGCGACAATGGCTTAAGGGTGAGGTTCTGACCGCTCAACTGGACTACTGGAAACGGAATTTGGCGCAGGCTAGCTCCTATCTGGCGCTGCCTTACGACCGTCCAAGACCCGCGATCCAGAGTTTTCGCGGCGGCCTGCTCGATAGGCCAATCGGGAAAAGCCTGTCGGATGCGCTCAGTGCGCTGGCAACTCGCCATGCGGCGACGCCTTTTATGCTGTTTATGTCCGCCTTTAATGTGTTGTTAGCGCGCTGGAGTGACCAGAACGATATCGTGGTTGGCACGCCGGTGGCGGGGCGCACTCACAAGGCGCTGGAGGGAGCGATCGGCTTTTTCGTCAATACGGTGGTGATGCGTACCCAGATTGACGGCAGGCTGCCTTTCAGTGCGTTATTGCGTCAGGTGAAAGAGACGTCTTTGTCTGCCTGGGCACATCAGGATCTGCCTTTTGAAAAGCTGGTGGCGGAGCTGCAACCCCAGCGAGATCTTTCGCGCCAGCCGGTATTCCAATATCAGTTGGTATTTCTGAATATCCCTGAACAGCAGTTGGATCTGGAAGGGTTAACACTGACGCCAGCCTCTGTTGGCACGGCGACCGCTAAATATGATCTGACCCTGTATGTTTCAGAGAATGCAGCGGGTTTCCTTTGTCAGTTCGAATACGCAGAAGATCTGTTCGACAGAACGACCATCGAACGCATGGCGGAACAGTTTGACGTACTGCTGCGTGATATCAGCGTACATGACGAATGGCCGGTAGACCGTTTGCAGTTGTTGACCGAGCGGGAGCAACGGCAACTTTTGCTCTGCTTTAATGACACCGCACGACAGGAGAAAAGTTGGCAGCCGCTGCACCGCCGCCTCTCAGAACAGGCGCGACAGCGCCCCGAAAAGGTGGTGCTGATTGTTGAAAATCGTCGCTATCGTTGGCATGAGATCGACGCCCGCTCCAACCAATTAGCGCATTATTTGATGGCGTGCGGCGTCAAACCGGAAACGGTTGTTGGGCTCTGTATGGATCGTTCGTTTGACATGTTGATCGCGCTGTTGGCGATCATGAAAGCGGGGGGCGCCTATCTTCCTTTGGACCCACACTATCCGAACGAAAGACTGGCGCATATGTTGAACGATTCTGGTGCTAGGTTGCTGCTTGTTCGGCAGAAGACCCTCGTTCCCGTTGCCCGCTATCACGGTCAACGGATTGATGTTGATCTCTGTCATGATGAGATAGCCCTACAGCCGACAACCTTACCCTCGGTGGAGATTTTGCCGTGGCACTTGGCGTACATCATCTATACCTCGGGTTCGACTGGCCAGCCTAAAGGGGTCATGATTGAACATCGCGCGCTGATGAATTTCATGGACAGTATGTGTGAGGCCCCAGGCCTGGACGAGGATGATATTTTACTGGCGGTGACGCCCGTCTCATTTGATATCTCTGCCCTTGAGCTCTTTCTGCCGCTGTTGCAGCAGGCTACGCTGGCGATCGCCGATCGAGAGGTCGCAACCGCGGGGGATGCCTTACTCACCTACTTTACCCACATCAACGCGACGGTCATGCAGGCAACCCCATCGACCTGGCGAATGCTGATTGCTGCCGGATGGGGAACTGATCAGCCCTGCAAAATATTGTGCGGCGGCGAGGTGATGGATGATGAACTCCTGCGTCAACTGCTGAAACGCGGAGAGGTCTGGAACCTCTATGGCCCGACGGAAACGACCGTCTGGTCAACACGACAACGATTGGTTGAAGGGGATGATAACGCCTGGCTCGGAGGCCCTCTGGCCAATACGCAGGTCTATATTCTGGACGATGCGCTGTCTCTGGTGCCGATTGGCGGTATCGGAGAGATGTACATCGGTGGTAAAGGATTGGCGCGGGGCTATTACCAGCGTCCGTCACTGACAGCTGAACGTTTCATTCCTTCCCCCTTTGTTCCCGGTGAACGTCTCTATCGCACCGGCGATAGGGTACGAATGAATGTGAATCATCGCATTGAATATATAGGCCGACTGGATTATCAGGTCAAACTCAATGGGCACCGCATTGAATTGAGGGAGATTGAGTCCGTCTTACTGCGGCAGCCGGAGGTGGAGCAGGCCGCAGTAATGGCCAGGTACTGGAATGAAAACGCGAACGAACGTCGTTTGGTGGCTTATTTGCGTCCAGCTAACCTGGAGATCACCGATGAACGTCTCCAGCAGCAGATGCAATTCAGCCTGCACTTTTTTGCCGATGTGGAGAGTCAGGATAAGCGTGAAGATATCTATTCGCTCTATCTCGCGGCGGCGCAGCGTGCGGATGCATTGGGTTTTACGGCGGTGTGGACACCAGAGCGTCACTTTACGGATATCGCAGCCGCTTTCCCCAATCCCGCAACGCTCTGTGCGGCTTTAGCCACCGCGACGAAACATATCGCGTTACGCGCAGGGAGCGTGGTGGCGCCGCTGCACAATCCGCTACGTATTGCTGAAGAGTGGGCGGTTGTGGATCAGCTTTCCGGCGGTCGTGCGGGGGTTGCTTTTGCAACCGGCTGGTTTGCCGATGATTTTGTACTGGCGCCGGAACACTTTGCGGATCGCTACGCGAAGATGCAACACACCATCGAAACGGTACAGCGTCTGTGGCGAGGTGATGCTGTCTTGATGAAAAACGGTGACGGCCAAGAGGTGCCGATACGCTCAAGGCCGCAACCCTTTCAACGCCACATTCCCGTGTGGGCGACGGCTGCCAGCGATCCCGCTAGTTTTATTGATGCGGGCAGGCGGGGATTCAACATCCTGACAGCAATGTTTGGCCTGACATTCGATGAACTGGCGGAGAATATCGCGAAGTATCGTCAGGCGCGGGAAGCGGCTGGGTTTGCACGGGAGGAAGGGACAGTCACGGTGATGCTGCATACTTTTGTTGCAGCCAGTGAGCAGGAGGCCAGAGCGATCGCTGCGGAACCGTTAGCGCGCTATTTCCGCAGCCATGTGACGCTCCGTGAACAGATCCTGCGTAACAGTCCGATAGCGGTAACGGTAGACAAGCGCGATATCGATAAACTGGTTGAGATCTCTGTTGAGCGTTTTTTGCACGATTCTGCGTTGATTGGTTCAATGGATAGCTGTTTGGCGCAGGTGAGAAGGCTCAAGCGAATTGGTGTTAATGAGGTTTCCTGTCTGATTGATTTCGGCATCGCGTCGACGACCGTTCTGAATCACTTGCCGAACATCATCGCGTTGCGCCACCGTTTGGCGGCCGATATCGATCTTGAAGGCTTGCAACGGAACCTAAAGACACAATTGCCGGACATTATGATCCCGACAGAGTTTGTTGTCATGGAGGAATTTCCGCTTACCCCCAATGGAAAACTGGACAGAGCGAGCCTACCTTCCCCGGACTGGGGCTGCGCGGTTGATGCCTGGATGCCGCCGCAAAACGCTATCCAAGCGCGTTTGGTCGCCATATGGTCGGACGTGTTGCGGCTGGAACGCATCGGCATTAACGATAACTTCTTTGCACTGGGCGGGGACTCGATTCAGTCGATCCAAATTGTTGCTCGCGCCAGAAAAGTCGGTATTTATTTTGAGGCGCGTCAGCTATTTGAAAATCAAACCATTGCGCAATTGGCGGCAGTGGTGTCGACAACCGTGGAGGCGTATCAGGATATTACACCCGAGCCGTTCCCACTTTTGCCGATCCAACAGTGGTTCTTCGAGCAGACATTGACGGGGGCATCACACTTTAACCTGTCGTTGACACTGGTCTGTCGCCGTACCTTGGCCGTAGACCCCCTAAAACAGGCGCTTATCGCCTTGATTAACCACCATGACGCGCTGCGCTTGATATTCAGTCGGCGGCAAGGGCAGTGGTTACAGCAGTACGGTGAAACGGCGTCAGACGTTAGCCTCGACTATCACGACCTCTGTGCTTTAGACGCGGCAGAGCACGTACCGGCGATGGCTGCGATCGCCGATCGCATGCAGCGACGTCTCAGTATTGCGGATAACACGCTTATCGTCGTGTCGCTGGTGGAATGCGGTTCACAGCAGCCGCAACGGTTGTTGCTGGTCATTCATCATTTGTTGGTGGACGGCATTTCCTGGCGGATCCTGCTGGAAGACCTGCAAACGCTGTATCAACAGATTGAGGCGGGCAAGCCCCCAGCGCTACCGCGTAAAAATCTCTCACTGCAAGGATGGGTGGAAAAGCTGCAAGGGTACGCTTTCGGGGCGCAAATTGAGCTGGAACGGGCGTTTTGGCGGCAACTGGCGGATCAGGCGCGCACCGTAGCGCCACTGCCGGTGGTGGGGCAACGCCAGGTAAATCTGGCACAAGATAGCAGGATGCTGACTCAGCGCTTATCCGCAGGGATGACGGAGAAACTCGTTCGTGACCTGCCGCGCGTGTTTAACACGAAGATTAATGACGTCCTGTTGACCGCGCTGTTGCAAACCTTTATGCGCTGGACGCGGCAGCCGCGGCTATTGCTACATTTGGAAGGACATGGCCGCGAGGATCTGTTCCCGCAGACGGATATTTCACGCACGGTGGGATGGTTCACCAGCCTGTTCCCGGTATTGCTCGACGAGGAAGGGCTGGCGGCAGATTCGCCAATGGCGTTGCTTCGCGGCGTGAAAGAGCAGTTACGCCGCATCCCTTTCAACGGGTTGGGATACGGCATATTGCGCTATTTGGGGCAGGATGCGCAATTGCAAGCGTTTCCCTCGCCGGAGATCAGTTTCAACTATCTGGGTAATCTGGACGCGGGTCAGGCTGAGGATGGACTGTTTTCACTTAGCGAGCAGCCAATGGGAGAATTACGCCATCCGTTGCAGCAGCGAGAACACCTTATCGATATTAGCGGTGCGTTGACCAACGGTTGCCTGGACATTTACTGGACCTATAACCGAACGTTGCATGATGCGCAAACCATCAACCAACTTGCTGTTGATTTCATGCATGCGCTTGAAGCCTTGGTAGAACACAGCCAAGGTCAAAAGATGCAGTACACCCCCTCCGATTTTCCACTGCTGGGTTGGAAACAACAGGATCTTGACGCGGCTTTCTCCCCTTTCGGCAGTCACGAAAACGTTGAGGACGCCTATCCCTTATCGGCGATGCAGCAGGGGATCTTGTTTCACTCTCTTTACTCGGGTGATCCGAGCGCTTACTACGTCACGTTAAGCTGCACCTTAAGCGGGCATGTTGAGCCCACGTTATTCCAGCAGGCGTGGCGCGAGGTGATTTTGCGCCATCCGGCGTTGCGAACGGCCATCATCGCGGGCGAGAGCCCGTTGCAAGTGGTATTGCGTGAGGCGGATTTGGAATTCCAGGTTGTCGACTGGCAGCACTGTTCAGATGACCTGCTAAAGCGCCGCATGGATGCACTGGTGGTAGAAGATAGACAACGGGCGGTGAATTTTGCCCGTCCGTCGCTGATGCGGATTTATTTAATTAAGCAAGCTGAAAAGCGCTATCGCCTGATTTGGGGTAGCCATTTGATCATTCTTGACGGATGGTCCGTGCCGATTGTGCTTGGCGAGGTGATAAATCGCTATCAGGGATGGCTGAACGATGTTCCCGTCCAGTTGGAATCCGTGGGGGCATACAGAGACTACATCGCCTGGTTGCGCCGTCAGGATAACGACAAGGCACAGGCTTGGTGGGGTGAGCAGCTAAAAGGGTTCACTACGCCGACCCAACTCGGACGCCATCACCATCAGCGCCGCGCGCAGGTTGGTCAACAAGGTAACGTGCACCAAGAATATAATCAGCGCTTTCGCGCGGATATCAACCGGCTGGAACAATTCTGTCAGCAGCACCGTATAACGCTCAATACCTTGGTGCAGGGCGTATGGGCTGAATTGCTCTGCCGCTACACTGGATGCCGTGATGTCATATTTGGGGTCACGGTATCCGGCCGTCCTGCCGAGCTGCCTGCGATTGAAAATAGCGTGGGTCTGTTTATTAGCACGCTACCGTTTCGAGCGAGTTTCGCCGCGACAACACCGCTTATCGAATGGTTATTGGCGTTGCAAGAAACACAAACGCAGCTTTTCCGCTATCAGTACAGCTCGCTGGTTGATATTCATCGTTGGAGTGAGATCCCCGACAGCAGTCTGTTGTTTGAAAGCGTGCTGGTGTATGAGAACTACCCAACGGATAAGGTGACGGGGACTGCGGCGCAGGAAGCGTTGACCATTTCCGATATCAATAATATTGAGCGCAACAGTTTCCCGCTTACTCTGGTGTTTAACACGGGCGACGCGTTGCGGCTGAAATGGGTTTATGACTCTCAACACTTTGAACATTCAGCTATTTTGCGGCTGGCGGAAGCGTTTGAGTTTCTGTTGATGCAGATCGTCAGCGCACAGGAACAGACATTAGCCTCGCTGCGGCTGTTTGATGAGCCAAATTATCAGCGATTAACCCAGCAGTTCAGCACCCGCACAGCTTGCCAGCGCGTGACGACGCTGACTGAACCTGTCCATCGGGCAATCGCGCGTCAGGCTCAACGCTACCCAGAGCGAATCGCGCTGGTTTTCCGTGATGCCACATACAGTTATCGGCAGTTGAATAACGAAGTGAACCAGCTTGCGCGTTACCTGCGCTTGACGGGGATTGCAGGCGGATCGCGAATCGGTATCTGCATGGATAACAGTAGCGAGATGATTATCGCGTTGCTGGGGGTGTTAAAAGCAGGCGCGTCCTATGTGCCGTTGGATAGGTATCACCCGCAGGCGCGGCTTGCCTATATGGTTAACGATGCCAAGCCCGCTTTGATTATCACGGATATAGCAGGCCGCGAGAGTGTGACGAAGCTGGGCACGTCATGCTTCTGCTTGAGCGATGAGAAAGAGACGCTGAGCGCCTTTTCTGTGGAGGAACTTGGCGCGATTGAACCGGACGGTGATGACGAGGCTTACGTTATCTACACGTCTGGAACGACCGGATGGCCGAAAGGCGTGAGTATCGGGCACGCGGCGTTTGGCAACTATGTTGCGCACGCCGTAGATGAATATTTATCTCTGGATAACACGTCGCGATCTTTCGCCAGCTACGTTTTTCTTCCGCTGACCTTCGATGCATCGGTGACCGCCATCTACGCCCCGCTGGTGGCAGGTAAAGCGATATTTATCAGTGATGCTAACAAAACCCAACCGTTCTCAGATATCCCTCGCGCAGACGCGGGCTTTGAGTTTATCAAACTGACACCGGCGCACCTGCGGTTATTGCAGATCAAGGGCGAGAGACTGGAGAACGTCGATCGGCTTGTGGTGGGTGGCGAGGCACTGACCGCCAACGACCTGCAACAATGCGCAGAGATAGCGGTGATTAATGAGTATGGACCGACTGAAACCACCGTGGGCTCCACCCTGTTCCGCACGACGGCAGGGAAGGCAGAGGCGAAGGTGCCGATCGGTCGCCCCATCAGAAATGTGACCCACTACGTTTTCAATCAGGTCGATGGCGAAATAATGCTGGCCCCGATTGGAATGGCGGGCGAACTGTATATCGGCGGCGTCGGTGTCGCGCTGGGATATGTCAATAACGCAGCGTTGACCGAACGAAGATTTATCACCTCGCCCTTCAACAGCAAAGAACGCCTGTATCGCACGGGAGACAGGGTCTGTTGGCGTGAGGACGGCGTGCTGGAGTATCTCGGTAGAGTGGACCGGCAGGTCAAACTGCGTGGTTATCGCATTGAAGAGGAAGAGATCGAGGCGGTAATCAGGGCGATTGATGGTGTGCGTGAGGCGGCGGTGACGCTGTGTAATCCACACAGCGAGCAGGCGTATCTGGCCGCTTATGTGGTAATGGCGAGCGACAATGTCGCAGAGCCCGCCGCCGTACGTGAACAACTGCAAGCCGCACTGGCGCACACGTTGCCGCGCGACCTTATTCCCAGCCGGTGGTCTTTGCTGCCTGCGTTGCCATTAACCCGCAATGGCAAGGTGGATTATGCCGGGTTGGCGGCCATGCCGCCGGAGGAAGAGAGCCCGGTTGCCTTGAGTTCGACGCTGGAAATCGCGCTGGCCGAAATATGGTCGGAGGTCTTGGAACCGTCGCAGATTGGTGCCAGTTCACGCTTCTTCGACCTCGGCGGCAATTCCCTTAATGCCATGCGTATCGTCGTGGCCATCAAGAAGAAATATGGCGTGATGATGCCGATAGGGAGTTTGTTGGATAACCCTTCTTTCAACCATTTTTCCGCGCAATTTGAACTGCTGCTTATGAATGCTGAGGCTGTCTCGCCTTCTGATGGTTCAGAGGAGATGGTTGGCGTGAGCGGTGTGATTTAGCGAAACCTTGGCTGCTTCTTGTTGGATGGGCGGCAGACCCGGGAATAATGTTGACTTACAGGTGAAGAGACGATGACTGAAAATCTTAATCCCGTGATGGGAATAGCAAAGAAATACAAACGGATTGACCACTTGGCTATCGCAGTGACGTCATTGGATAAGGCTTTGAGTCTGTACCTGGATGTACTGGGCTTTACGTTTGTCGAGCGCAGGATAACGAAGGGCGTAACCACCGCGATGGAGTCGGCCGTATTACAAGGAAACGGTTATACGCTGGTGCTGTTACAGGGGACAGACCCACAGTCGCAGGTCAGCCTGTATGTCGAAAAATATGGGCTGGGTGTCCAGCATGTCGCCTTTGAGGTGGACGATCTGGAAGAGATCGCAACCGAGTTGGCGGCAAAAAGGTATTGAATTTTCCACCCAGGTTATCCTTGGCCAAAATTTAAAGCAGATTTTCACCAAGCGCGATGCTGAATCGGGAATGATGTTTGAGTTTATAGAACGCCATCGCGAGGGGTTTGAAGGGGGCAATATCGAGGGGCTGTTTCGACAGTTGGAAGCGTCACAGCAAATTTGATTGCGGAGGTTATTTATGCCACTGACAGTGGAATCGAGCCAACTGGCATATCAGGATCACGCGGATTTGAATGCAATGCGTTTTCTTAATGAAGTCATAGAACGCTACCCCAATGCAATTTCGTTTGCCTCTGGTCGCCCCTCGAAGATCAATGCGCAACCCGAAAAATGGTCGCACTATATTGCGTTATTTTCTCACTATCTGGCTGATGCACGCCATCAAAGCTTGCCGCAGGTTGCCGCGTTGCTCGGCCAATATGGCGACACGCGAGGGATAATCAATGCGTTGATTGCCAAACAACTGCTTGAAGATGAAGCTATTACGCTAGCACCAGAGGAGATACTGATAACCAATGGTGCGCAGGAAGGTATGGTTATCTGCTTGGATACGCTGTTCTCCCCTGGACATGATGTACTGCTGGTCACCGACCCGGCGTATATCGGTATCACCGGTGCGGCGAGAATAAAAGGCATTGATGTGGCGTATGTGGAGTGCGATAGCGAAGGGCCACTTATCTCAGCCCTCGAATATCAGGTAGCCCGCATCGCTGCGGACGGAAAACGTGCCCGCGCCGTCTACACCATCCCTGATTTCTCCAATCCCTGTGGCACGACGTTATCGCTGGCGCGCAGACAGGCGCTGCTGACATTTTGCTGTGCCCAAGGGCTGCTGGTGTTGGAAGACAGCCCTTATCGGTTGTTTGATTATGCCGATCTTCAGCTCCCGACGCTCTTTGCGCTAGATCGCGAGGCTGTGGTGATCCATATCGGTACATTCGCCAAAACGCTGTGTCCAGGCGTTCGCATCGGTTACCTGGCTTGCCGAACCCGAGTCAGGCAGGGCGACGGTTCGCATCCACTCATTGATGAGATGACGCGTGTAAAAAGCTTTATTTCCGTCAATACCGGCCAAATTGCCCAGGCGATTGTGGGGGGCTTCCTGTTGGAAAACGGCTGTTCGCTAAAAAGCGTCATGCTGGAGGTCAGAAACCATTATCGTGAGAAACGCGATCGGTTAGTGGAAGGCCTGACGAACTGCTTTTCCGACAGTAACACCGGCCTTTCATGGAATGTTCCGCAGGGCGGGTTCTTTCTCAATCTGACCGTGCCGTGCGAGATTACGCGACAGGATATTGAGCGCTGCGCAGAGGAATTTGGCGTGATTGTCGTGCCGACGGCGATGTTTTCTAATTCGAATCGCTACGATAACGTGCTGAGGCTCTCCTTTAGTTACGTTGAGCTGGAGCAAATTGACGCCGGGGTTCATCGGCTATCCCGGTTTATCAAGGAACTGATCAATACAGCGCAACAGACCCCGTTTCACCGCGATAACGAGGATGCATCTTTCGCGAGGGCAAAAGAATGAAGATGAGCCAACTGGTGTTGTCATTGATGGAACAAGGGATCTATCTGACTATCTCAAAGGGGGATCTGATCTATAAGTCGCTCAGCGGAGAGCCGAAAAGCACGTCTCTGGCGTTACTTAAACAACATAAAGTGGAATTGTTGGACTTCTATAAAGGGATCTGGCAAAGCGTAAACCACACTGACCGCCAATTTCCTGAGCGGGGGGATTTTGAGATAGCACCACTCTCGTTTTCCCAAGAACGGCTGTGGCTAAATGAACGGCTGGGGGCTGAAGAACAGATCGGACAATACAATATTACGGGCGCGTGTCGGCTGGAAGGCAGAGTAGATATTTCCGCCATTGAACAAGCGCTTGAGGCGCTGGTGGCGCGTCAACCTGTATTGCGGACGATCATTTTGCAGGACGCCGATCTTGGGGTTATGCAAGTGGTGCGTGAGAATACGCCCTTATTACTGCAGCAGCAGGATTTAAGCGGCGATCCGCAGGCCGCCAAGGCAGAGCAGCAGCTTATCCAGCAGGAAAGCGCCCGACCTTTCGATCTGGAACGGGATATGATGCTACGCGTTAACCTGCTTAAGCGCAGCGAGATCGAGTATGTGCTGGTTTTCACCATGCATCATATCGTTTCTGATGGTTGGTCGATGAATCTATTAATCGATGAGTTTGGCACGCTTTATAACGCCTACGCTCAACGTCGGGAGGCTGCACTACCGCCGTTGCCCCTGCTTTACACCGATTACGCCCGCTGGCAGCGCTATGTGGCTAATGAGAACACCGATCAGAAAAAGCAGCATTATTGGAAAGCGCAACTGGCAGGCATTCCGCCCGTTCATAACGTGCCGCTCGATTTTTCCCGTCCGGCGAAGCAACGATTTCACGGCGCAGCGCGTGATACGCTGATTGCGCCGGAGCAGGTTGCTCTCTTCGAAGTGCTGTGCCGCCAGCACGACGCAACCCTGTTTATGGGGCTGCATGCGGTGTTTGCTGTGCTACTCGCGCGCTACAGCGGCGAAAAAGACATTGTGATGGGAACGCCGATTGCCAACCGAGAGCGCCTTGAACTGGAGGCGCTGATTGGATTTTTCGTTAATATGATGGTGTTGCGCATCGATCTGTCCAGCAACCCAACTTTCGAACAGTTACTCGCCCGCAGCAAGACCTGCATCTCCGATGCGTTTGCCCACGCCCAGCCCTTTGGTTACGTGGTGGATGCCGTACAAACGGAGCGTAGCCTTAGCTATAGTCCGATTTTTCAGATAGTGATTTCGCTGCAAAGCAACACACACCGGGGCGCGCAACTCAATGGCGTTAATATTCAAACCCTGCCCGTCACCCGCGACAGCGTTAAATACGATCTGGTGTTGGATTTCGCCCCCAGCGCAGACGGATTACGTTTGACGTGGGAATACAATACCGATCTCTTTTCCACCGCTACGATTGCAGGGATGGCGGAACATTTTGCTACCCTGTTCTGCCAGGTGACAGCGACGCCGACGGCGGAACTGTTTGGTTTATCTCTGCTCGGTGAGCATGAGAAAACGCGTTTATTGACCTGGGGCAACGCGCAGTCCGACGTTCGGCGCGTGGACGATAAAACACTGATTGATTTTCTTCGCCAACAGGTCGTACTGCGCCCGCAGGCGATCGCGCTAATGTGTGATCAGGCATCGATCAGCTACGGTGAACTGGGGCAATGGGTTGAAAACGCTGCTTTTGTCCTGCGCTATCAGGGGATAAAACCAGGGAATGTGGTGGGGGTGTGTGCGGAGAAATCCTTTGAGTGGGTCGCCAGTATGTTCGCCATCTGGCAATGCGGCGCAGTGTATCTCCCCATCGCGCCCAATACGCCGTCGGCACGCGTCGACTATATGCTCAACGATGCTGCCGCCAGCCTGCTGCTCTTTGATCAAGCGGGGGCGCCAGCCGCAGAGGTTCAGGCGACCTCTTTGGCAAAGATGTCGCTCGAGGCGCTTCTGCGCGAGCGAGGCGTCGCTCGGCAAGAGGCACCTCAGGCGCCGTGGGATAACGCAGCGATAGCTTATTTGCTCTACACCTCCGGTACGACGGGGCGACCCAAAGGCGTTCTCATTAGTCACGCCAATGCCGTCAGTGTCCTTGATGGCGTTGCTGACCTTTTTGATATCGCGCCGGACACGGTGATGCCCGCTATTGCTTCCGCCGCTTTCGATATCTCTCTGTTTGAAGTCGTGATGCCGTTGATGCGAGGAGGGCAGGTGATGCTCTACCGCCACCATGAGGTGACGGATATTCCACGGCTGGTCAGCGATATCGATCACTGGACAAGTCTGCATGCCGTACCAGCATTGATGAATGCCATTCTTGATGAGTGTGATCTTAAACGGCTACAGCCAGTAAAACTGCGTCAACTGTTCGTTGGCGGGGATAGTGTTTCAAACCAGATCCTACAACGATTAAAAACGACGTTTGCCACACAGCAGATTGTGGAGCTCTATGGGCCGACAGAGGGAACGATTCTCTCGACGGCGAACTTGATCAATGAACCGGTTGGAGAATTAAAAGGCGCGGTGATTGGGCATCCTTTACCGCATGCGAGAATCTATATTCTCGATGAGGAGGGTAACCTGACTCCTCAGGGGGTGGCCGGTCAGTTGTGTATCGGCGGAGCGGGGGTGGCCGTAGGCTATTTGAACCGGGACGAAGAAAACCATCGACGTTTTATCCACAGAGCATCGCCAGCCGCGGCGTCTGAGTATGAGCGGCTTTACCATACCGGTGATATTGCCCGTTGGCGAAGTGACGGCAACCTGGAATTTTTAGGCCGCAACGACAGCCAAGTCAAGCTACGGGGATACCGTATTGAACTGGCAGAGATCGAAGCCTTGCTGTGTCAGCGCAGTGATATCAAGCAGGCATTGGTTGTGGTGCAAAATCGCAACGATAACCCCTGTCTGGTCGCCTATATTATTGGTGAGGGCGCCGATGATCCTAAGACCCTGCGCCATTGGCTGGCTAAGCAACTCCCTGACTATATGGTTCCCTCCGCGTACTGTAAGCTGGCCTCGCTGCCGTTGACGGTTAACGGCAAAGTGGACAGATCCAGACTTCCAGAGGTTGCCGTTCACACCGAGGTTGCTGAGACTACCCCCTTGCGCAACGAACGTGAACGAGAGCTTTGTCGCATATGGGAGCACGTTCTTGGCGTACCGAACGTTGGCATTTACGATGATTTTTTCGCTATCGGCGGCCATTCATTGGCGGCTATTAAGATCGATATGATCTGTCGGCAGACGCTTAAGGTGGATGTGCCGCTTTCGCTCATTTTTGAACATAAAACCATTGCGAATATCTCCGCATTCATCGCGGAAAAACAGGATGTCATCACCATTCCTCATGTGGAACAGCAGCGTCACCCGCTTTCACTGGCGCAAGAGCAGATGTTGTTTACCGAAGAGCTCGGCAAAGGTGGCAGTGCCTATCATATTCATTACTTTTCCCCGTTGGATAACGATGCCGATATTCCCGCATTAATCGAAGCCATTAATCGCACAGCCGAGCGTCATCCGGTGCTCAAATCGGTCTATTTGTTCGGGGATAACAATGAGTATGAGCAGGTTCGGCTTGACGGAGATATCGAGGTTTTGCACCAAGCGGTAGACGGGGAAGACGCATTGCATAGCGCGGTTGAAGCCTGTATTGCTGCCCCGTTTGATTTAGGTCGAGAACCGGGCCTACGGGTGCGTACCTGGTCGGTGGGCAACACAAACTATTTATTGTTGCTGTTCCACCATATCGCTTTTGACGGTTGGTCGGAGCGCGTGTTTATGTTCGAACTGGCGCAGATCTATCAGGCGCTGATTCAGCGCAACGCGGTGACGATGGCCGACCCCGTGATCAGTTATGGCGATTATGCCCGCTGGGAAAGAAACCTGCTGGCAGACAACGGGCTTGAATCGTTTAACACTTTTTGGCGTACTCAGTTGGCGGGGATTTCGCCGTTGTCGTTGCCGCTAGATTATCCACGTCCGGCGTTTTTGGTACATGATGGAAAGATTTATAATGTTGATTTTTCATATGAAAAATACCAGATATTGAAAACGGTAGCTCGAGAAGAGAGCACCACGCTGTATGCTGTTCTGTTGAGTGCTTTTTTCCTGACGTTGTCGTCAATCTGCGAGCAGAACGATATTGTCATCGGAACCCCTTCTGATAACCGCGATCTTCCACAGGTACGGGAGGTCGTGGGCTTATTCGCCAACACGTTAGCGCTACGCAGCAGAATCCAGCCTGAGATGACGCTCTCTGATTATATTGCCGGGGTGCATCAATTGATAACCCACGCCAAATCACACCAACAGCTTCCGTTTGGCAAAGTGGCGGAGATGATCGCCGGCAGACCCGACCCATCAATTCATCCGGTGTATCAGGTCACGTTCAGCGTGATTGATGCGGTCGAGTCGAAAAAATGGCAGCAATGGTTGCCTATCGATTTTGAAACCAGCAGGAAGAAAAGAGCGCTCTACAACCCAGCCAAACTGGATCTCTCGCTGGATCTGGTTGATTCCGGCGATCATATGTACGGCGGTTTTACCTATGCGACGTCGCTGATGACAGAGCAGACGGTCATCATGATCGCAGAACGGTTGAAAAGCATCCTGGCGGGGTTGGCGGATAAAAGGGAACGACGCATCCACACCCTGTTGACGCCGTGGCTAAAACAGGGCTGATGTTTAATCGAGGTTTTTACGGCGTTTGGGTAGCACGTCCATAGACAAAAAGGATGGATTCATTTTGATGAATGATAAACTTTATCTTAAAAGTAATGTTATTGCTGAGCCTCTTTGGAATCAATGGTATGCCTGGACATTCTTGATTCAACCCGTCACCGCAGCGTTTCTCAATGAACATCATCTGCGTATTTTGGAATCCTATGTTGAAGCGCCGGATCTGCACGCGATGGCGGCGAAAAAATCGGCCCTGCGTGGTGGTGCCTTTTTAGAAAATACCGGGGAAGTGGCTGCCGTACAGGCGCTTATCGAGCAAACCAAAATCAGGCTTGGTAAACACCGTGAGCTTGTGCAGGCGATTAAAAAGCTGGAAATATTATTGCAGCAAGAGGCTAACGGGGGATCGCTCGATTCCTTTTATGATCACATTGACCCTTGCCTGAAAGGGTATATTGAAATTGTGTATGACCTCAACCATACCCCAAAAATCCGCTTTATAGAGCCACTCTTTTATCGCAGCGAATTTTACGATGAAACGTTGCAGAGTATTTCTCTGTCAGAGTCCTCTGTTGATGGGCGAGCTTTCGTATTAAGCAGTCCTCGCTTTGCCAGCGATACTGCGCTTCATATTGCTATGCCATTTCGTAACGCCGCGTGGGACGAGCTCTTTGCAATGCGTTGGCGTGGCACAACGCAGGCACAGTTGGAACAATGGTTGTGTCGGGCGCTTGGAGAGGTATCGCCGACGCAATTAGCGCTATTTAGCCGTTTTTTTACCACACGCCCACCGGAAGCAAAAAAAGACCGTGAATATCACGGGGACGGTGTTCGGGTGCGCTACTTTGGTCATGCCACCGTGTTAGTGCAGACCCGGAACGTTACGGTGATGACCGATCCTATCGTTTGCTATCCCTTGGCGGGGGACGATAATCGCTATACTTTCGATGATCTGCCGGAAAAAATAGATTATGTGGTCATTACCCATAATCATCAGGATCATGTCATGTTCGAGACGCTACTGCAGCTTCGACACAAGATAGGAACGATCGTGGTGCCCAGATGTTCCGGCGGCGATCTACAGGACCCTTCATTGCGGTTGACCTTGAATGCCATTGGGTTCGATCGTGTTGTTGAATTGGCGGAGTTGCAATCCCTCGATATTGAAGACGGTAACATTACCGGGCTACCGTTCTTGGGAGAACATGGCGATCTGGATATCAGGAGTAAACTCGCGTACTGCGTGCAACTGAACGATAAGCGTTTTCTGTTTGCCGCCGACTCCAACAATCTGGACGATCACCTGTATGGCAAGATACGGCAAGTCGTGGGCAATATTGACCATCTGTTTATTGGCATGGAGTGTGCGGGAGCGCCCCTCTCTTGGGTATATGGCCCTCTCTACACCAAACCTCTCGCCTATAAAATCAATCAATCGCGTCGTTTAAACGGCAGTAATTTTGAGCGGGCGTTCAATATCGTCAAGCATTTCTCCGCGCAGGGCGCGTATATTTATGCCATGGGCGCGGAGCCTTGGTTAACCTTTATTTCCAGTATTTTCTATGAAGCTGACTCAGCGCCGATCCTGGAATCGGAGCAATTTGTGGCCGCCTGCCATAGTCAGGGAATAGATTCCCGGCTCCTCTATGGCCGAGACGAAATGGAGCTGTTATGAATTATCATTTTCGCAAAGAGGCACTACAACGTTCATTAACGTGCTGGCAGCGGGTTGCTCCCTGTCTCGGTTGTAATATTTCAGTGATGGACTCTCTGGGCAATCATTGGCACAGTGCCAGCGGCTATGCGCAGTTGGAGAGTGATAACCCGTTGCAACCCCTAAGCAAATGCTACATCTACAGCATTTCTAAGGTATTCACCGCCATTCGCATTCTCCAATTGGTTAAACAGGGACGCATGGTACTGGATGAAAAAGTGGCGGTTTATTTAGGGGATTTGGGCCTTTCATCCGACATCACGGTCAGACAGTTGCTCAATCATACCGCGGGTGTTCCGAACTACACGGGATTTAGCGAGTACGATCCGGCAGTGAAAGAGCGGCCTGGGCAGCCGTGGGGATTTGCGGAAACCCTACGCCGTGCTGGCGAACAGGAAGCAGATTTTCCGCCTGGGGAAGGTTGGGAGTACAGTAATACGGGCTATATGTTGTTAGCTCGGTTGATTGAGGTCGTGACGGATCAGAGCTATGACCACAATATAACCCAGCATATTATTCACCCACTGGGTCTGCAGAATACCCGCGTGGCCACCGATATTGATCGTGGTGAATTAATTCCTGGTTACAGTCGCAAGTTGAATCATGAAGGGATACTGCAAGATATTACCTCGATTTATCATCCGGGATGGTGCCATACGGGAGTGCTGACCTCCACCACGGAAGATATTTGCCAATTGTTTATCGCATTGTTTAACGGCAAACTCATTGATGCTGAACTGCTGGATGAAATGTGTGGTTTTGTCTCGATTGGTCGCCGTGCAGGGGATTTTTTCCCCAACCCGGGTTATGGCTTGGGATTAATGATCGATCCCGATTGGGGAACCGCAGGCTTATATGGCCATGGCGGTGAAGGTCCGGGATTTAACACCTGGGCGGTGTATATTCCTGATTTTAATGGACACTGGCTGGCAATCACTATTTTTTGCAATACCAGTATGCCCGGGCAACCGGTACATTTGGTGAGCGACTTATTGCGAACGCTTTCTGCCTGATATTTTGCGACATCTTGGTTTTTTCGCGCCCTGCCACTGATTAAAAACACAGCGGCAGGGAGGATGTTTGCTAAACATCATCGGAGATGGCACTGTTGACACTATGGCTGTGTTGCGCGGTGTCGTTGGCGTGAGGGGAAATAACGCTCGATACTTTTCCGTCCTCCATCGTAATAATTTTATCCGCAGAACTAAAATAGCGGTCATCATGCGTAATGGTGATGACGACTTTTCCCTTATCCCGTAAGTAGGGGAGCACTTCATAATAGAAGAACTTCTTAAAAATCGGATCTTGGTCTGCTGCCCACTCATCGAATATGTAAACGTCTCTGTCTTCCAGTAGGCTGGTTAATAACGCCAATCGCCGTTTTTGACCATCGGATAATTTTATGTTTTTAATGCTGTTATCTTTGATTGTCACCACTTTATCTAAACGAAGATAGGTCAAATAATGCTGTGTTAACTGAGGGCCTTTTTGGCTTAGTTGTCCATAAAGTTTTTTGAAAATATGGAAGTCTGCGTAAATGGCATTGATGAGATTACGAGCGGCGTTGCGATTATCATCGGTTATTAGTTGATCACCAAAATATATTCCCCCTTGATTGGGGATATAATGTTGACTGAGGATTTTACCCAGTGTCGATTTACCTGAGCCATTTCCGCCTACGATAAATGTTATTTTCCCTTTTTCAAAGCTCAGATTAATCGGTGCGAGTTTGAAGGCGCTGTCATTTTCGCCTTTATACTCATAGCTGATGTCTTTCAGGGTGATTACCTGCCAATCTTGGAGCGACGCCGATTTTCCTTCCGGTTCATGATACAGTTTATCTTTTATCTCAACCACTTTCGCGGCGGCAATGCGGCTCATATTAATGCGTCCTAGACTTTCAAGGATAAACCCCATTGGACCGCGAAGATACATCAGCGCGACGATAATTCCGTAAACGTCAGCCGTGGATAAATGATATTTAAAAGCCAAGTGAAAAGTGACGACGCCAATAATCAGAAACGGAACGATGTCGCCGAAGATAAAAGAAGACATCATGAGAACATAGCCCTTATTTTCGTTTTGGAGCGCGATATTCTCATTTTTCCGTAACTCTTCTTCAAAAAACTCCTCAGATTTTTTCTTGTTTAGCTTGAGTTCTTTTGCGCCATACAATAATCCGCGTACGCCTTCCTGTATCATATCTTGCTGGCGTCGTGAACGCTTAAGGAACTTTAGCGCCACCCAGTGTGGCGCCTGATAACCAATAACGCCAATAACCAGGCATAAAAGCACGATAAAAAATACACGGGTGTCCAGATAAAAAATATACCCCATTACACCGGTTGCGGTAATTAAAGATACCAGGCAGAGCGGGATCATCGTCATCGCTGAAGAAACATGCGGAATGTCTTTATTCAAGATGGTAATGAATTTCGACGGCCCGATCTCTTCTATCTGTTCGATAGGCATGTTTCTTATTTTTTGATAGATCTCAATTTTTAACACTACAGAGGCTTTTCTGGCTAATACATCGACGACGGACAGGGAGATGAATTTTGTTAGCCAAACGCAACCACATAAAATGACAAAAAATATCGCTAACTTATCAATGGGGGAGTTAAAGAAACCATTGTTTGATAACGTTTGACTCATTGAGCTATAGGCGTTGTCATCAATCGAGTAAATAATCGTAGGTATCAATAAGGTGTAAAAAAGCCCGGATATGATACTGAGAGCTATGGTCATGGCAAGCAGACCAGGGGAGGTTTTCCCCAGATAGGATAATAGTAAAAAATGAGAGCTTTTTTTCATGCTATTTTCCTTCCGGCGTGAGCGTCAGTTGCTTAACACGTTTTTCTGCAAATATCGGGATATATTTCATATCGCGATGCATTTCCATTTGATCGTCGTAATGCTGACTTAACACGTTACCCGATTGCCCAGTTGATAAAATAAATACATCCTGCTCTTTGTCACCCATGTCATTTATTTGACGATAGGCGGCGCTGATAAGTTGAATAAATGGGGTTTCTTTATTGTTAAAGTCAGGAGGGGCAACATTGATCGAGAACGGTGAACCGGATGAATCTATTTTACGATGATAAATAAAAGATAACGGGTTATGGATGGTTGGGGGAATGAATTTGCTATATTTTGGCTGGCTGAAAGGAATATGAGGATAATGCGCCGTGTGGATATTTCCCCATTTCCACTCTTGCATTGTCGATCCGATGAGTGTTGACAGGTCAGCCAACGCATAATCTAACGATGTACTTAACACGTGGTGGCAGCTATCGGCTGCGCTATCTGTTGCATCTGGCTGATGACAATCGAACGTCTCGGGTTGTTCCAGCATTTTGAGCAACAAAGCCGGTTTCAGGTTTGTTGTTAGCAGGCTTGCTGCCGCTGGATTACTGGGATAATTTTTCAAACTGCTTTCCAGCATCATACGATAGAAGTTGGCAATCCAGCTTTGATAAATCGTCGCGGCAATAGAGTCTGCACGATAATCACCGTTCCAGTTGCGCAAATATGTTAATGCTTGCTGCTGTTTTTCATCTTCGCTCGTCAGTTTTAACAGCAAGGGCAACGTCTTTTGGGTATAGAGATCGAGCGTGTCGCCCTGTATCTTTTTCATATCGTCGACGCTGGCACTACCTCGTGCAATCAACGCGTCGAGCATTGAGGCGATGCGGTTAACGCGATAAGGCGGCTCCCAGTCGCGGGTAATGTTATACCGATAACCTATGGGGGTAACATCATTGTTGGCGGTGGCGATATAACCACGTACAGGATTATATTCCTTCGGCAACTCGTCAAAAGGGATAAACGCTTGCCATTTGTATTTTGAGAGCCAACCTGCGGTTGGGACGCTACCGTCCCCGGCCTGGCGAAGTGGTATTTTTCCGGGAGAAAGTTGCCCTATATTGCCGTTTTCATCGGCGTAGACATAATTCTGTGCCGGTGCTTCATAATGCTCAAATGCCTGCAGAAACTGATCCCAGTTATTGGCATAGTTGAGAGCCAGCAGGCTGCTGAATGAACCTGCTAGCCCTTCCTGCCCGGCCCACTGTACACTGTAGGATGCATTAGCACTGTTGCTGCCGGCATCGCTGATGACAGGGCCGAAGACGGTACTCCTGGCGTAAAATGTAACTGGCGGTATAGGTTGT
Organism: Musicola paradisiaca NCPPB 2511; assembly: GCF_000400505.1. Taxonomy (NCBI): domain Bacteria; kingdom Pseudomonadati; phylum Pseudomonadota; class Gammaproteobacteria; order Enterobacterales; family Pectobacteriaceae; genus Musicola; species Musicola paradisiaca. The sequence goes on along the minus strand of NZ_CM001857.1, from coordinate 3,534,667 downwards.
TTGAATGGCGCATGACGAATGTATATCGTCTCCTGATGCTTTTCCATTTTTTGATAAGCGCCATCAATCTCATAAAGATCGTTTTCTACCGGGTGGGTCTTGAGCAGCGACAAATCTTGAACATCCGCCCCCATATTGGTGGCTCCCCACGCAATATGTTGATTGCGTCCGATCGCCACAAAAGGTAAGCCGGGAAAGGTGGCTCCGGTAACATTGAGGTGGTCGCCACGAAGGGAAGCGACATACATCAAGGTCGGCGATGAGGTTTGAAAATGAGGATCGTTGGCTAACAGCGGCTTGCCGGATTTGGTGTATTTTCCGCTTAGCACCCAATTGTTGCTGCCGATTTGCTGGCCATCCAGGTGCGCCAGCGAGGCAAACTGTTGCTGCAACTCAGCCAGATTGGGCAATAGGGCGCGCTGATCCGACGTTGGCGACGAACTGCCGTGACTTGCGGCGAAAACGGGATCAAACTGCGACAACCCTTCAGCACCAAACGCATTGGCCAGCTTCTGACGCAGTAACTCATCATTCACGTTGCGACCAAGGTTCCACGCCATCAGTTGCATCCAGCTTAATGAATCGATAGCCGTCCAAGGCTCAGGCTGGTAGTGAAAGGTCAGAAATTCAGAGGGGAGAAGCGGCGCAGTCGTCATCCATTGATTGACGCCGTCAACATAAGCCTGAAGGATTGCTTTTTCCCTGGCGCCAAGCTGGTGCCAGGCTTTTTCGGCATTTTTATGCAGGCCAAGTATTCTCGCGTATTTATCCACCGCGAGGGTTTTCTCACCCAGGATTTCGCTCAACCTTCCGCTGGCCAATCGCCGGTTGATCTCCATTTGCCACAGCCGATCCTGCGCATGGACGTAGCCTAAGGCGAAAAAAGCGTCAATGTCCGTTTCAGCACGAATATACGCGGTGGCATAGGGATCGCGTTCGATAATGATGTCTTTTTGTATCCCTGGCACAACGATTTTGCCCTCTTGCGGAGGCAGGCTTCGGCAAAGATAAAGATATCCAAACAGTAAAAGGAGTAGGAAAGGAATAATAACACCACAAATAAATCGGGTGCTGATAGGGAAACGCTCAAAAAGGCGGGTAGTTATTTTCATATCAATCCCGGCAGTTGCAGCGCGTCGGCATTGTGCTGACGACAATTTTTAAGTGGAATAAATAGCGTCGAAAATGCGTAAACATCCAGAATAGATGCTGTGGCACTCATCATCGCATTGGAATCAGGATGTATACGGATAAACAGCTAGTCGCCTAACGTCTCATCCATATGTTTTCTAAGACTTAATGGACGCATATCGGTCCAGACTTGTTCGATGTAGGCTAAGCACTTTTCTTTGCTATCAATAACGCCCGTTTCTTCCCATTTGGCAGGGAGAGGAAGGTGTGCTGGCCAAATTGAATACTGTTCTTCGTGATTAATCACCACTTTAAATGTGAGCTGGTCGTCCATTTCTACATCCTCACTGTGATATACGATAAGTTAATTTTTCTAACACAATGTACTTTGCGCCATTCCAATTGTAAATAAATATGTGGACGACATTTCCGGCAACCTCCCGCCTGTTGGCGCGACAGGCCGATGGTTAGCGGGCTGGGCGGTCACGCAGTTTCTTTTGTTGGATTATTGTAAATACTTATCGGTAACCAGCGTGCAAAAAAAGCGCATTTGATCTGTGTAATATTTTGCAATAGATTGACATTGTTTATGTATTCTCTCCGAAATCACAACATGCGTTACGCAAGTTACGTGCCGCTGATGGCCATTATTCAGTCCCAATATTGGCAGGCAGGAGTATTTGCGTTTCTTAGAGATGTTCTGACGCTTTTATGCCCGACATGTTTGAGATGAAAGTCAGTGGACATCACGTATCAAGGAGCTAGTGATGGAAAACCTGAATCCGTTTGATGATGAAAATCAGCCCATGTTAATGCGCTACGATCGGCTGAGGCAGTACAGTTTGTGGCTCGTTTTCATGCTGGTGCTGACAGAATGGGCCGCGGTGTTTGACCCTGCTGCGAAGGCGTAATGCCGCTCATGGCTGGAAAAAATGCGCTTCGATAGGCTCCCGGAACCTATGCACATCATCCCGTGACACCAGAAGGAACTCATGTCATGACCGATCACGTCGTTTTACCAACCAGCGTTGAATTTCCACTTGTTGCCGCACAGCCCGGTATTTGGTTTGCTGAACAAATTTCTCCCCACGGAAACGCCTATGCGGTAGCCCATGTTATTGAACTGAATGGCCCGTTAGATAAAGACTGCATGCTGCAAGCAATAGGCTTGGGGCTAGAAGAAGCGGATTCTCTCCGCTTTCGTTTCAGAGAGAATGAGAATGAACTGGTGCAGTGGCACGATGCATCGGCACCACTCAACGTCGATTACGTTGATCTTACCGACTCGTTAGACGCAACTGCCACCGCCAGGGTATTAATCCAAATCGATCTCGCCAGTGAATTGCGGGTAACCGGCGGCAAACCGCTCTACCGCCATATTTTGATACAACTGGCGGAAAACCACTGGTATTGGTATCAACGCTACCATCATATTCTGGTTGATGGTTACAGTTTTAATATCATCAGTGGCCGTATCGCCGAAATTTATAACGCACAAAAAAATAAGCGGCAACCGAGAACCGCGTGGTTTACGCCTTTTACGGATATCATTGCGGATTATCAGGCATATCAACAGTCAGACGCATGGCGGCTTGACGCTGCTTTCTGGCAGGAACACGCGGCCAGGCTGCCCGTTGCGGCGACGATCAGCGCACAACCGCTGGCAGGACAAATCCCCACCACCAACATCCATCGCGTTACCCAGTACTGCTCTGGGGAGTCTATGACCAAGCTGTTGGCGGCGGTGGATGAGAAACAAAAAATCAGTGCCTCCGATCTCGCCTTAGCACTGACTGCGATATGGGTTTCGCGTCTTTGTCACCAAAGTGATTTTACCGCCGGGTTTATTTTTATGTGTCGGCTTGGGTCACGCGCACTCACCACGACAGGACCGGTGCTAAACGTATTGCCCACCTCAATAAGTTGCCCGCCGCAAGCCACGGTGTTTGAGGTGGCAGCATCGCTTGCCAGCGAATTGAAAATAGCCCGCCGCCATCAGCGTTACGGTATTGAGCAGTTGCAGCGCGATCTGGGCGCGGTCGGCGATGCCCAGCCGCTGTATGGTACGGTATTCAACCTGAAACTTTTTGACGAGAGGCTCGATTTTGATGGGATCGAAGGGGTTTCCCATCACATCACGTCTGGTCCGGTACGCGATCTGGAAATTGTGTTGTTTATCGATAAAGATAACGGGCTAAAGGTGGAGTTGCTGGCTAATGCTGAGCGTTATGTCAACGATGAGCTGGCGGCCCACCTTCAACGGTTGCCTTTGTTACTGGAACAGTTCGCGGCCGTGCCGGCGTTGAAGGTGGGAGATGTCGATCTCTTAACCGAACAAGATCACCGGCTACTCAACGAGGTTAACAACACGGCGCACCCGGTGGCCGATCTGACGCTTGACGAGTTGTTGCGACAACAGGTGCAGAAAACGCCTGATGCGCCCGCCTTGATGGATCGGGATCACCACCTCACCTACCGCGAAATGGACGAGCAGGTTAATGCACTTGCGCACCAATTGATTCAGTTGGGCGTGCGGCCGGGGGACATTGTCGCTGTGGCATTGCCGCGTTCCGTCTTCCTGTCGCTGGCGCTGATGGCGGTGGTCCGCGCCGGTGCGGCCTGGTTGCCGCTGGATACCGAATACCCTACCACGCGGTTAGCGATGATGCTGGAAGAGGCTAAACCGGCATTGATCATCACCGTGTCGGAGCAACAGGAACGTTTCGCCGATAAGAGCAAAACCCTAAGCTACGATGCACTGCTGACGGTCGGCTACCCTGTGGCGGGTATCGACAGGCCGTTGCCGCAGCATCCTGCCTATATTATTTATACCTCCGGCTCTACCGGGCGACCTAAAGGCGTCATCGTCGGTCAACAGGCGATCGTCAATCGGTTGTTATGGATGCAGCATCAATACCCCTTGTCCGAACAAGATGCTGTGCTGCAAAAAACGCCTTGTAGTTTTGACGTGTCGGTCTGGGAGTTCTTTTGGCCGCTCATCGTGGGGGCCAGGTTGGTAATGGCACCGCCAGAGGCGCATCGCGATCCCGCGCAATTGCGGCGGTTGATTGCTGACTATCAAATTACCACCTTACATTTTGTGCCCTCCATGTTGGCTGCGTTCTCCAATGCGCTGACCGTTGAGCGGGCGACGGATGCGCTTGCCTCGCTGCGTCAGGTTTTTTGTAGTGGGGAAGCGCTGCCAGCAGAGCTGTGTCGGCATTGGCAACGTTGGACATCCGTGCCGCTCTATAATCTCTATGGCCCGACGGAGGCGGCGGTGGATGTGACCGCTTATCCTGCCTGGGGAGAGTGGTTAGACAAGGTGACGGGTGCTACCGTCCCCATCGGTTTTCCGATATGGAACACGGGGTTGCTAATCCTTGATGCGCGGTTACGCCCGGTTCCGCCGGGCGTCTCCGGCGAGCTGTACTTGACCGGTGTGCAGTTGGCGCAAGGCTATCTGTGCAACCCTGGCTTGACCGCCAGCCGTTTTGTGGCCAACCCGTTTGGACAAGGCGAACGGATGTACCGTACCGGTGACATGGTGCGCTGGTTGCCTGGTGGCGAGGTGGAATACCTGGGACGCAGTGATGAACTGGTGAAAATTCGCGGCCAACGCATTGAACTTAATGAGATCGTTCATGCTTTACAGTCCTTGCCGGGTGTCAAGCAGGCCGTTGCTGATGCGGTGGTATTGACCAATACTCCGATGGACAACGGTGGGGATGAGCGGCAACTGGTCGGCTACCTGATCGCCCAAGATGGCGTAGCGCTGGATATGGATATGCTCCATACCGCATTGACCGAGCGTTTGCCGCCGCATATGGTGCCCGCCTTGCTGGTGGAAATCGATAAATTACCCCTGAGTGCGAACGGAAAACTTGATCGCAAAGCATTACCGCGGCCAGAGACTCAGCGTAAGAAGATCGGCCGTTTACCTAAACCGGGGTTGGAGGCAGATATTGCGGGTATTTTCTCCCGTTTATTACAACGCGATCCTGTCTATGCCGATGATGATTTCTTTGCTTTGGGCGGTCATTCTCTGCTGGCAATGCGTCTTGCTGCCGAGTTGCGACGTGATTTCAAACGGGAGGTATCGGTAGGGCAAGTGATGATGACGCCAAAAGTTGAAGAGTTAGCGCAGTTACTCTTAACTGACGATCATCACAATATTGACATTGAGCGCCTGGGTTTCGATAGCATACTGCCTTTACGTATCGCGAACGGTCCAACGTTGTTTTGCATGCATCCGGCTTCCGGTTTTTCCTGGCAGTTCAGTGTGCTGTTGCGTTATATCGATCAAAATTGGTCGCTGGTAGGGATTCAGTCACCTCGCCCCAATGGGCCGCTGGCAAACAGCGAAACGATGGTTCAGATGGTGGATGCACATCTGGAAACCGTATTGCAGGTGCAGCCGCATGGCCCCTACCATTTTATCGGCTATTCCCTGGGGGGAATGTTGGCACAGAACATCGCGGCGCGTCTGCAAGAGCGCGGTGAAAAGGTTGCCTTCCTTGGTCTGTTGGATACGTATCCGCCGGAAAGCCAGAACTGGGGGGTAATGATGAATGATAACGTCATAAAAGAAGTCCAGCGCGAGCGTGATACCTTCCTCATGGCCGCAAAAGATACGCTTGAACAGGCGCTGGGTGAACAACGCCAGGCGATGATGCGTGACCTTGAACAGAATTACTCAGACGCCGTGCGGCTCTTGTCCCATGCAAAATCGGTGGAGTTTAAGGGGGAGGCAACGTTGTTTGTTGCCAAGCGTACATTACCCGCGGGGGTCAATGTGCAGAAAGCCTGGGCTGGCTTTGTGGGGACGCTCAGAGCACATGAGCTGGACTGCTCACACGTGGATATCATTTCACCTGGAACGTTTAAGATCCTGGGGCCGTTACTCAATCGCGTGCTGCGTACACTATGATGCTCATACAGGGTAAGGATCACCAATGATTACATTAGGGTTGTCTGGCGGTATAGACACGTTATTCTCCAATGACTTTAAGTTAGGTATGGAAACGCTGTCTCATGACAGCGCGGCAGCATTAATGATCGATGGGCGCGTGATTGCCGCCGTGGAAGAAGAACGCCTTAACAGGATCAAACATACCAACTTATTTCCATCGAATGCTATCGAGTTTGTGTTACAGCAGGCCAATATCGGCGTTGAAGATGTTGATGTTTGCGCTATTTATTTGAATGAAACATTTTTGACCATCGGGGCTATGGTTCGCCAAATCGAACTTGGACGGGCGTCGATACAAATGAACCTGCGTTCTATCATTGCGCAACGACTACAAGAGGCGAGCGATAGCGCACTGGATATTGATCAGATAGCAAGAAAGATAAGGTTTTATGATCACCATTTGTGCCATGCCAAGAGTGCGCTTCATTATGCTGGTGAGGGAAAGTCGCTGGTGTTTGTCGTCGATGGCATCGGTGAGGAGGTTTCTGGTTTAATCGGGTGTCTCTCGCCAAACGGTGATTTCGACGTTTTGGAAACGTTATCGAGATCGCAGTCTATTGGTCTTTTTTATCTGAGTGTTACTCGTTTTCTTGGGTTTTCCTTTCATGACGAATATAAAGTGATGGGGATGAGTTCGTATGGTGATCCGTCGGTTTTTGAGGCATTGGTCGGTTCGCTATACTACAAAAATAAACAAAACAGGTATGAGTTCCTCTCTGCGCCCGAAATATATTGCCGTTTAGTGCAGCAGATATCACCGAGAGGAAAAAATACAGAAGTTACTCAGGCGCATAAAGATTTGGCCGCTGCCCTGCAAAAAGCGGTGGATGGCATTATTCTTGATATCGTCAGCCATTGGCGTGACGTCACCCAGACGCGTTCCCTGATTATGTCAGGGGGCGTTGCGCAAAATTCGGTCACGAATGGCAAAATATTACGTTCGGGACTGTTTGATGAGATTTTCGTTTCTCCCGTCAGCCATGACGGAGGCTGTGCCCTGGGGGCAGCAATATTAGCGACGGAAACTGCGGGTATTATCATACCTCGCGCCATGAAGTTCGATCCGTATTTAGGTCCCGCTATCGGTGGCGAAACAGATATTCAGGCCGCGTTGGAAAAGTGGCAACCCTTTATCGAGGTAACCCATTCGGACGCGATTGAAAGTGAAACTGCGTCTTATCTGGCAAAAAAACTATGTGGTGGGGTGGGTGCAAGGCCGAGCAGAATATGGCCCTCGTGCATTAGGGAACAGAAGCATTTTGGCCGATCCGCGTCCCAAAAGTAACCGCCAGCGAATCAATCGCATTGTCAAACATCGTGAGGATTTCCGGCCATTTGCGCCCGCGGTATTATCCGACTATGCGAGTAAGCTTTTTGATATCCCTTCCAGCCAGTGTCAGTTGGATTTTATGACGCATGTTGTTAACGTGAAAGCGCCTTATCGTGAATTACTTGGCGCGGTTACACATGCTGACGGTTCCGCACGTATCCAAACGGTTTCACGTGAAGATAACACCAAGTTTTGGCGATTAATTAGCGAGTTCAACCGACTCACTGATTGCCCGGTGTTACTGAATACGTCGTTTAACAATCATGCAGAGCCTATTGTGACGTCGGTAGAGGATGCCATTGTTAATTTTTTGACCTGTGAGCTGGATTTGTTGGTTGTCGATAACTTCATTGTCCACAAGAAGGCCTTGAACGAACATAATCTTCTGCAACTGTCGTTGTCACTTCCTCCCCATATTGGTCTACGCCAGGACGTTCAGCAGAGAGATAAAAAACGGATGCAAACAAACTTTTATCTGTATGGCAGGACAACACATGCCGAATATCCTATAACAGAGGCGATGTATTATTTACTCAACCGCTGCCAATATGGCAATAATCAACTCTCTTCATTGATAACCGAATTAGCGCCAGATCTGTTTAATACATTAAAGACACTGTGGTTTGAGCGTCTGATTGTGCTTAGGCCAGGAAATTACACTGAACAAATAAGTATAAATTATCTGAACAAAATGCCGATGGATTCTACAAATGGTTCAATAAATTAAGATAACTGACTGTTTTTATTTACTTCATAATTGAACTATTAATGCAGTAACGGTCTGGTACTCTAAATAACTTCGCCAAATAGTAGATCACTTGGAAGGAACTCAGTCCGAGTTGCGCGATCTGATCAATCGCCAAATCAAAACAAACCACCAACCGGACTGAGCAATGCCGATCATAGCCGCAATCCCAGATGAAGAACGACAACGAATGCGTAAAGAAGCCCAACAAACTATCAGTCTGTTAGAAATATTACGGCGTACATACCGAAAAGCAAAAACCATTACGTTAGTCGTGGATAATTACATCATCCATAAAAGCCGCAAGGTAGAACGTTGGCTGGAGAAAAATACGAAATTCCGGTTGCTGTTCCTGCCAACCTATTCGCCGTGGCTGAATCCGATAGAGTTGCTGTGGTTGTCGTTACACGAAACGATAACGCGCAATCATCAGTGCCGCCACATGTGGCGGTTACTTGAACAGGTAAAGCTGTTTATGAATGCCGCTTCGCCGTTCCCCGGAAATCAACACGGCTTGGCTAAAGTGGAGCGGTAATATGCAAAGTTATTTAAATGGTTTTAACAGATCTGCCGTCTGGACAATCCCGATATCGTGAGCGCGCATGAGTAATACAAAACGTTCGTAAACACGGGTTGCCTGATGCGCAAACGGCATCGTGATTTCCCTGATGGCGCCTTCAACCATCAGGTTGACCAGTTCCGAGCCGGATATGCCCAATAATGCGGATTGTTTTTCGATAAATAATTTTGTTGACGGTCGAAATCTGACTGAAAAAGGGCCTTTGTTACTGCCATTATTCGGTGCCATATTCTGGTCTGTTGTATTGAGCGCCATGGCTGCCATTTCGGCCATGAGCGATGTCAGATTCGGCTTCATCGTAAAATTTCCCTGGTGTTGACGCTGTTGTATTCAAATCGAATACGTGAACTTATTAAATACGCAGCACGGTTTTTTGTATAACGGAGAGATTCGATCGTTCTGATCGAATCTGTTTATGTCGTCATGTTGAATACGTTGTCGACGAGGTGACAGGAGAAATTGTATCTGCACCTGAAATGATTTTTCCGTTGCGTGCACGGATGACCAGCATAAATCCACGAGGACGGATCTGAGGATAATGCCACTGTTTGCAGAGTTCGGTAGCCCTGAACAGGCCCTCCTGCCACCGTGACATACGCCATTGCCGGACGTGAATACGCATGTGCGGAAAGGTATTTTTCAGTCGCCTGATTTTGCTGCCGGTGAACAGATGCGACTGCATCAGGATCTGGGTCTTGCCGTTAGCGATGCCATTAATATGGTTGATGAGTTCATTCCAGGCACATTCCAGTTCGTCCGGTGCCGTTCGCAGTCGGCGGGTATTTCTGACGTTATTGACGTGCAGTGCCACAGTGGGGATACGGGGACGGCAGCGCAATTTTTTGACCAGAAAATAGGACCGATTGGCATGGCCAATCAGCCAATACCCCATTTTAAAACAGAGCGGAGGGGCCAGTAAGGCGGCAAACATAATGATTGCCGCAAACACCGGGATATCGGGCGTGAGTACAGCGAGAGACGAACCGATAATCACCAGCGCCAGCAATAAAATAACGAGCAGCCATATCAGGATAACCAGCAACATAACTATCATTTTTTGTATTCAGCCATGAAATGAAATTGTGATTGAAAGGGGCAGAGCGGCTCATAGCTTAATAACCCATTTTCATGTGAGAAGGGGAAATTATGTTGAGCTGGCTGAAAAAACAGGTATTCAGGTTGTCAGCGGATAACGGTGAGAGATCCCCCACAACTCGGGTCAAGAGGAGAATACCGGACGGGAGTTGGATTTACCCACATCCAGCCGAGGTGTTGCTAGCGGAGGCGGAGCGCCCGCGACTGATGCAGGCGCTATGGGAAAACTGCCCACTGTCGGCCGATATGTTCGACGTATTATGGCTTGCCCCGCTACGGGGGCTTGCCGAGCAGGCTCAGGCGTTGCCGTTGATGTCGGGCACATACGGGAGACTTGGTGGATTACTGGATGCGATGCTGTCGGTGTCAGTGTGTGCCGTTCGATTGTCCAAGTCCCACCTGTTGCCGCCGGGTGCCCCACCGGAAGAGCAGGCGGCACAGAGTTCAGCCTGGTGTACGGCTATCTACTATGTCGCACTGTTCAGCCTGTCGGGTGAGCTGGGGGCGTACCAAGGGGAAATGCGTACCGGTAAGTCGTGGTTCCCGACAGTGAGTATGCCGTCGGATGCGTACCGTTTTCGTCACGATGCCACGGCGGCGAACGGGGGCTGGCGTTTGATGATGGCGGGGCGTCTGCTCCCACCGCTTGCGCTACGTTGGTTGGCTCAGTGGCCATCGGTACTGCAGACATTACTGTCGAGCCTGGCAGAAGGCGCGACGGGTGGGATAGTTTCCGTGATTATCGATGATGCCTGGGAAAAGTGCGGGGTTTCTGGTGAAAAATGCCAGATATTACCGGGTGTTGCAGCATCATCGGATGCCACTATACCGCAGCATGCTGACAATTATTCAGTTGAACATCCGGTTTCTACAAAGGCAGACAGCGAAATAGAAAAACAAAACACGCATTATAATAATAAGCCTGATGAGAATCTGAATCTGACTGTCAACACCCTATCCGGGGAAGGGCTGATTTCCGCACTACCTGCCGTGGGTGGGGCTGAAGACAACGAACCACAGGACGTCGATGCACAACATAATACGGATATTGATACGCTTTCCATTCTGGACAGTCAGCTTTTTCCCGTACCAGACGATAAGGCGCCGGATGGACGGCAACCGGGCCAGATATTTTTTGACTGGTTGGCTGAGAATATTTATTCCGATGCTTTATCGGTAAATGAGAAAACCGGTATTGCCCATGTGGTCAGCCATTTTTTATTTCTGAAAACACCGGAATGTTTTTTCAGGTATTTATCATCATCACATATCGGTCTGGATAAATCCGTCCTGCAGCAATCGTTTGAAGACTGCGCATATCACCATACGCGGAATGGCAAGGGAATTTATACCTACCGTATTTATGACAATCCGGACAAAGAAGGGAGATACGAGAAAATATCAGGGTATATGATACCGGTAAATCTATTTCCGACCTGTAAAGACAGACTGGTAAATAGCAGTTTGTTTATTTCACCCAATAATTGAATTAAGGACAACCCATGACTGATATCGGTTATGAAAATCTACTGGATGATTATTTTTTTCTAAATCATTGAGGCCGGCGACGGAGTGGAGTTACCGCAAGGTAACCAATTCATTTATCCGGTTTACTGATATATCGCCGGCTCGAGTAGACCGATTGGCTGTATTGAACTGGCGTCGACACTTGCTGACAGAAAAGAAAGTGTCGGCAAGAACCTGGAATAATAAAGTGGCTCACATGCGAGCGATATTTAATCACGGCATAAAAGCAAGATTACTGCCCCATACCGAGAATCCGTTTAATAACGTGATTACACGGCCTGATATGAAGCGTAAGAAAACACTTTCAACGGGGCAGTTGGACGCGATCGATCGCCTCATGGCGCAGCATCTGGAGCAGGAACGTCAGGGAGTAGGGGCGCATTTTAATGAATGCGCACTGTATCCCGCCTGGTTCTGGAAAACGGTGCTCGATACGTTGCGTTATACCGGTATGCGTCAGAACCAGCTGCTGCACATCCGTCTGAGCGATGTGAACCTGGATACGGGGATAATCAATTTGCGCCCGGAAGGGTCGAAAAATCATCGTGAACACCGCGTGCCGATAATTTCTGCGTTACACCAGGGATTGAGTCGGCTGATAGAGGAATCAATAGCGCGTGAGGCGCAACCGGATGAACAATTGTTTAATGTTTATCGGTTTATTGGCCGGGCGAGCAATGATATGGCGCCGATGTCAGAGATACCACTGCGGTCGTTCTTCCGACGACTGTCAAATGAATGCCGTTTTACGGTCAGTCCTCACCGTTTCCGCCATACGCTGGCCACGGAAATGATGAAGAGCCCGGACAGGAACCTGCATATCGTGAAAAACCTGCTAGGGCATTCCAGCTTGACCACCACGCTGGAATATGTGGAATCGAATATAGACAGTATCCGTGCAGCGCTGGAAGGTGAGTTACGCTGTTAGCCGGCTAATGTTAAGGCGGATTTAGCGTTGTTCTTTACACTGGCTTGACAGAAAAAGGAAAAGTTGCAAGTATTCCGCGGGCAATAAAAAGCGGGCGCATACGCTAATATGCACCCGCTTGTGAGTCTCAACTTCTTCACTGTGTGTACTTGTAGGGTTACACAGTTCTGATATCGAACCCATTTAACATGCCCGTTATGAGTAGACACCTCGTAACGAACAGGCTCTGAAGAATGGTGCCCGGACTCGGGAACATTCAGCTTTCTATTAAGTTGAAGTTTAGCATAAATTTTAACCGTGGCTGTTGTCAAGACCCGTAGGTTGACCCGTATTTTCATAGATAGATCATAATGATGGGTCACATCCGATAAAGGAATGCCCAGTTCGTTCCTTTGGTTCGATTCCCCATATCACCTGTAAATCATAATGAGATAAGCCCAACTTGAGCTGTATAATTACTCTACCGAAGAGAAGGTTGGTGGATGACATTATGTCGGCAGAAAAAGACGTTTCTGCTAAACACGTGGCATTAAATTTACGTACCGAGCCAGATGAACAAGCCGTTACTGAGGAGACGTTGATCGATCAGCCGATTATCATGGCAGGTTCAGATGCTTATCAGGAATTCCTCGCCCGCTTGGATCAGGTTCCTGCACCCAATGCCGCGCTGCGCAACACCATGCAAACACTTGCACCGTGGGAACAGAAAAAATGAGCTCAGCCCCTGAGCCACTCCGCGCCGCATTGGAAGGTTCATGCGAGCAGAGACCTAAATGCGCTCTCTAATTTGTTGTATTGTCTTTCCCTTTGACCAATAGGGAAGACAATAGTAGTGAAAAAACGTATAAAAAATATACTGTTAAGTAAAGCGTTGGATAAATATTTTTCCACGGTTTCGCGACATAAACGAGGACAATTGCAGGAGTTCTATCGAATCAACGTTATTAAGCGTTCTCGTTTGGCTAACAGAAATATGGATGAAATTTCATCCATAGACATTGCAGAATATAGAGATACTAGATTATCGGAATTTAACGCCAGAACGCAAAAGCCGATAAGTGCGAATACTGTGCGACTGGAATTAGCATTGTTATCGGCGCTTTATAATCTGGCAAAAGTTGAGTGGGGCACATGCTCTATAAACCCTGTTGAAAATATTCGCAAGCCTACCGTATCGTCAGGCCGTACCCGGAGGTTAACGACTCATGAAGAGCGACGGTTAACCAGATACTTCAAAGATAAAAATCCTGAATTATTGGCTATTTTTCACATTGCATTGGAAACGGGAATGCGGCAAGGCGAAATTTTGTCGTTGCGATGGGAATATACCGATCTTCGCCTCGGCGTTGCCCATTTACCTTTGACGAAAAATGGGACATCGCGAGACGTTCCATTGTCATCAAAAGCGCGGCAAATTCTGAGTGGCTTAGGTGAACGGCCACATCATGAGAATGGCTATATTTTTAGCTACACGTCGAGTGGGTTTAAAAGCGCATGGCGTGTGGCTTTGAAGGCTCTGGCTATCGACGATCTACATTTTCACGATCTCAGACATGAGGCAATCAGCCGATTCTTTGAACTGGGAACGCTAAATGTTATGGAAGTGGCGGCGATATCAGGTCATAAATCGATGAATATGTTGAAACGCTACACCCACCTTCGTGCAACACACCTCGTGAGCAAACTGGATGCACATAAGAAACAGGCTAAAAAACTCGCCTCCATCTTTGTTCCTTACCCAGCGGATATTGCTGCCGATGATACAACGGTTACGCTGAAATTTTCCGATCTTGATAACCTGTCTGTGACGGCTTCAACGCATGATGATGCCTTGAAAATTGCCTCTGTGGAATTACTTCGATTTCAGGCTATAGCAGCGAAAAACGGTAAGAGGCTTCCGCCACCCGGCGCTATCTCAGTGAATTCAGTTGATAGGGTGCTTATCAGCCCACTGTAGCGATGTAGATAACTTTTAGATGACGATGTTGAGCTAAATATCGTCATTTTTTATGTCGGGAATCCCGACTTACCAGGCAGTCTACTCAGACGACGTGTTTTACATATCACACTGATAATCCGGTGCGGCATCAGTCAGAATCAGCAGGCATCCTCACTCTGAAGTGCTAAATTAAGTATTGCTATCGAACCAATGACCCGTAACATCCATATATAACGTACAACAATCACTAAAACACACCGGATTATCAGTATGGCAAATGAACGTATTACTGAATTTAGCGCTAAACAGAAAGAAAATGCGGAACAACATTGCAGTATTGATGCCTTGGCTGAGGGTCAGCAGGATGAGTTTTGTTCATCACCTTCCGATATCAGCAGCGACCTCTTTGACATCCCAAGCACTACCCCGAATTTCCGTACCGAACTGGCTGGTCAGCTTGCCGAACTAATTCCAGAGGTTGTTGCGGATGGCAAGCTGGATGTCGAAAAACTTCGTGAACTGCTGGCCGATGATGTGGCTGACAGTAATGAGCGCTTTGGCCTGTTCTGGCCGGGCAAAAAGCGCGCGCTGCGCGCCGCACAGGCACCGACTACCGCCACCCTAAAACCAGATTCCGTCAATTCGAAAGAGTGGGACACGACGCGGAATGTGTTTATCGAGGGAGACAATCTCGAAGTACTGAAGATCCTGCAACGACATTATCACAACAAGGTCAAGCTGATTTATATCGACCCGCCTTACAACACCGGAAAGGATTTTGTTTATCCCGATAACTACAAGGAAGGGCTGGACAGTTATCTGGAGTGGACGCGGCAGGTGAACGAGGAAGGTAAGAAAGTTTCCACCAACAGCGAGACCGAAGGGCGTTATCACTCCAACTGGCTGAACATGATGTACCCGCGCCTTAAGTTAGCCCGTAATTTGCTCACCGATGATGGAGTGATTTTTATTTCGATTGATGACAATGAACAGGAGAACCTTCGTAAACTTTGCAATGAGGTTTTTGGTGAAGGGCGCTTTATTGCGCAACTTATTTGGAAGTCTAGAGTAAGCGAAGATACTCGAGCTACGACGGGTGTTTCAACTGACCACGAGTACATTCTCGTTTATTCAAAAACTGAGAATGCTGTTTTTCGTGGAACGGAAAAAGACAAAACGAAGTTTAATAATCCAGACAATGATCCACGTGGCCCATGGCGTAGTGCCGATCTTACAGGATTAGCGGCAAAAGATGCTCGACCAAACTTACACTATGACCTGATAAACCCTGCCACTTGCGAAAATTATGGGTGCCCACCGAAAGGATGGCGATTCGAACCGGAAACCATGCGAAAAAAGATCATGGAAGGCAGAATCTTATTCCCAGCGACTTCTGGTGGTCGCCCCAGACATAAATTGTTTCTTAAAGAAATGCGAAGTCTTTTTAAGAATATGAGTTCGGTAATAACTGATTCAAATACCGCTGTGGGAACCAGGGAAACAAACGGACTAATTGGAAATGGTGTTTTCAGTTTTCCGAAACCTGTTTCGCTTATTTTTTCACTTGCCGAGCAAATCATGAGTGATGAAGACATCATCCTTGATTTCTTCGCTGGCAGTGCCACCACCGCTCATGCCGTAATGCAGCTTAATGCTGAAGACAACGGCAAACGTCGTTTTATCATGGTACAACTACCTGAACCTACTCCTGAAGCTTCAGAAGCGCGCAAGGCAGGCTTTGCCACTATTGCTGATATCTCGCGCAAGCGCATCGAACTAGCGGGCGAGAAAATAAAATCCGATGTTGCAGAAAGCAATATAGATACCGGCTTCCGCGCCTATAAGCTGACGGACACCAATTTCACCAAATGGCGAGTCACCAGCGATATCGAACCAGATAAGCTAACCCAGCATTTGCTCGACCTGCGTGGCAGTAGCACTGATGAGGCCAGTCCCGATGACCTGCTTACTGAGCTGCTGCTGAAACTCGGCTATTCGTTGAACGAACATCTCAGTGTACAGACTATCGCCGGGCTGGACATCCATGCCATCGTTGGCGACGCAGACAAGCCCCATCTGCTGGCGTACTTAAACGAGCGAACTAAACCCACACTGGAACAATTGCGGGAACTGGTGAATGCCGAACCTACGCGCCTGATCGTTCTGGAAGATGCCTTCCACGGTGACGACGAACTGAAAACCAATATTGCTCAATATGCCAGAAGCAAAGGTATTGAGCTGAGGACGGCGTGATGAACAGTCATTCTCAAAATACGGGCTTTCAATTTGATTCGTATCAGCAATATCAGCTTGATGCCATCAACGCCGTGGTGGATTTGTTCGATGGTCAGCCAAAGGATGCCGACAAGATCGCGATTGCCTTGCGTGGCAATGTTGCTAGCCGGGAAGGTGAACTGGATTTAGGCATCGAACAGGAGATCGGCGCTATCGGCAATAATCTGGTACTGGATGAAGGCACTATCCTTGCTAACTTACAAACGGTGCAGGATCGCAACGGGCTGGAGGTCAGCGAAAAGCTGGTTGATGATAAACTGGATTTCGACATCGAAATGGAGACCGGTACGGGCAAAACTTACGTTTATCTGCGCACTGTTTTCGAACTGGCCAAGAAATATGGTTTCACCAAGTTTATCGTCCTCGTTCCCAGCGTCGCCATCCGTGAGGGGGTCAACACCAGCATTCGTCTGATGCGGGAGCACTTCCGCAGTCTCTATCCGGCGCAGCCTTTCGATGCGAATGTTTACAGCGGCGACAAGGCTGAGGAAGTACAGGCCTTTGCTACTGCGACCAACGTGCAAATACTGGTGATGACGATCGATGCGATACGCGGTAACAAGAATACGCGCATCATTCACCAGCAGCGCGACAAACTCAATGGCTTGCGTCCGCTGGATTACCTGAAAGGCACGCATCCCGTGGTGATCATGGATGAACCACAGAATATGGAGTCGCTACTATCGCAGTCGGCAGTGGGCGAGCTCGATCCCGTATTTACACTGCGCTACTCGGCCACGCACAAGCAACGACGAAATCTGGTCTACCGGCTCGATCCGGTTGACGCGCACGATCTCGGTTTGGTGAAGCAGATCGTTGTGGCTGAGGTCGCACAGCACGGTGCGGACGTTGCGCCATACGTCAAGTTGCTCGAAGTGAAAGACACGAAAGCCGCGAAACTTGAACTGGCTTGTCGCAAGGCCGATGGATCTATCGCGCGTCGTAGCAAAAAGGTCAAACCGCATCAGGAATTGTCAGACGTCAGTGGAAATCCTGCTTATACTGGCTGGCGTATTAATGCTTTAAGCATCGCCGCGTTCGGTGACCCGGCCAGTATTGAACTGATGCCGAATGGGAATCTGCTGCACGAAGGTGAGTCCTTGGGGGGCGCCACGGGCGCGATTTACAAGGAAATGATTAGGGAAACCGTGCGTGAGCATTTGCGCAAGGAAGCGATGTTGCGCCCGAAGGGGATTAAAGTATTGAGTCTGTTTTTCGTCGACAAGGTGGCGAGTTTTCTCGGCGACGGGGTGAACAACGAAGACGCAAACGGCGAGTTCACGAAGTGGTTCGATGAGGTGTTCAGGGAAGAGCGTAGCAAGTCTGGCGTCTACCAAACATTGCTGCCGCAGGATCCTTGCGAATTACGGCGGGCGTATTTTTCCCAACTGAAAACACGTGTTGGCACGACCTTTGTGGATTCGTCAGGCACAACAGCTAAAGATGACGATGCCTACAAACTCATTATGCAAGACAAGCAGCGTCTGCTGGACGACGCAGAACCAGTACGCTTCATCTTTAGCCATTCCGCACTGCGCGAGGGCTGGGACAACCCTAACGTGTTTCAGATTTGTACGCTGCGTGAAATGGGCGCGGAAACGGAACGTCGGCAAACCTTGGGACGTGGTCTGCGCCTGCCAGTGGCGAAAACAGTAAAAGGCTATGAGCGTGTTTCCGATCGTAGCGTTGCACAACTCACGGTAGTTGCTAACGAGTCTTATGCTACGTTCGCTCAGAACCTGCAAGCTGAATACAGGGAGGCGGGGGTAGCCATCGGACAGGTACGCCCCAATGAATTTGCCAAGTTGATGAAACGGGATCCTCATGGTGCGATGACCGATGACATGCTGGGGTTCAGGATGTCTTCTGCCATATTCAAGCATCTGGAAAACTCAGGATTCATCAAGGATGGTAAGACAACTTCCATGTTTCTGCCGGATGCAGCAGGATTCTCACTACATTTGCCGGCTGAGTTCAGGCCCTACGAAACAGATATTATCCACTGCATTCTTAATGCGGGTATTGAGAAATATGTGAAGCCCGTAAGTGCGCGGGCCAAACGGAAATTCAACAAAGAGCTCTACGCCTCGCCGGATTTTGAGAGGCTTTGGAGCGCTATCAGCCAGAAAACCACTTATCGGGTGACAGTTAAACACCCTATGCTGGTTGAGACGTGCATAAAGGCGATCAAGGCTGAACCCAAAATTCAGCCGTTACGTATTGATGTCACTCGTGCTGGTGTCAGGGTGCTACGTGGCGGCACGCAAGGGCTAGAACTGGGGGCACGAACTGTCGATCTCAAAGGCAGTTATGACCTGCCGGACATTATCGGTGAGTTGCAGCAAGGTACGTCTCTTACACGCAAGACGCTGGTGGATATTCTCATTGGTAGCGGAAGATTGGATGAGTTCATTGCCAATCCGAACGACTTCATGGCGATGGTACGCCGTTGCGTAGAGGGTGAACTACAGCGCGTCATTGTTGAAGGCGTTCAGTATGAAAAGATCGGCGGCTCCATCTATGAACTCCGCGAGTTGCAAGCCGATGGCCTTGCCGAAAAGGATTTCTTCAAAGAGCATTTGTACCGCGTCGAACACCCTGAGAAAACCGATTTTGATTACGTCGTGTTTGATGGCGGGCCGGACAGCCCGGAGCGAAAGTTCGCCGAGTTTCTCGATCACCGCGAGGATATCAGGCTGTTTATGAAGCTTCCGCCAAGATTCCAGATCGACACGCCGGTTGGCCCTTATAACCCCGACTGGGCCATCATCAAATCCGAAGAAGGCGAAGACCGCATCTATATGGTTCGCGAAACCAAGAGCACCATGGATGAACAAAAAAGGAGACCCTCAGAAAATGCCAAAATCAAGTCTGCCGAGGCACACTTCAGAGAAATTGGCATCGAGTATGCGGTTTCCGTACCTGAACAGTGGAATATCTAGTGTCGGCTGTAGCTGCATGGGCCTGTGAGGAATAGGCTGGATAATCAGTGGTAAACCTGTCTCTCTGCTGGAAGACAGGTTTACCAAAAATAGATTACTTGATCTTTTCAACGTTACGTTTTGGCCCTCAGTTTTCTGCCGACGGGGAATTTTCGATATAAGGTATCTACTGCTACGTCATAAATCAGTGCCACCTGCTGGCGCGGGACGCCATTAGCCAGAAGATGTCCGGCTTGCGCCCATTGCTCCGGCGTTAGCTTGGGCCTGCGTCCGCCTATGCGTCCTTTAGCCCTAGCGGCAGCCAAACCCGCACGGGTTCGTTCGACAATAAGCTCTCGTTCCATTTCAGCCATCGCACCCATAATGTGAAAAACAAACCTTCCCATTGGCGTGGCGGTATCTATGGAATCGGTCACACTACGAAAATGAATCCCGCGTTGTTGCAACGTGTCCATTAATTTGACAAGTTGTCTCATGCTTCGTCCCAATCGATCCAGTTTCCACACCGCGAGCGTATCCCCCGCCTGTAATGCCTTCAGAGCACTATTGAGTTTCGGTTTTTTCTCTGTAGTCCCACTGATTTTCTCTTCAAATATCTGTTCACATCCTAGCCGTTCCAACGCTTCGCGTTGTAAATCGGTGTTTTGGTCATTTGTTGATACCCTGACATAGCCTATTAACACGCCATTTCCTCCTGCTAAAAGCACGGAGAATGCCAGATCGCCAGATAACGCTCATCTGCATAATTGTTGATTTAGGAAAATCAAAAGCGGCCATAAAACCATAAATAAATTCATCACGATTCAGCTCGTGGGTTATCTGTTCAAGCTGCTCGAAAATCCTCGCCTGATTCACTGCCATACATGATCCTTCAGAATGCATAACTTGTTTTTTGCCATAACTATATACCGCTTGTAGATAAACCAACGATTACACAGGTGCGTCAGGGCAGTAGCCGTAACATCGCTAAAGAGCCTGGTCAGGTCGGTATCAAGAATAAACTCTGGTTTCAGTCTGCTGCGGAAGGAGAAGAGCTTGAGACTCTGCTAAATCAGTGCATTGATGACCCAGCGATAGCTAAAAATAAGATCCGCTTCGTGCTGATCACTGATTTTACTCGCTTTCTGGCTTGGGATACCGCAAGTAAAGAGCGGCTCGACATTGAAATGGACGAGTTACATAGCAACTATGGTTTCTTTTTGCCGTTAGTGGGCCTTGAGAAAGCCATTATCAGCAGTGAAAACCCTGCTGATGTGAAGGCCGCCGAGAAGATGGGGAGATTGTTTGACCTCATCCGAGTCCACAATGACCTCAGTAAGTCGGAAGATATCCATGCCCTTAACGTCTTCCTGACTCGCTTGTTATTTTGCCTTTTTGCCGAAGACACCGGTATTTTTGCCCTCGCCCAGTTCACGTCTGCTGTCAAAAGTTTTACCGAAGAAGATGGCAGCGATCTGGATTCATTTCTTTATCAGTTATTTGGTGTGTTAGATGAGAAGCCTGACAGCCCGCAGCGGCAAAGGCTACCCGCCCATCTTGCAGCATTTCCGTATGTAAATGGTGGATTGTTTGCCAGCGATGAACCGGTTCCCGAACTGCGCAAAAAGGGGCGCAAGATCTTACTCGAATGCGGAACCATGAACTGGAGTGAGATTAACCCAGACATTTTCGGCAGCATGTTCCAGGCTGTGATTGATGTGGAACAGCGCAGCCGCTTAGGGCAGCACTACACTTCATATCGCAATATCATGAAGGTGATTCAGCCCCTGTTTCTTGATCCGTTACGCGTTGAACTGGATAAACAACGTAACAATGCCAAGGGGCTTAAAGCGTTACTGGTGCGACTCGGCAAGATCAAAGTATTCGATCCTGCATGTGGATCCGGTAATTTCCTGATTGTGGCCTACAAAGCGTTACGCAATCTGGAAATTGAAGTGATTGAAGCTCTGCGTGAGCTGGAACCTCAAACATTTTCAATGAGCGGTCTTCATCTGTCACAGTTTTACGGCATTGAGATTGATGACTTCGCCAGCCAGATCGCTCGGTTATCCCTCTGGCTGGCGGAGCACCAGGTGAATAGTCAGTGGGAAAAAGCGTTTGGTTTCGCGCCACTGGCATTGCCGTTACGTGAAAGTGGAAATATTCATAGTGGTAATAGCTTGCGTCTTGACTGGTATCAGGTCTGTCCTAAAAAAGTTGATGATGAAGTGTATGTAATCGGTAATCCGCCCTTTTTAGGAACACTGGGACGTTCAGATGAGCAACGTGCTGATATGCAGGCTGTATTTAGCGACTTCAAAGCGTTAGGAACCTTAGATTTTGTTGCTTGCTGGTTCTGGAAAGGGGCGCAATACATTCAACATTCATGTGCTGAGCTGGCCCTGGTAGCAACCAATTCCATTTGTCAGGGAGAGCAGGTTGCGACACTGTGGCCGCCAATTTTTTCCCTCGGGCTAAATATCCATTTTGCTTATCCAACTTTTCCATGGGTGAACAATGCCCGTGATAAAGCAGCTGTTCACGTAATTATCATCGGGTTATCAGCTCAATCAAGAACAAGAAAATTATATCAGAGAGTTAATAGAGAGTGGCATTGTAAGCAGATTGATAATATTAGTCCGTATTTGATTGAGGGGAGTAATATTACTATTTTTTCACGGAATAAACCGATGGTTAACGGAGTGTCATCTTTATTATTTGGCAATAAGCCAACTGATGGTGGACACTTATTGTTAAGTAGGCAGGAACGGGATGAGTTATTAAAAAAAGAACCCAAATCTGAACGCTGGATTAAGAAATTGTTGGGGGCCGATGAGTATTTAAATAGCAAAGAGCGTTGGTGTTTATGGCTGGTAGGGATAACAAATGATGAGCTTCAGGCAATGCCACTTGTTTATCAGCGAGTGCAGCGTGTAGCGGAAACACGCAGGAAAAGTCCTGATAAAGGTGCACAAAAAATGGCAGAGCGGCCACATCAATTTCGGGATTTAAATAACCCTAATAACTATATCCTAGTTCCCAGCGTGTCATCAGAGCGTCGCACCTATGTTCCCCTAGGTTTTTTTAATGCAGAGGTAATTTCAACAAACCTTAATTATATTATTCCCAACGGCACACTATACGAATTCGGCATACTTTCTTCTTTAATGCATAACGACTGGATGAGGTTGGTAGCTGGTAGGTTGAAAAGTGACTATCGCTATTCTGCATCGGTAGTTTACAACCCTTTTCCCTGGCCTGAAGTGACCGAAATACAACGCAAAGAAATCGAGATTCTTGCCGAAGACGTGATTTTAATCCGTGAAGAATTCCCAGGACGTACACTCGCTGAACTCTATGATCCCGATAAGATGCCGCAAAAGCTGTTAACCGCCCATCAGGCTCTCGATACCGCGGTGGATCGACTTTACCGTGAGCCCCCATTCAAAGATGCAGCCGACCGCTTAAGCTGCCTGCTGGCACGTTATGAAGCACTGACGCAGAAACTGACAGTAACTCAGGCTAAACCAAGAAAGAGCAGAACACCGGCCAACGCAGGAAACCATAATGAATAATTTATTGCACGTTGAGTATGGTCAGACGGGGCAAAGTACCGGCCTTAATTCGATGGGAATGCGTGAAATGCAGGCCCGAGCTTTTGCTGAACGAAATAGTCAGTATCTATTGATCAAGGCCCCTCCGGCTTCGGGAAAATCGCGTGCGTTAATGTTTCTGGGGCTGGATAAGCTGGAAAATCAGAGCGTGCGAAAAGTGATTGTCGCCGTTCCGGAAAAGTCTATCGGTGGCTCTTTTCAGGAGACCAATTTAACCGAACAAGGTTTTTTTGCTGACTGGCGTGTTACATCCGAGAACAATCTGTGTGTGGATGGTGGGGAAGCGGGTAAGGTTCAGGCTTTTCAACGCTTTATGCAGGGCAACGAACGTATTCTGATATGTACTCATGCGACCTTGCGTTTTGCCTTTGATAAATTAGTGGTAACAGATTTCGATAATTGCCTGGTGGCTATTGATGAGTTTCACCATGTTTCTGCCGATGGTGATAATCGGCTTGGTAATCTTATTGATGAGCTCATAAAAAAATCGAGTGCGCATATCGTTGCCATGACCGGATCATATTTCCGAGGCGATACCGTGCCGATCCTGTTGCCTGAGGATGAAGCGCTGTTCACTAAGGTGACATACACCTATTACGAGCAGCTGAATGGCTATCAATATCTTAAATCTCTGGGTATTGGTTATCATTTTTATCAGGGGCGTTATATTGATGCATTGCCCACGGTACTCGATACCAGCAAAAAAACGATTATTCATATTCCGAATGTCAATTCCGGTGAATCAACCAAAGATAAATACGGAGAGGTCGATGCTATCATCGATGTGCTTGGCAGCGTGATAAAACGCGATCCTTTGACTGGGGTTTACCATATTGCGGGAAAAAATGGCTGTGAGCTCAAATTAGCCAATCTGGTTGATGATAATCCTAACGAACGACCTAAAATCCAGGCGTATTTACGTAATATCAAAGCGGTTGATGACATGGACATCATCATCGCCTTAGGCATGGCGAAAGAAGGGTTTGATTGGCCTTACTGTGAGCATGTGTTGACGATTGGCTATCGCAGCTCTCTGACAGAAATTGTGCAGATTATCGGCCGGGCGACCCGAGATTGTACGGGAAAAACGCATGCTCAGTTTACCAATCTCATCGCTCAACCTGATGCACAGGATGAT
The DNA here is from genome assembly GCF_000400505.1 of Musicola paradisiaca NCPPB 2511. Taxonomy (NCBI): domain Bacteria; kingdom Pseudomonadati; phylum Pseudomonadota; class Gammaproteobacteria; order Enterobacterales; family Pectobacteriaceae; genus Musicola; species Musicola paradisiaca. The sequence goes on along the minus strand of NZ_CM001857.1, from coordinate 3,510,452 downwards.
GACGTGAAGGCATCGGTCAATAATATGCTTAAGGCGATCACCACGTCGTTATTGATGGAGCAGATCCTGGCTCCCAACATCCAGTTTAAGCCTCGTTCTCAATGGGACGGTCAGCCACTGCCACCCAATACTTTGCTTGTAGATGATTCCGCAACCTCACCGGTATCCCCGAAAGTATTGGATATTCTGAACAGTGACAAGAACGAAATTATGGCGACTCTGATGGCTAACGAACAGTTGGTCAAAGAGACAATCAGTGAAACCACACCCCCCGAAACTTTCACTCAAGTGGCTTTGCCTGCTGTGATTCAGACGCTTTACCCAGATTTGACCGACGAAGAGCAGGAACAGGTACGCATAGGAGTATTACAAAGTATGTTGATCACTCAGAAAGGGGGCGTGGTTGATTGGGAAGACCTGCCGCAGGATGCCAATGTGGATATGGCGAATGGCGCTGAAGAAGAGTCAGTAAACAGTGTCGCAGGTAAGCAGTTCCTGAAGATGGGTGAAAAGTTCATCTGTATTGATAATTTGGATATAGACCTGATAGATGCGGTTAATCCGTTCCATGGTGCTTATGAAATTCTCTCTAAATCGGTAACTGCGCCTATGCTGAAAACCATTCAGGAAGCGGTAAGTGCCAGCCGATCGCAGGTCTCCGAAGAAGAAGCAATTATACTTTGGCCTAAGATCAAGCAGTTCACCCGAGAGCAACAGAGAGAGCCGTCGCTGAATGCCAGTGATCCGATTGAGAAGCGTTATGCCGAAGCGCTCGCCTTTATCCGCAAAATGAAGCAACAGAAGTTGGCTAATCAGGAGCAGTAAAATGATCCGGTTATCGACAACGCGATTAGCGGCCAAATCAACATTAGATGAGATCCTCAGTGAAGAAGATGATCTCTGTTTATTGAATGTTCACCCTCTGAAGCACAAGGCGAGTCCTGTCGATTTGGCTGGCAATCAGTTTGCTGAAATTGCCGCGTTTTACGATCGGCATGGCCGTATGCCAACTGAAAACAGCGCCGCTTCTCTTGATGAAAAACGCCTGGCAAGACGATTGCGCATCATTAAAGAAAATCCCAACATATGTGCTTCGTTGCAAACGCTGGATTGCCGGGGGCTTCTGGCTTCAAATCATATTGAAAATGGTAGAACCCCACTAGCCGCTGAACCAACACCATTATCCTATGCCAACAAATCAGAACTGGTGACTTCTTTAGAGGATATTTTTGCCGACGATGAGGACGGTTTATTAAATTTTGCAGAACCTGATATCTTCAGCTTACAGTATGTTTCTGCTGATAAAAAAGAGCAGCCAGATGACATTGCTCAGCGCCAGCCGTGTCAAGACTTCCAGCGTTTCGAACCCTTGTTTTATAGCCTGCATAAGGGATTAAAAAATGGGGTTTTTAGTCTTGAGCGTTTTACACATAAATTGAAAATTGTTGAAGGCGATTTTTTTATTCTTAATGGGTTACTGGGATATGTCCATAGTGCTGGTGAACGTCTGGGTCAGTACCGTACTTACAACGCCCGATTGCGACTGATATTTGAGAATGGCACCGAAATGAACATGCTCTATCAATCCTTAACTCACGGTTTGGTGAGGGATAAAGAGGGGCGCAAGGTGCAACTCAATGGCAAGACGTTGCAACCATCAGATACTGCGGTGCCGACCGGCTTGGTTTATGTGCTCGCGACCACAAGTACAGACCCAGCGCTTATTCCTTATAAACAAAGTCTTTACAAAATTGGTTTTACTGAAACAACTGTGGAGCAGCGCATTGAGCATGCCGAGAAAGACCGTACTTTCCTTGAAGCACCTGTCAGGATTGTGGCTACCAGCCAGTGTTTTAACCTCAATGCCCAAAAATTAGAGGCATTGGTACATGGTTTCCTCGCTGCCCGTCGGCTCAACATTACGCTCAAGAGCCATAATGGTCAGATCTATACTCCAAGAGAGTGGTTTAATGTCCCATTGGCTACAGTTCAGGCCGTTATCCAGCACATTGTGGACGGAACTATTTCGCAGTACCGACTGGATAATACGACTGGGAAAATTGTTGCGAAACACCCTGGGTTATAAGGCTATGGCCTGTAAGTATACCAATAAGCTGAGGCATTCACTTTTAGAGCTCTTCCGACATACTGATTGTACTCAGCTTAAGAGACGCTATGCATAAGACTTGATGCAAGCACAATGAACCCCCTCTCAAATCCCCCAAAACATAAGATTAATAGCATCCTTGATCTCATCTGCGTAGCCGCCAAGATCCGCGATAACTTCACCAATGACCTCAACAGGAACGCTCGATAGCTCAGTGGTCATCAGCCGATAATCTTCCCCATCGATGCGAATCAGCGGGAACAGCGTTTTATTCACTTTCTCAGACAGGTGGTGCGATTCGATAAGCGGGATAGCCATACGCCGCTTGGGAGTCTCGACAATATCACTTTGCACATCGACAAACATTTTGTAATGACTGGCTCGTTTGTATTCATAAACAATGAATTGCATGATCACCAGTTCCTGTTTTCATCCGCAAAGGAGCCATGCTGTGCGATGAGTCGGGCGACTTCCTCCATCCCTTCGCGGTTTTCCTTTCTCCACACTTCAGCTTTGATGCGGCGGGCTTCTTTGCCAATGGCATCATTCACCAGCCCGGAAATATTGACTCCGGCAGCACTCAGAACCTGATAATTGTCCTTGTCCACGGTAACGCTGACACGGTGTTTCATGATAGTGATCCTCTTTTATGCATACTGTGAGTATATACTTCGCATGGTTGTTCAGCAATTAGCCAAGATTCAAATCCAACCCCCTCAACTCCTCAACCGTATAAACCCGAAAAACATTGCGGTGCTTCGCTTCCAGCGGGATGTGCTGATGATTCACGATGGCGTGTTTGACACTATTTAATAGCAGTTCGATAGCCCGTTTTTTCTGTGGATCTGGCACGATATAGAAGACGTACATCCAACGTTTTTGAGTACGAGTTATCAAATGCTGTGTGATAATTGCCTGATAACGGGCCTTGGTTTTCAGATGGCGCTCAGTCTCAACGGCGATGACGGTTCCGTCTGGTAACGTTATCACCCCGGCCGGGCGATGATATACCTTGTAGCGACTGCGGAATGTTGAATCAGCGCCGCTGATCCACCCATAAGCGCCTTTCTTTTCAAGAAGGAGCCGTGCTAGCTGACGATCAAGGCGCTGCATCAGTGTCCAGCCAGTGACTTTCGAGGGCTCAAACCGTGCAGGAAAACCATCCTCATGGGGTGTGGCAACAACGGATAATCCGTCATTGGTGATCCCCCACAGAGAGGTTTTCACCATTTTGATGTTTATTTCATGCTTTTGGATCAATCCCATGTCGATGGCTTTTGCCAGCAACAGATAAAGCGGCTTGTGATTTTTATAATCAAAAAGCAGCATCAACGTTTTAAAGTCGCTGTAGGTTTCTTCTCTCAAAAAGGTGAGCAGAAGTCGCATTTTTTCGTGACTACGCGCCCGGCGTTCACGGTAATCAGAAATCAGCATGGTTCCTCCTTCGCATTTTACTGGGGTGTTTGCTCTTTCGGTTTTATCGCCTCATTGCATGGGGGAATACCTTCGCCCACTGGCATGAGTCGACGTCATGAGGCGAATGCGGTGGCCGCTTCGCAGCCCTGTGCCGGAAAATACATTTCCCGGCACAGAACGGCGTGCGCCAGTTCATGCGGGCTGGACGCCCTTATTGCCTGTCGCATGGGGGTAATGTCGCGGCTGGACGCCACGCCAAAACCCCCAACGTCAACGGCGGCACACCGTCGCGCGCTACGCGCGACTACCCCCTTTGAGACGCCGTTTTTCGCCCACTTTTTCTTTTGCCCGTTCCGGTCAGCGAAAAAATGGGAAAACGCCTTCAAAGTGGGTAGTCGCGCCACGCTACCGGCTTGTGGCCGGAGACTTAGCGGCGACGGTGTGCGGGGCTGACGCCCCCCAAATAAACCGACGCGTGGGCGCGTCTTTTTGCTCGCTGGGGCGGCAAAATTTATTCGGCTCCCCCGGCCAGCTCGGTTTCCCTTGGGGGAAACGCTCGCGGGTGGGTTCGGGCGACGCAAATGAGCCCTTTCTGCGAAATGGCATTTACTCGCCTCACGCCACGGTTGAATGCCCGCGAGGCGCAGGTATTCAACCGCCTAACCCCGTCGCGTCCTGCGTCGTGGCTTAATGGCATGTTGAGTGCTGCGAAAATAAAACGTGTTGGCATGTCTACCCCGCTGGAATCAGCCAGTAGGGAAGGCTATCGGGAAAGGAGGAGGCTGCCTGCAAACAACTCAATATCGGATGGGGAGAGTTATTGTTATTGAGTCACGAAAGCAAAAAAGCCCTGACCGTGAGTCATCCACGGCAGAGCTTTAATCGGGCAGGTTATATTCAGATGGTTATCTGACGGTGAGTGAGTGTGCTCGTTTGTGCATATCGGAAAGGGCAGGGATGAGTAAACTAATTGCAGTTAACCCATGCCCCAACTGGCACAAGCTTTCTGGCGTCGATTCGCACACGTCATTATCGGCAAAGGTAATTAGCGCATCGCCAATGAAATTCAGGCAATGGCAAAGCCCGGCCTGTGTTTCGGCGCAATATTCTGTGACCTGCGAGAGTTCGTCATTATCCATGTGTGAAAAGTCCAGACGAGCCAGCGCGGCACTCATGGCAGAGTAACGGTTCTCATAATCCGGCAGTGATTGATAAGACGCGCCCGTGTTACTATCGGTGTCAGCCATAGCATTAGTCCTCATAATGTTGTGGTCAGAAGCCCGGTTAGTGTTGGCGCACTGCCGGGTTTCGTTTTTCACCATGAATTTACTCTTGGTGTTCATACACCTTAGCGCTAGGTGCACATACACGTCAACGTGTTTAAAAATATTTTTCCTTGTATAGTGTGCGTTCAGCGAGAAAGGAAAACGGCATGCCTACAGGTTCTAAAAACAAGCGTTCGACCACAAAGGGAATTCGCTTCCCGCATGAGCTTATCGAAGAAATAAACGCCAGCGTTGCGCAGGAGAAAACGGAAGATCCCGATGCTAATTTTTCAGCCTGGGTTCTGGATGCTTGCAACCAAAAATTGGCAGCGCCAAAACGCGATAAGCCAGTGAAATCCTAACGTGTAAGAGACGTTTGGCAGAATGCTCGAATGGTTTTACGACAACTCTCCTGACGGGTTTTCTATCACATAGAAAGCCCGTGTCAGGAGCCAACAAGCGCAGCGCGTTAGCCAGCCGAATGACTCCGCGCATAAATATACGGCGCGACATAGCCCTCACGGTTGACGTCCAGATAATCCGACCACCACTGCATCATTTCGATTCTGGCTTCCAGATGCTCCGCTTTATGCACGTAAGCCGCCCGCACGCCGTTGCGCTCTTTGTGGCTCATCTGCCGCTCAATGGCATCCTTTGACCAGCGTCCAGACTCGTTCAGGGCGCTACAGGCCATCGTTCTGAAACCATGCCCACAGATTTCGGTTTTGGTGTCGTAGCCGATCACGCGCAGCGCCTTGTTGACGGTGTTCTCACTCATCGGCTTGTTCAGGGTATGTGCGCCGGGAAAAACGAAGACCGATTCGCCGGAAAGCGCCTGAATCTGTTTCAGCAGGGCGACCGCCTGCCGTGACAGCGGCACCAAATGTTCATCCTTCATCTTGGCGCCACGCTCTGAGAACCGCACGCCGTTTACCGCTTCGCGCTGGGCGGGCACGCTCCAGATATGCGCCTTCAGGTTAAATTCATCCCAGCGGGCAAAACGCAGTTCACTGGAGCGCAGAAACACGTGCAGATTCAGTTCCAGCGCCAGACGGGTGAGCATCCGGCCTTTGTAGTTTTCCATTTTCTCCAGCAGTTCAGGGAGGCGTTTCAGCGGCAGGGCGGGGTGATGTTGGGTCACGACCGGGGTCACGACACCGTCCAAATCGTAAGCCGGATTGTATTTGATGACGCCCTGCTGGACGGCGTGACGCATGATTTTGGTCAGATGCTGGCGTACCCGTCCGGCGACGTCATGCACGCCTTTATCGTCAATCGCCTTAACCAACTGCGCTAAATGACGGGTTTCAACCTGCGCGATATCCATCGCGCCAATCGTGGGGAAAACATAGCGTTTCAGGCAGGTGAGAATTTTATCGGCATGGGCTTCCGACCAGAGTTTCAGGCTGCTGGTGTGCCACGCCTGAGCGACATACTGGAATGTTCGGGATTCCTCAACGGCGGGGTTGTTCGCCTTGCGAAGCTGAGAAGGGCTGATGCCGGACGCCAGCAGCTTACGCGCCACATCGCGCTTTTCACGGGCTTCCGCCAGCGTAGTTTGCGGGTAGGGGCCAAAAGCCAGACGGCTTTCTTTACCGCCGAGGCGATAGCGGAAATACCATAGCTTAGCGCCGCTGGCGGATACCGTGAGGTACAGGCCGTGCGAGTCAGTGAGCTTATAAGATTTTGCGAGAGGTTTCGCGGATCGGACTTTGCTGTCAGTTAACATATGAGGGTCACTCCCGTTCATCGAACTGAATGACCCGCAATCTGACCCACAAATTCCCCGATACGAAGGGATAAATCAAAACGCATCGGAAAAGATTTTCACGCCAACTTATTGAATCGCAACAATATAGGGATTGATAAGGAAGCATAAAAAAGGAAAGGTGGTGCCCGGACTCGGAATCGAACCAAGGACACGGGGATTTTCAATCCCCTGCTCTACCGACTGAGCTATCCGGGCAACGGGGCGCATTAAACCGTATTGGCTGCACGGCGTCAACGAGTTTCTGTCAAAGACAGTGTGGTTGCTCTATTTTCAGACAACACATTTTACTTTTCTAGCTATTAATGCAGAACCGTGATTTTTGTTGCGGGTTGAGCCGCCAAGCCGTTTCGTATTCTTGAATTCGACGAAAAATAATGCCACTATTGCGCGGTTTTTAACTTACCGTTCACCTGTGGTTACGAGGGTTGCTGATATGTCGGATTCAATGTTCGTGGCGCAGTCATTTCGCGCCGGTGCCTTGATGATGTCGCCACGTTCCCGCCGTTTATTGTCCACATTCCGTTCGTTCCGATTATCCCCAGCCACCATGCGGTGAGGCGTCGTTACGCCCACTGTTAGGCATGATTAAAAATAGAGCGTCGTCTCTGATTTTACTGATGTCTATCGGATGGTGCTGATCCCAACTCTTCCAGCCCTGACCCGCGATACTGCGCGGAGTCATACGCCTGTCGTTTTTGGTCGGCATCGTGGTGGTTTTCGGGATGATTATCCCTGCGCTGTGTCTTTCAGGCACGTACACTCATTCTTAACCGTTTGGGTTTGGTTACATGAAACAGTTAAAAATTGCGGCTAATACGGCGGTTGCCTCCCGTCTTCTCACCCTGCGTCCGGTTGTGGCGCTCAGTCAGACCGATTTTACCGACATCGCAGCAGTGGTGGTATCGGTGGAGGAAGCCCGCAGCGGTCTCTTGTCGGTGATGCATCATTCTGGTTTCGGCATCCCGGCGTTTGTCATACGCGAACCCTGGCACCACAGCGAGGAAACGTTGCCGCCGGGCAGCGAGTGGCTGAGTCTGGATGCCGCCGGCGAGCACGCTATCCAGTTGGAGAAAGCCGCGGCGGACTATCAGGCGCGTCTGTTACCGCCATTTTTCGATACGCTTGCCAAGTATGTCGGCATGCGTAATACCACCTTTGCGTGTCCCGGGCATCAGGGGGGCGAGTTCTTCCGCAAGCATCCGGCAGGGCGTCAATTTTTCGAGTTTTACGGCGAGAATCTGTTTCGTTCCGATATCTGTAACGCGGACGTCAAACTGGGCGATTTGCTGATTCATGAAGGTGCAGCCAAAAAAGCGCAGAAGTTTGCCGCTCGGGTATTTAACGCGGATAAAACCTACTTTGTGTTGAATGGAACCTCGGCCGCCAACAAAGTCGTGACCAATGCGCTGCTGACCCGCGGCGATCTGGTGCTGTTTGACCGCAATAACCACAAATCCAACCATCACGGCGCGTTGATTCAGGCTGGCGCGACACCGATTTATCTGGAAACCGCTCGTAATCCGTTTGGTTTTATCGGCGGTGTCGACGCACATTGTTTCAACGAAGATTACCTGCGTTCTCTGGTGCGTGACGTGGCCCCGGAGCGTGCGCTGGAAGCGCGCCCGTTCCGTCTGGCGGTCATTCAACTAGGCACTTACGACGGCACCATCTATAACGCACGCCAGGTCGTGGATAGTATTGGTCATCTGTGTGATTACATCCTGTTTGATTCCGCCTGGGTAGGGTATGAACAGTTTATTCCGATGATGGAGCAATGTTCGCCGCTGCTGTTGGAGTTGAATGAAAATGACCCCGGTATTTTCGTGACTCAATCGGTGCATAAGCAGCAGGCAGGATTTTCTCAGACGTCGCAAATTCACAAAAAAGACAACCATATCCGTGGGCAGAAGCGTTTTTGTCCTCACAAGCGCCTCAATAATGCGTTCATGCTGCATGCATCCACCAGTCCGTTTTATCCGCTGTTCGCTGCGTTGGATGTCAACGCTAAAATGCACGAAGGCGTCAGTGGCCGTCGGTTGTGGATGGAGTGTGTCAGGCTGGGGATTGAAACCCGTAAGCAACTGCTGGAGCACTGTTCTCTGATCCGGCCGTTTGTCCCCGCTATGGTGGGCGGCTTGCGTTGGCAGGATCATGAGACGGAAGCGATGGCGCATGATGTGCGTTTCTTCAATTTTGAACCGGGCGAGAATTGGCATGCGTTTGAAGGGTATGCGCGGGAACAGTATTTTATCGACCCGTGCAAGCTGTTGCTGACGACGCCGGGGATCCATGCCGAAACCGGCGAATATACCGAGTTCGGTGTACCTGCCACTATTCTTGCCAACTACCTGCGGGAGCACGGCATCATCCCGGAAAAATGCGATCTCAATTCCATTCTGTTCTTGCTGACCCCGGCGGAAGATCGCATGAAGATGGAGCGTCTGGTCGCTGCGCTGGTGCAGTTTGAACACTTGATCGCAAGGGACGCGCCGCTGAGCGAGGTGCTGCCAAGTCTGTATCGCAAGTACGAACAGCGTTATGCCGGTTATACCCTGCGTCGTTTGTGTCAGGAAATGCACGACTTTTACGCGAGCCATGATGTGAAACGCTTGCAGAAAGAAATGTTCCGCAAAGCGTCGTTCCCGCAGATGGTGGCTTTGCCACAGGATGCACATAGCGCCTTCATTCGCGGCGATGTAGAACTGGTGCCGCTGCACGAAGCTGAAGGGCGCATCGCAGCGGAAGGCGCGCTGCCATATCCGCCGGGCGTGCTTTGCGTGGTTCCGGGTGAAGTGTGGAGCGGTGCGGCGTTGCAATATTTTCTGGCGCTGGAAGCGGGTGTCAATCTGATGCCGGGCTTCGCACCGGAATTGCAAGGGGTGTACTGCGTGGCGCAGGAGGACGGTGAAAAACGTCTTTGTGCTTACGTTATTGCCGGGTAACGCTGGCGGAGGATGTCTCCGCCCCGTGTTAACCGCAGCAAGCGCTGCGGTTGCTTCGAAAGCGGGCGGCCAGTGGTCGCCCTTGCCGGTTAGCCGACGGCGTTTTCGTGTTCCGCCCGAAGCCGATTGGCTTCCTCTTTTTGTTTGCGCAGCCCGAACCAGCCCAGAATCAATAAGATCGCCAGCACGGGAACGGTGGCGATGGTCCAGGTACCGTTGGGGTAGTCCAGGGCCATCAGTACCAGTACGCCCGCCAGAAACGCCAGCGACAACCAGGATGTAAAGGGCGCGCCCGGCATGCGAAACGCCACCGGCTTCGCCTTACCCGCCTTGATGGCCTGACGCAGTTTCATCTGACAGATAACAATGAACGCCCAGGAGCAGATAATGCCGATGGACGCCACATTCAGCACGATCTCAAACACTTGAGACGGCACGATATAGTTCAGAAACACACCGATCACATGGATGCAGACAGTAACCAAAATTCCGGCGTAGGGAACGGATTGCGCGTTCATGTTGCCCATAAACCTGGGGGCGGAGCCGCCCAATGCCAGCGAACGCAGGATGCGTCCGGTGGAGTAGAGCCCGGAATTGAGGCTGGAAAGCGCGGCCGATAACACGACGATATTCATGATGGTGCCGATGTAAGGCACGCCCAGATTACCGAAAAAGGTCACGAACGGGCTTTGTCCGGCCTGATAGGCGTTCCAGGGCAGCAGGCATACCAGCAAAATAACGGACCCTACATAGAACAGGCCGATCCGCCAGATCACGCTATTGACCGCGCGCGGCAGCGTTTTTTCCGGATCTTTGCATTCGCCGGCGGCGGTACCGATCAGCTCTATACCGGCGAAGGCGAAAATTACCCCCTGAACCAGCACCAGCGCGGGCAGTAAACCGTGCGGAAATATGCCGCCATTATCGGAGATCAGGTGGATGCCTGTCGGGTTGCCGTCCAACGGATGGCCGGTGCCAAGATAGAGGGTACCGATGATGAGAAACAGGGAAATGGCTGCCACCTTGATGAGCGCAAACCAGAATTCCATTTCGGCAAACCACTTCACGCCAATCATGTTCATGGTGGTGACAAGGGTCAATGCACTCAGAGCCAGCACCCATTGCGGGATATCGGCAAAGGTGCCCCAGTAGTGCATATACAGGGCGACGGCGGTGATATCTACAATGCCGGTCATGGCCCAGTTGAGGAAGTACATCCAACCTGCGACGTAAGACGCTTTTTCGCCGAGAAATTCCCGTGCGTAGGAGACGAAGCTGCCGCTGGACGGCCGGTGCAGAATCAGCTCGCCCAACGCGCGCAGGATGAAGAACGAAAAAATGCCGCATACCAGATAAACCAGCGCCAGCGCAGGGCCGGCCATTTGCAATCTGGCGCCAGCCCCAAGGAAAAGACCTGTGCCGATGGAGCCGCCGATGGCGATCATCTGTACCTGACGGTTGCCCATGCTTTTGTGATAACCCGCTTCGTGTGAATCGAGCCAGCGGCGTTTGGCATGCTGTTCTGAGTCTGTGTTGTGTTGGTTCATTACCTGTGAGGTTCCCTTGTCTGTCATTCAGGAGAATGAAGTGGATTTTTTTCTCATGGATGGGTGCCCGCCGGGCGCGGTGTGTGGTGGTAGTACGAACCATCCGGCACCGGATTCCTGGTTTGGCCGGGCTGAAAAGCGCAGAGATGCTACCTTTTCCTTTTTCGGGAGGCAAAAATTCTCTGCGCTTTCGCAGGTATTGTTGTGTTTTTATATTTTGTATTTTTGGTTTTTTATGATGTTAAATTCTATGGTTTTGGGATTTTTAAGGAATGTCATCTCGATATGTTTTTTGATATAGAATTTGCTTATGACTGTAACCAATCGTTTGCATCACGTCCTACGGGTTATTTTCAGCGTCTTCGCGCGCTTGACGCACAATCGCTTTCGCCATCCAGCAGGTAATGTCCTGTACTTCCTGATTGTCCAATCCCCAAATATCCTTGAAGACCAAAAAGACTTCGGAGCCGTAAATCAGCGATAAGGCGTGTATGACGCGCTGACGAATGGCATCGGGCACTTGCCCCTCCAGCGGTTGCGTGGCGATGTGCAGCAGGCGTTTACGGTTGCCGCGCACCAATTTTTCCTTGGCTTCCCGGTTGGCTTGTCTGTCGGCCCATTGTTGCAGAGAAAGATGCAGAGCGGCGCGCAGCGCGCCTTCGTGCTGAAACATACGTGGATAAGCGAAATTCAGCAGTTCGAGTATGCGTTCCAGCGCATCGGGATGGCTCGGATTCCAGTCGAGAATCGGGCCCAGACTTTCAGCGACGACGGCGGAGACCAAATCGCTTTGGGTTGGAAAATAACGATAGGCGGTAGCACGGGAAAGTTGTGCCTGCGCGGCAATATCAGTGATGGAAGGGAATACACCCTGGTCAAACAGGGTCATAGCCGTGTCGATCAGCAAGCGCCGGGTTCGTGCACGGGTGGAGGAGAGACCGTTATCCTGTTCAGTCACGTATAACCTCATTCGTTGTATTTTTAAATGGTTAGCTGCGGCTTATCGCATCAGATTGCGCCAAATATAGCAAAGCCGTGAACGTGATCGCCATGTCAATGTAATGATAGCCGTATGAGATAGCAATATTTAAATGAGATTCAGGTCTCATTTGAATAATTAATGAATTGATGTTTTGAAACCACAGTCTCATTATAGTTCATGTTTTATACGGTAATGATAAAATCAATATAAATTAATATCTTATGTTGTTGTTGATTTAATCATGTCAGGCGGGAGAGGATGTAATGGAACATGTTTCTGGCCGTGTCTATCTCGCGGCAACAATGGATACTAAAGAAAAAGAACTGATTTATGTGAGGGATTTAATCGCCGATACGGGGTTAGAAACCGTGACGGTAGATCTTTCCACTCATGCGCTGACAGAGCGGACAGGCGCCGATATCAGCGCCGGAGAGGTCGCCGCCTGTCATCCTCAAGGTGCTGCGGCCGTATTTTGCGGCGATCGCGGCCGCGCTATCAATGCCATGGCGCTGGCGTTCGAGCGTTTCCTATTATCCCGCAACGATGTGGCTGGTTTACTGGGGCTTGGCGGTTCCGGCGGTACAGCGCTGATAACCCCGGCTATGCAGGCGCTACCGATCGGCGTGCCGAAACTCATGGTTTCCACCATGGCGTCAGGCGATGTATCCGGCTATATCGGCGCCAGCGATATCAGCATGATGTATTCAGTAACGGATGTTTCTGGTTTGAATCGCATTTCCCGGCAGGTGCTGGCCAATGCCGCCCACCAGATCGCCGGTGCGGTAAAATGGCGTACTGCGCCGGGCGATGTTCAGGATAAGCCCGCGATTGGCCTGACAATGTTCGGCGTCACCACCCCCTGTATCCAGGACGTTTCCCGCCAGTTGGAGGGGGATTTTGATTGCCTGGTGTTCCATGCCACCGGCAGCGGCGGCAGAGCGATGGAAAAACTGGTGGACAGCGGTCTGTTATCCGGCGTGCTTGACCTGACTACCACTGAGGTCTGCGATCTGCTGTTTGACGGCGTGCTGGCCTGCCTGCCTGAACGTTTCGATGCTATCGCCCGCACACGAGTGCCTTACGTTGCATCCTGCGGCGCGCTGGATATGGTGAATTTCGGCCATCCGTCGACGATCCCGGAAAAATATGCCCATCGGTTGTTCTATAACCACAATGCGCAAGTCACGCTGATGCGCACCACGGCGGAAGAGAATGCCGCAATGGCCCGGTGGATTGGCGATAAACTCAACCGCTGCGAAGGTGAAGTGCGGTTCTTGATCCCGGAGGGCGGGGTCTCCGCTCTGGACGCGCCAGGGCAGGCGTTCTGGGATCCTGATGCCCGCCAGGCGTTCATCCAGACGTTGGAAGATACCGTTGAACAGACGGCGCAACGTCAGATCATCCGCTTGCCGTATCACATTAATGACCCGCAATTTGCCAGTGCGGCGGTGGCTATGTTCAGAAGTCTGTTGAAATAAGGAGAAACGCATGTCCGTTCAACATCGCCAACAGTTGTTGGCCAGATTCAGGGAGAAAATTGCTCGTCACGAACCCATTATCGGCGGTGGTGCCGGTACCGGGTTGTCCGCCAAGTGCGAAGAGGCCGGCGGTATCGATCTGATCGTGATTTACAATTCCGGTCGCTACCGGATGGCGGGGCGCGGATCGCTGGCGGGGTTGCTGGCTTACGGTAATGCCAATGAAATTGTCGTGGATATGGCAAGCGAAGTTCTGCCGGTGGTGAAACATACGCCGGTGCTGGCCGGGGTGAACGGCACGGATCCGTTCTGTCAGTTCGATAAGTTTCTCGATGATTTGAAAGCCCTTGGTTTTGCCGGGGTGCAGAACTTCCCGACGGTAGGGCTGATTGACGGCAACTTCCGCGCCAATCTGGAAGAAACCGGTATGGGGTATGCGCTGGAGGTGGACATGATCCGGCTGGCGCATCAGAAAGATATGCTGACCACGCCGTATGTCTTCAGCGCCGAAGATGCCATCGCCATGACGGAAGCCGGCGCGGATATCATCGTGCCGCATATGGGGTTGACCACCGGCGGCAACATCGGCGCGGAAACATCGCGCAAGCTGCCGGATTGCGTGGGATTGATTAATGACTGGGCTCGGGCGGCCAAATCGGTGCGTGAAGATGTGATCGTGCTGTGTCACGGCGGGCCTATTGCCACACCAGAGGATGCGAGTTTCATTTTGGAACGCTGCCCGTTATGCGACGGGTTTTACGGCGCCAGCTCTATGGAGCGGTTGCCGACGGAAATTGCGCTGACGGAAACGACCCGCCAGTTCAAAAACATCCGGCGATAAAGACCGGAGTAGTGCACACACGTCACAACGCTGACGCCAGGGAAAAAACAGCCAGCAAACGCGCTGGCTGTTTTTTTATCGTCAATGGAAAGGCGATGGGGTCAGGCCTTACCGGTTGTAAACACGGTAGTTCTTCTGCGCGTTATTGACCTTGTAAAGATAATTACGCGATTCGGAAGACGGGTGGCGGGTGGTCAGCGTCTGATAAACGTCGCCCGGCGACATGCGGTTGATGATACTTACCGCGTTTTCTTTGTCGCTGGAAAAGACGCGCAGCACGCTGCCGGCGCCGCCGTTGTAGGCGGTGATCATGGCATAACGTTGTGACGTCGGGTTCTGGATCCCAGCCAGATAGACATTTTTCAGCATGGCCAGATACGCGGTGCCGGTATCAATATTGTTTTCCGGATCGAACAGGTAGTTACGGCTTGGTTGCCCCCATTTACCCTTCATCTTGAACACGTCGCGGCCGGCGCTGTGTTGCACCACCTGCATCAAGCCGAGCGCATCGGAACGGCTGACAGCGTAAGGGTTGAAACTGGATTCGGTCTGCATGATGGCCAGAATCAAGGGGATATCGATGCCGTAACGTTCGGATGCCTTACGTACTATCGGCAGGAATTTGTGCGCACGTTTGTCCAGATGGTTCGGCACTAGCTGAATGGTCACGGACCAGATCACCTTCATACCGGACGTGCGCTGTTGCAGTCGGGTTTGCAGCAAATAGTCGGCATAGCTGCCCGCCCGACCTTCCCAGCGGATCGGCTGCCCGGTGTTGTCAAGCACCTGCCCGTACAGCAACGGTTCGCGGCTGATCTGGATGTCGTTGGCGTCGGAGTACAGATCGGTGTTGCTGGCGTCGTCGCCCATCAACAATGTGGTGATGATGGCTTGGCGCAGGCTAGCCTGATAATTGGTGGCTGAAATGGTTTCCACCGTGATGGTACCGGCATCAAAATTGACATGACTACGGGTCAGGTATTGATCGGAGTATTTGACGTAGTCCTTGGGCCCGGCGATCAGGACTTCGTTCAGCCCCCAGATATTCTCGATGTTATTGGCGAATTGCCCCATCAGAATATCGAAGGCGTTGGTATCTTTGACAAATTCCTCGTTGTATTCATTTCCTTTCTTACCGGAACAGGAAATCAGCAACGGGGCAACGAGCAGCAAAACGAACAGTTTCTTCATCGTATAAAGCCATACGGGAAAGGAGGCATCCGGGCCTTGCCGGCCCGTGGTCACTCATGGTTGCGGAGGCGTATACCCATCAATGTGCACATCCTTGCCTTCGAACAGAAAGTTGATCATCTCCTGTTCCAGCAGTTTGCGGTGCTCCACATGCATCATGTTGAGTTTTTTCTCGTTGATCAGCATGGTTTGCTTGGTCTGCCATTGCGACCAGGCTTCTTTCGAGATGTCGCTGTAGATGCGTTTGCCCAGTTCACCGGGATAAAGCTGGAAGTCCAGACCCTCGGCTTCGCGTTGTAAAAAAGTACAGAAAATGGTTCTGCTCATGCGTGTTCCTCATCTTGTGCGCAGTCATCGGCAAACAGGGACTGTGGCTGGGCCAACTGGCGTAGCAACCGCTCCACCGGGGCGGCAAGCCCTACGGACGGCGGGTGCGCTAAGTTATACCAGAGACCGGTGCCTTCATCCATGCAGCAACCGCTGTCGGCGATATTCAGCCACATCGGCACGATATCCAGGTGAAAGTGGCTGAATGTATGACGAAAGGCAATGCCTTGGCGCAGTCCGGATACGTTGAGCCGGCGTTGTTCAAGCCATTGCTCTAATTCTTCTTTAACGCTGAACTGAGGGAAACAGAACAGGCCGCCCCAGAGACCCACTGCCGGCCGCTGCTCCAGCCAGACGGTCTGGCCCTGCTGGGCCAACAGGAACCAGGCGGTTTTCTCCGGCAGGATCTGTTTGGGCTTTTTACCGGGATAGTGGGCCCAGCTTTGATTTCCGTAAGCGAGACAGCCGTTGCTGAGCGGGCAGAGCTCGCATTTAGGGCGGCTGCGGGTACAGACCATCGCGCCGAGATCCATCATGGCCTGATTGAATTTTTCCACCCCTTGCGCCGGGGTGACGGATTCGCTTAGCGACCATAACCGCTGCTCCACCTCTTTTTTGCCCGGCCAGCCCGCGACGGCATAGCAGCGTGCCAGCACCCGTTTTACGTTACCGTCGAGAATCGGGTAGTGCTGTTCCAATGCCAGCGACAGCACGGCGCCCGCAGTGGATCGGCCCACGCCGGGCAGTGCGGCGATCTCTTCAAAGTGAGTCGGAAACTCGCCGTCATGGCGCTCGACGATGATACCGGCCGCCTTGTGCAGATTGCGTGCACGCGCGTAGTAACCCAGGCCGGTCCACAGGTGCAAGACTTCATCCAGGGGGGCTGCGGCGAGGTCGGAAACCGTTGGGAAACGCGCCATGAAGCGCAGGAAATAAGGGATGACGGTAGCTACCTGCGTCTGCTGTAGCATGACTTCGGACAACCAGACCTTATAGGGGGTTTTTTCGATCTGCCAAGGCAGGGTTTTGCGGCCGCAGCGTTCGTACCACTCCAGCACCTGTTGCGCGAACTGTTGCGCTTGCATCATAGGGGGTGTCATCATCCGGCAGGTAACAAATGTGACAGCGATTCCAGCACAGAGTTAATGTACTGTAAACCGGAACTTTCCGCTGCCGTCTACTTGATAAACACCCATATCCTTGCATAATGCGCGTTTTCCCACTCCTATCGGACTTATATAGAGCACTATGATCAACAACGTCATTTCTCCGGAATTTGATGAACAAGGACGCCCGTTGCGCAAGGTTCGCAGTTTCGTGCGTCGCCAGGGGCGTCTGACTAAAGGTCAGCAACTGGCGCTGGATAACTACTGGCCGGTGATGGGCGTGGAGTATCAGAAGGCGGCGCTGAATTTTGGCGATCTGTTTGGCCGTGAAGCGCCGGTAGTGCTGGAGATTGGATTCGGTATGGGAGCATCGCTGGCGGCGATGGCGCAACAGCACCCGGAGCAGAATTTTCTGGGTATTGAAGTGCATCTGCCCGGCGTCGGCGCCTGCCTCGCATCAGCGCAGGAAGCCGGGCTCGCTAATCTGCGGGTAATGTGCCATGACGCCGTGGAAGTGTTGGAGGATATGATCCCCGACGGCTCGCTTGCGATGGTGCAATTGTTCTTTCCGGATCCCTGGCACAAAGCCCGACATAACAAACGCCGTATCGTTCAGGTTCCCTTTGTCGAGGTGGTGTTGCGCAAACTGGCGGTCGGCGGCGTGTTCCATATGGCGACGGATTGGGAACCTTACGCGCAACATATGCTCGAAGTGATGAATGCTGTCGAAGGTTATCGCAATCTATCGACTAACAATGATTATGTGCCGCGACCGACGTCCCGGCCGTTAACCAAATTTGAGGCCCGCGGTCAGCGACTGGGGCATGGTGTCTGGGATCTGATGTTTGAGAGGAAACAATAATGGCTAAGAATCGGAGTCGTCGTTTACGTAAGAAACTGCATATTGATGAGTTTCAGGAACTGGGTTTTTCGGTCAATTTTCGTTTTGCCGAGGGTACGCTGGTTGAAGATATTGATCGCGTGCTGGATTTACTGGTGACGGAGGTGATCGAACCCAACGGACTGGCGTTTGAAGGCAGCGGCTACTTGCAGTGGGAAGGTCTGGTGTGTCAGCAGAAGCTCGGTAACTGCACCGACGAGCACCGGAGCTTGGTACGCGGCTGGCTGGAAGATCGCCAACTGCAGGATGTGACGGTGAGTGAACTGTTTGATATCTGGTGGGATCTGCCAGCCAGCCTGTGCTGATACCTGCTGGGGCGATGCGCCGAAGCCGATTATCGGCCGGTGCGGTTTTATCAGGAGGGACTATGTTGCGTAGAATGACCCTGGGAGCATTGATGTTGCTGGCCTGGCAGGCACAGGCGGAGTACCAGTGTAATGTTCAGCCGCAGGATGACATCATCATCACATCGCAGAGCGTGAAAGTGGCCGGCGTGAGCGGCGATCTGCAACTTTCCCCGCAGGGCGACGTCGTTCGTAACGGTACGCCGCTTAAGCTCAGTGATGTTCAACGCCAGCAGGCCAGAGCTTATCAGGCCGATCTGCGCCAGCAACTGCCATGGATTGATGAAGGCGCGCGCGCGCATTTGGAAAAAGCACGTCAGGCGTTGGATCAGGTTATCGTGCAGCAGCTGGGCAGTGGCAGTAATGTCCGCAGTCGTTTGACATCGCTGGATAGTCAACTCAAGCAGCAGATGAACCGCATCATCGAGCACCGCAGCGACGGTCTGGTGTTCCATCATCGCGCCATTAAACAGGTGGAACAGGACGGGCGGCAGATTGTGCAGCAGAGTCTGGGCGGCGTGTTGCAGGATAGCCTCAATGAAATGGGATCCAGGCAGTTGAGCAGTGGCGGTAATCCGTTGCAGGCGTTGATGGGAAATATGGGGGGGTTACAGGGCGCTCTCAAATCTGAATGGAATAATCAGGAAGCGGATTTTCAACGTTTCGGCCATGAGGTGTGCAACCGCGTTACTTCGCTGGAAAATCAGCGCAAAACGTTGCTCCAGTCGATTAAGGCATCGCCAACCAGTAGTTAATGTAAGAACGGAAACATGTTTCTGATAGTCGGCGCCCTGATGAGTGATCATCAG
The DNA here is from genome assembly GCF_000400505.1 of Musicola paradisiaca NCPPB 2511. Lineage (NCBI taxonomy): Bacteria > Pseudomonadati > Pseudomonadota > Gammaproteobacteria > Enterobacterales > Pectobacteriaceae > Musicola > Musicola paradisiaca. The sequence continues at coordinate 3,491,425 of NZ_CM001857.1, read as the reverse complement.
GGCGTTGTTTTTTATGAATTTCTACTATTTGACCACCGATTTATCTTCATTCATTTTTGGCGATATTCTGGCGTTCTATCTTGGGCGGTTGCGACGTAAACGTACTCCCGTGCGAGCTCTCCTACCGAGGTGGACAACGTGGATGACAAGTGTATGTGCGGTGTACTGGATTAGGGCGGTGTTGCACCATATCGACATACTGAATGGGATACTCTGTGTGTGGAGATCCCCGCTGCATCAGGTTTGCCGCGGGGATTTTTTGCCTGGCTCTTAAGGTGCTGGGATGGTGAAACGGCGGTGAATATCTTCGATCCCGGTGATGACATCATCGCTCAGTGTTAAATGCAGACTGTCCAGGTTGGTTTGCAATTGTGCGATCGACGTAGCGCCTAGCAGCGTACTGGCAACAAACGGTTGACGACGGATAAACGCAAGCGCCATCTGGGCCGGATCCAATCCGTGTTGCCGGGCCAGCGCGACATACTCGGCAATCGCCTGTTGGGTATGCGGCGCCGAGTAGCGCACAAAACGGCTGAACAGTGTGTTGCGCGCACCGGCCGGTTTGGCGCCATTGAGGTATTTCCCGGTCAGTGTGCCGAATGCCAGGCCGGAATAGGCCAACAGTTCGACGCCCTCGTGCTGGCTGATCTCCGCCAGACCGACTTCAAAGCCGCGATTGAGCAAGCTGTAAGGATTCTGGATGGAAACGATGCGCGGTAAGTCGTGTTTCTCCGCCAATTGCAGATAGCGCATCACGCCCCATGGCGTTTCATTGGAAACACCGATATAGCGGATTTTCCCGGCGCGAACCTGTTCATTCAATGCTTCCAGTGTTTCCAGCAGCGTAACTGCGGGTTTTTCGCTGGTGTACTGGTAGCTCAATTTCCCGAAACAGTTGGTCTGGCGTTGTGGCCAGTGCAATTGATAGAGGTCGACATAGTCGGTATTCAACCGTTTCAGGCTATCTTCCAGTGCGGCACGAATGTTTTTGCGATCAAGGGCTTGCTGGGGGCGGATACTGTTATCGGAACCGCGCGAAGGGCCGGAGACTTTGGTGGCGATGATCAGTTTCTCGCGCCCGCCACGGCTCTTCAGCCAGGAGCCGATATAGCTTTCGGTCAGCCCCTGAGTTTCCGCACGGGGCGCAACGGGATACATCTCTGCGGTATCAATCAGGTTGACCCCAGCGGCAACGGCGTGATCCAACTGGGCGTGGGCTTCTGCTTCACTATTTTGTTCACCAAAGGTCATGGTGCCCAGACCCAATACGCTGACTTCTAAACTGCTGTGTGGAATACGGTGATATTGCATGCCAGCTTCCTTTTTATCATGGGATGGCTGGTGCGGTCGCTCGCGCACCTCTTTTCCGACTATAACCAAGCGATTGCAAGGGGGGAAGCGTATTTATACGGTGGGGGGACTGCCATTATGACGTCGTCATTTAACGTTCCATCACCTGAGAGACGCTGTTGGTGTTGATCTGATGCCTGACACCCTCTTCATCAGTATAACTGAGCATTCCTGTCGCGGGATCGATCACGGGTTTCCCTTGGGTCAATAGCATCTGCCCCTCTTTGGTGGCGATGACGTAATGGCTGGAACAGCCTGTAAGCAGGGTTGCCAATATAAAGGCGGAGTAGAGTCTGAATCGGGAAGTCATGGGCGTTCTACCTATCGTACACGCAAAAAAATTGACAAACGCGAGCCAGTCTAGCAGAGCCTTTGCGAGTAGGAATTAAGATTTAAGCCAAAATCCGGTAGAACAGGTAAAAAATGTCGGGAAACGGTTAAAAGCCGTTCCCCGATAGCCATTACACTGTTTCTTTTGATTTTTTCCCACGCAGCAGATTGAGTGTTTCCACCGACATGGAGAAGAACATGGCAAAGTAGATGTAGCCTTTCGGTACGTGGATGCCGACGCTTTCCAGAATCAGGGTAAAGCCCACCAGGATCAGAAAAGACAAGGCCAGCATTTTTACCGACGGGTGGCGCTCGACGAATTCGCCGATCGGGCGGGCGGAAAACATCATGACACCCACAGCGATGACCACTGCCGCCATCATGATAAACAGATGATCGGACAGGCCAACGGCGGTGATGACGGAATCCAGGCTGAAGATAATATCCAGCAGCATGATTTGCAGGATAGCGCCGAAGAATGAATGCACCTGGGAGGTATGTTCTTCGGTACCGCCTTCTATGGTTTCGTGGATTTCACGGCTGGCTTTCCAAATCAGGAATAGGCCACCGAAAAACAGAATCATATCCCGCAGTGAAATATCCTGCCCAAAGAGTGTGAATAACGGATTGGTTAACCTGATCACCCAGGCAATCGACGCCAGCAGCGCCAGACGCATCAGCATGGCGCCCAACAGCCCAAGACGTCGCGCTTTGTTTTGTTGCGCTTTAGGGAGTTTGGCGACAACCAGTGACAGAAAGATGATGTTGTCGATGCCGAGAACGATTTCCAGAATGGTAAGAGTCCCTAGCGCCAACCAGGCGTTGGGATCAACGATCCAAGCGAACATGCTATCCATGTACCTTAAACGAAGAGTAAACGCCGATTATACATAACCGGGGATACGGGTAAAAAACCGATGTTGGGCATTAAAGCAGAAAGTGGCGGGCTAGTAACGGCGCGGTAAAGGTTTTTTTCAGGTAAAAACCGCGTGGCAGCGTCATGATCGGTTGGCCGTGCTCGCCGATGGCTTCAGTCAGTATGCGGCTGTTGGCGGCCTTGGGGCGCAATTGCAATACCTCTCCGTGTCTCGCGGTAATGCTTTCCACTTTCCCTAATACGATCAGATCCATCAGTTCTTCCCAATCCTGACGGAGTTGCTCTTCTTCTTTCTGACTGGGGCTCCAGAGAAGCGGCGTACCGACATGGCGTTGCGACAGCGGAATTGAACGGGCGCCTTCTACCGGGATCCATAACACTCGCGCGAGTTTGTGGCGGACATGGCTGTTCTCCCAGGTTACGCCGCTGTTGCCGGTTAGCGGCGCTACGCACACGAACGTGGTTTCCAGCGGTTTTCCTTCGCTGTCCACGGGGATGGTTTTCAACTCCACGCCGATATCGGGGAAATCCTGTTCCGGTTTACTGCCGGCGCTGGCGCCGAGAAAACGCTCCAGCAAGATCCCCGTCCACCCCTTATCTCTGCGCAGATCCGGCGGGATCGGTAATTGTGCGATGCGCGCCAGTTCCCCCAGCGTGTAGCCTGCCAGCGCTTGCGCGCGTTGCGCCAACGCCTGCTCGCTGTGCGGTGAGTCATTGTGGATCATTGGAATATTCATGTATGCCGGGCCATGATGTGATTAAAAAAGGAACAGTATCGGGCGGGGATAACCCTGATCCTATTAATTCTCGATGAAAAAAATAATAATAGCATGATTATGCTGGTTTTTTTCTTCTCTTGTTGCGAGAGAAAGATTTTTGCCCGGCATGTTGTTCATGATAAGACACCGGGAATGAACAGGATTTTACACCATGTTATCCACAGTTTTTTGGGATAACCGGGATAATTTGAGAGCACTGTTTCCATTTACAGCCTTGACGTCACGCTTTTTTGCTGGTTTCGTTGATTTTTTGGCTCGTTTGCGCAACTGACTTGTGGATAAAGTTGAGGTAGAGCGATCTTTCGCCACTCTGAGAAAGATCCTGTTCAAGGCTGTTGTGTATAGAGGCGTGATATGGGGAAAAGTAGTTTAATTGTTTGAAAAAATATAACTATTTTCTCTAGTCCATTTTTGGGCTGTGTGGTGTGCGATGAGTTTTACTCACTTTTTCATGACGTTCTGCACAAAGATGTCCACAGAAAAAGTGAATAAACTGCCGCTGATTACCTGAGCGTGTTTATAACTTCGATTTTATCTGTGGGTTAACGTCATTTTATTAGAAAGAACCCAATGTGAAGCGGGAGTTTACCGTTTTGCGGGAGTGTGAAACAATCAAGTCATCTTGCATTTTCAGTTTATCGAGGTAGTCCGGTGATCGATGATGATGGCTACCGCCCGAATGTTGGTATCGTAATTTGTAATCGGCAGGGTCAGGTATTGTGGGCCCGTCGTTATGGCCAGCACTCCTGGCAGTTTCCCCAGGGAGGGATTAATCCCGGAGAAAGCGCGGAACAGGCTATGTACCGCGAACTGTTCGAAGAAGTGGGGCTGCGGAAAAAGGATGTTCGTATTCTGGCTTCAACCCGAAGCTGGCTGCGCTATAAATTGCCAAAACGTTTGGTGCGTTGGGATACAAAACCGGTGTGTATCGGCCAGAAGCAAAAATGGTTTCTGCTACAGTTAATGTGTAACGAATCAGACATCAATATGCAGAGCAGCGGTACGCCGGAGTTCGATGGGTGGCGCTGGGTCAGTTATTGGTACCCGGTGCGTCAGGTGGTGTCTTTCAAGCGTGATGTTTACCGGAAGGTGATGAAGGAGTTCGTCACCTCAGTGATACAGCTACAGGAGAATACGGCTGCCCGGATGTCATCAGGCCCGCGACGAAAAAGAGGATAGCTCGGCACATCATGCTCACGCGACTGCGAGAAATCATTGAAAAGGTTGCGGCAACAGCCAGGCTGAGCGATGCGCTGGAGATTCTGGTGAACGAGATTTGCCTGGCGATGGATACGGAAGTCTGTTCCATCTATCTGGCGGATCATGATCGTCAGTGTTATTACCTGATGGCGACGCGCGGGCTGAAGAAACCGCGCGGACGCACCATTACCCTGGCGTTTGGCCAGGGGATCGTGGGGCTGGTGGGGGAACGCGCTGAGCCCATCAATCTAGCGGATGCTCAACGTCATCCCAGTTTCAAGTTCATTCCTGCCGTGCGCGAGCAGCATTTCCGTTCATTTCTCGGCGTGCCGATTATCCACCGACGCCAGTTGTTGGGCGTGCTGGTGGTGCAACAGCGTGAGCACCGTCAGTTCGATAAAAACGAAGAATCCTTCATGGTGACGCTGGCGACCCAGATGGCCGCCACCCTGTCGCAATCACAGATGAAAGCCCTGTTTGGGCAATATCGTCAGACGCGCATCAAGGCGCTGCCTGCTGCGCCCGGCGTAGCGATTGCCACCGGCTGGCAGGATCGCAGTCAACCCTCTTTGGAACTGGTCTTTCCCGCCTCCAGTCTGGACAGCGATCGGGAACGAGCCCGGCTACTGGCGGCGATTGGCGAGGCGGGCGTTGAATTTCGGCGTTTTAGCAAGCGTTTCAGCGCCAGTGCGCAGAAAGAAAGCGCCGCTATCTTCGATTTCTACATTCATCTGTTGAATGATGCGCGGCTGAAACGCGAGTTGCTGCAGGAGATTGATACCGGCAGTGTCGCGGAATGGGCGGTAAAAGTCGTGATCGAGCGGTTTGCCGCCCAGTTCGCCAGTTTGCAGGATACCTACCTGCGGGAACGGGCCGGCGACTTGCGGGCGTTGGGGCAGCGGTTGCTTTTCCATCTTGGCGATAATGCACAAAATAGCGCTCAATGGCCGGAACGATTCATTCTGGTGGCTGATGAACTTACGGCTACGCTGTTGGCTGAGGTGCCGCATGATCGTCTGGCCGGTGTTGTCGCCTACGATGGCGCCGCTAATTCCCATGCCGCCATTATCGTGCGTGCCATGGGCATTCCCACCCTGATGGGGGCGGATATTCAGCCTGACTTGTTGCATCAGCGGTTGCTGATTCTGGATGGTTATCGCGGCGAACTGTTGGTGGATCCGGAACCCGTGCTGGTGCAAGAGTATCAGCGTTTACTCAGTGAAGAGAATGAGTTGACCCGGCTGGCGGAGGACAATGTTTCATGCCCGGCGGAACTGAAAAGCGGCGAACGGGTCGAGGTGATGCTGAATGCCGGTTTGAGCTCCGAGCATGAAAAGCGCTTTATCAATTTGGTGGATGGCGTGGGGTTGTATCGCACGGAAATCCCTTTCATGCTGCAAAACGGCTTTCCTTCTGAAGAAGAACAGGTCGCCCAGTATGAGGCGATGCTGCGGCTGTATCCTTCCCGTCCTGTGATGCTGCGCACGCTGGATATCGGCGCGGATAAGCAGTTGCCTTATCTTTCCATCAGCGAAGAAAACCCCTGCCTGGGGTGGCGTGGCATCCGCGTTACGCTCGATCAGCCGGAGATCTTCATGATCCAGGTGCGGGCGATGCTGCGCGCCAATGCTCAGGTCGGCAATCTGAGTATCCTGTTGCCGATGATCAACTGCATGGATGAGATAGACGAAGCCCGGCGGCTGATCGACCGTGCCGCGCGGGAAGTCGAAGAGATGCTTGGGGTTCCGCAGCCACGGCCGCGCATCGGGATCATGATTGAAGTGCCTTCGGTGCTGTTTATGTTGCCGCATTTGGCTTCCCGCATCGATTTCGTCTCCGTGGGAACGAACGACCTCACGCAGTATTTGCTGGCGGTGGATCGCAATAATCCGCATGTGGGGTCTTTGTACGACAGTTTGCATCCTGCTGTTTTACAGGCGTTAAACATGGTGGTGACGCTTTGCCGGCAGCATGGGCTGTCGGTATCCGTATGCGGCGAACTGGCGGGGGAACCCATGGGGGCTTTGCTGCTGATTGGCCTCGGTTATCGGACGCTCAGCATGAACGGTCGCAGCGTGGCCCGCATCAAATATCTGCTGCGGCGCATCGGTCAGCATGAGGCGCAGCAACTGGCACTCAAGGTGCTGAATGCGCAAACTGCCAGCGAAGTGCGTCAATGGGTATCCATCTTTATTGAGGAACGTGGTCTGGGCGGTTTGATCCGCGGCGGCCGCTAAACCTGTCGATATTTGTTTACAGTTCTTTTCCTGCTGTCGTCATCATGTAGCCTGCTGTGTGGTATCATGCGCAGCCGCGAACCGCGGCGGGTATGACTCTGCGCTTAGTGGGTAAATCGCCCTGAAATCAGTGACAAAATAACGAATGTGGTGATCGATGACGACGAGCTATTTGGTGTTTCCCCAGTTTGATCCGGTGATTTTTTCGATAGGGCCGGCTGCCCTGCATTGGTATGGGCTGATGTATCTGGTCGGTTTTGTCTTCGCCATGTGGCTAGCGGTGCGGCGGGCTAACAAACCGGGCAGCGGCTGGACGAAAGATGAAGTGGAAAATCTGCTGTATTTCGGTTTTTTGGGGGTATTTGTCGGCGGACGTCTGGGATATGTTCTGTTCTACGCACTTCCTCTGTTCCTTGATAATCCATTGTATTTGTTCCGGGTGTGGGATGGCGGGATGTCCTTCCACGGCGGATTGGTGGGCGTGATTACCGTGATGGCCTGGTTCGCTCATCGCACCCGCCGAACCTTTTTCCAGGTTTCCGATTTCATCGCGCCGTTAATCCCATTCGGCCTGGGCGCCGGGCGTCTGGGGAATTTTATCAACGGCGAATTGTGGGGGCGCGTCTCCACGGACACGCCTTGGGCGATGTTGTTTCCTGGCGCGCGCGGCGAAGACATGGCGCTGGCGGCGTCCCATCCGGAATGGCAACCGATTTTCGCCCAGTACGGCATGTTGCCCCGTCACCCGTCACAACTGTATGAAATGCTGCTGGAAGGGGTTGTGTTGTTCATCGTCCTGAATGTATTCATCCGCAAATCGCGTCCGATGGGCAGCGTATCCGGGCTGTTTCTGGTTGGATATGGCATTTTCCGCATTATTATCGAATTCTTCCGTCAACCGGACGCCCAACTGGGGCTGTTCAGCGGCATCAGCATGGGGCAGATACTGTCGGTGCCGATGGTGTTGATCGGTTTGCTGATGATGCTCTGGGCCTATCGCCGTCAGCCGGTACGGCAATAAATAGCGCATAACAAAATAAAGTAGGTGAGGTGGTATGAAACAGTATTTGGATCTGATGAAGAAGGTGCTGGAAGAGGGAACGCCGAAGAATGATCGCACCGGCACCGGCACGCTGTCGATTTTTGGTCATCAGATGCGGTTCAATCTGCAGGAAGGTTTTCCGCTGGTGACTACCAAACGCTGCCATTTACGCTCCATCATCCATGAACTGCTGTGGTTTCTGAATGGGGACACCAACATCGGTTATCTGCGCGATAACAAGGTCTCTATCTGGGATGAATGGGCGGATGAAAACGGCAACCTGGGCCCGGTCTACGGCAAACAATGGCGTGCCTGGGGCGCGGCGGACGGACGTCAGATCGACCAGTTGCAGACGGTGTTGCATCAACTGAAGCAAGACCCCGACTCCCGCCGAATTATTGTCTCCGCCTGGAACGTGGGCGAACTGGATCAGATGGCGCTGGCGCCCTGTCATGCGTTTTTCCAGTTCTACGTGGCGGACGGCAAGCTGTCCTGCCAGCTTTATCAGCGTTCCTGCGATATTTTCCTGGGGTTGCCGTTCAACATTGCCAGCTATGCGTTGCTGGTGCACATGATGGCGCAACAGTGCGATCTGGATGTGGGTGATTTCGTCTGGACGGGCGGCGATACGCACCTGTATAGCAACCATCTGGAGCAGACGCGCCTGCAACTCGGGCGTGAACCGCGTCCATTGCCGAAACTGGTCATCAAACGCCGCCCCGAATCGCTGTTTGACTATCAGTTCGATGATTTCGACATTGACGGTTACGACCCGCACCCGGCGATCAAGGCGCCGGTTGCCATCTGACCATTTCGCGGCCTGACGATAAGGCGCGGCACATACTCGTCCGTTCTCTCCCTCCTCCCCATTTTCCGGGGAGGATTTTTCCCGACTTATCCCTCTTTCTTCGCTGAGATATTTTCCGCTGGCTTCGGGTTGCGAAGCGTTTCGCAATTTTATGCATGCCTTTCCACCCCGCAACGATAGGTTGCGAAGCGCTTCAGGGATCTCCATCACCGAACTTCTTTGTCATCACCAGCTGTCTACAATAACGCCATGAAAAGAAACCATGGATGGCAGCAGGGGTTCACCCTGGTGGAGTTGATGATGGTGATGGTCATCGTCGCCCTGGTCCTGAACATCGGCGTTCGTGGATGGCTGGCGCAGCAGCAAGCGATAACGCTGGAGCAGCAGGCGCGTCAGCTGTTGCATTTTATGTCCGGGGTACAGATGAGCGCTTACTGGCATAACCGCAACGAGGCCCTGTGGTTGTTCCGTCAGCCTGAACGTTGGTGTGTGGGGAGCGGCGAACCGCCATTGCAGTGCCCGCCGGACGGCAACCGGACATTCACACGCCCGGAGAAAACAGTCGCGCTAGTGGAAACAACCAGCGAGCGGTTGGTGTTCTATGGTGTCCGCAATACCTCGCAGTCCGGGCATATCACGCTGGGCAACGGCGCTGGCCGGGTACGTCTGGTTGTTTCGGTTCGTGGCCGCTTGCGGTTGTGCGGCGAGTCCGGCCCGTTGTTGGCGATTCCCGCATGCTGAACGTTATGAAACAACAGCGGGGTTTTACCTTGCCGGAAGTGATGCTGGCTATGGGGTTCGGCAGCCTGATCACGCTGGCCGCCGCTGGCGTATTGCCGGTATTGCACGCACGGGTTCAGAGCAGCGCGAGTTATTTTCGTCTGGAACAGGCGCTTAGTCAGGCGCTGTTCACCATAGAAAAGGATGTTCGCAGAGCCGGTTTTTGCGCAGGGGCGTGCGGCGGCTTACCCGTGACGCTGAATACGGGGGAGGATGGGCAAGCGTTATGTTTTTCGCTGGCGTATGACATCAATGCCAACGGTCAGTGGGAACAGGGAGAACGGGGCGATGCGGAACATTATGGCTACCGTCTACGCAACGGCGCTCTTGAGGTACAAACCGGCGGTGCCGGCTGCCAGGGGAGCCGCTGGGAAAAACTGCTGGATCCGGCCGAAATTAAGCTAACCCGGTTTGTCGTGCGACGGCAGGCCGGCGAGCATCAGAGGTTGTATTTCCTGACATTGGAAGGGCATTGGACGTCTCACCCGGCGATAAGCCTCAACGTCACCCGCTGGGTTGCCGGGAGGAACGATGCCGGCTAATCCGCAACGAGGGAGCACCGTATTGATGGCGATGCTGATGTTGGTCATCGGGATGCTGATATTAAGTGGGCTGCAACGACAGTTGGAGGCGCAAATGCTGCAGGATCGGGATGAACAACGGGCGCTGGAGGACTTTAACCTGGCGAGTTCCGCACTGAAATGGGGGCTCACGCTGGAATGGCGTATTGATGACGATGGATGGCAATGCCAGTCCGCCGGTGTTGATGCTTTACGGGCTTGCCTGCGTTTGAACGCAGGAGGGCGAATCGGGTTGCTGCGAGGGGAACGTCTCGTTACCGGAGTGGCGCGCCCGGCGGCGTTTTACTATCGGGTCGTGCCTGCGCTCGTCAACGAACGTCCGATCATACAGCCGATCGCCGGCGGCTGGCTGGATGTGTGTCCGGTAGCGGGAGCGCAGAATTGTGGGCCGGCGGAATAGTCTGTCGATGGCCCATGCGCAGCGAGGTTTCAGCTTGTTGGAAACATTGGCGGCGGCGTTGCTGTTCGCGGTTTCTCTGGCAGGGTTATTGCAATATCATCAGGTGCTCCAGCAGTCCTGGCAGCATCTGCGGCTGCAACGGCAGGCCTGGCGGTTGGCCCATCAGTACCTGGAGGTCTATGAGGCCGGCGGCGCTGATGCACGGATGCAGGCGCCGGACGGCTGGACGGTAACGCAGGCCGAAACACGGGTTTCGGCAGGCTGTCGTAAAATCACGATCGCGGTAGCGACGCCTTATCACTATCAGGCCAGACTTGGGCGCTGGTTTTGCGAAACGCCGCCTGTCGCGGCACCGGAAACGGAAACACCACCACAGTGACCGCAGGGTCGGGAGTTTGCATGTTCAGGGTCTACCACTCCAATCAACTCGATGTGTTGAAAGAACTGATGGTTGAGCTGATGAAACGGCATCCGATCAGGGATCCGTTCGAGCCTGAAATGATACTGGTGCAAAGCCCCGGTATGGCGCAATGGCTACAGATTGAACTGGCGAATTGCTTTCACATTGCCGCTAATATTCAGTTTCCGCTGCCGGGGGTCTTTTTGTGGGATATGTGCCGACGCCTGATGCCGGATATCCCCAAAGAGAGCGTATTCAGCAAAGCGGCGATGAGCTGGAAGCTGATGCACCTGCTGCCGCAACAGCTTGCGGAGCCTGACTTTGCGCTGCTCGCCAACTACCTTCGGGATGATGCCGACGGGCGCAAACTGCATCAGTTGTCCGCCCGCGTGGCGGATCTGTTCGACCAGTATCTGATTTATCGGCCCGACTGGATTAACGCCTGGCAACGCGGCGCATGGGTGGAGGACGCCGGAGAGGCGCAGCGCTGGCAAGCACCGCTGTGGCGGGCGTTGGTCGCGCATACTCATCAACTTGGGCAGCCGGAGTGGCACCATTCCAGCCTGTATCAGCAGTTTATCGGCCGTCTGGAACTGGCTGATACTTGCCCGCCCGGTTTGCCGGAGCGGGTGTTCATCTGCGGTATTGCCGCCTTACCGCCCATCTATCTGCAAGCCTTGAAAGCGTTGGGCAAACACATCGATATCCACCTGCTGTTCACCAATCCATGCCGCTACTATTGGGGGGATATTCAGGACGAATCTTTCCTTTCCCGCTTGAAAACACGGCAGTGGCAGCGTTATCGCGAAAAACAGGTGACATCGGATGTGCGGCCGCTGTTTCGTCAGCCGGAGCGTGCCGATGGGCTATTCGGCGATGACGGCGAACAACAGGTGGGCAATCCCCTGCTCGCATCGTGGGGAAAACTGGGGCGCGATAATCTGTTCCTGCTGGAACAACTGGACGAAACCGTAGGCATTGATGCATTTGCCGACATGGCTTCCGATACGCTGTTGGCTTCGCTGCAGAGGGATATTCTGGAACTGGAGGATAGCCGCATTATCGCTACGGACGGCATAACGCTGGCGAGCAGCAGCCGTAAACGCACGCTTTCGCCAGCGGATCGCTCTGTGTCGTTGCACGCTTGCCACAGCCCGCAACGCGAGGTGGAAGTGTTGCATGATCAATTGCTGGCGATGATGGCGGAGGACAGTACCCTGATGCCGCGGGACATCATTGTGATGGTGGCGGATATCGATAGCTATTCCCCTTTTATTCAGGCGGTGTTCGGCAATGCGCCGGAAAATCGCTATTTACCCTTTGCATTGTCAGATCAGCGTGCGCGTCACGCTCACCCCGCGCTGCAGGCGGTGTTGTCGCTGCTGGCGTTGCCGGATAGTCGTTTCACGGCTGAACAGGTGTTGGCGTTACTGGAGGTGCCGTCGTTGGCGGGCAAATTCGCCATCGACGAAGAAGGGCTGCGGCACCTAAGGATGTGGGTGGCCGAATCCGGTGTACGTTGGGGACTGGATGATGACAATGTACGAGAGCTGCTGTTGCCGGTGACGGGGCAGCACACCTGGCGCTTCGGCCTGACTCGCATGCTGCTGGGCTATGCGATGGAGAGTAGAGCGGGTGATTGGTTAGGTGTGCTGCCTTACGACGAATCGAGTGGTCTTGTTGCCGAACTGGCCGGCAATCTGGCGGATTTTCTGATGCAGCTAAGTCAGTGGAAACAGCGTTTGCAGGAAGCGCGCTCGCTGACGGATTGGCAGCCGTTATGCCGCCAGTTATTAGACGGTTTTTTTCTGCCGGATGCCGATACCGAAGCGGCGTTGACGCTGATTGAAACCCAGTGGCAACAAATTCTGTCTACCGCCATGTTGACGGGATACGCACAGAATGTGCCGGTCGGTACGTTGCGCGATGAGCTGGCTGCTCGTCTGGAGAGTGAACGCCTCAGCCAGCGTTTTCTCGCCGGGGCCATCAACTTCTGTACTCTGATGCCGATGCGTTCCATTCCATTTCGGGTGGTATGCCTGCTGGGCATGAACGATGGCGTGTATCCGCGTGTTCTGCCGCCGCTGGGGTTCGATCTAATGGCGCGCTCCCGTCGGCGGGGGGATCGCAGCCGCCGCGAAGACGATCGCTACCTGTTTCTGGAGGCGCTTTTGTCCGCTGGGCAGCGTCTCTACATCAGCTTCATGGGGCATTCAATACAGGACAACACCCGGCGTTACCCTTCAGTGCTGGTAACGGAACTGATGAATTATATCGGCCAAAGCTACTGCTTGCCGGGAGATGAAAGCCTGGATCTTGACGCCAGCAGCGAGCGCGTTATTCAGGCGTTGAGTCATGAGCACCCGCGTATGCCGTTCGATCCCGCCGGTTTTTGTGCCCCGGAGCCGGAAAGTTTCGCGGCGGAGTGGTTGCCGGCTGCCGGAGGCAAAGGGGTATGCCAACCTGATTTCGATCGCGCCTTGCCGGAGCGTTATGACAGCGACATCACGCTGGATGACCTGCAACGATTTTATCGTCATCCGGTGCGCGCATTCTTTCAGTTACGCCTTGGCGTTTATTTTCAGCTCGACGATCAGGAAATGCAGGATCAAGAGCCTTTCGAGGTGGATAACCTCAGCCGTTATCAGATGAATGTACAGTTGCTTAATGCGTTGATAGAACAAGGTGATACGGATGCCTTGTATCGACGCATGCGTGCGGCGGGTGGTTTGCCGTATGGCGCGTTCGGTGAGCTCTACTGGCAGACCCAGCAGGAGGACATCCGGGAACTGGCAGAACGGGTGCGGGGAGAGTGGCGGCCGGAAACCCACCACACACGCGAGCTGAATCTGACGATAAACGGCGTCAGGCTCAGCGGTTGGTTAAAACAGGTTCAGGACGACGGCCTGCTGCGCTGGCGGCCTGGGAAATTGTCCATGACGGACGGCATGATGCTATGGCTGGAGCATCTTGCCTGGTGCCTGGCCGGCGGGCAGGGGGAAAGTCGAATCTATGGTCGTCAATCGACGGGGTGGCGTTTCCCCGCCATGTCCCGGCAGCAGGCCGGGGATGAGATGGCGTCGTTGATCGACGGCTACCGTCAGGGGATGAACCGGCCGTTGTTGTTGCTTAATCGTACTGGCGGCGCCTGGCTGGAGGCCGTCTACGATCGCGATACCGATCGTTTGCTGGATGATGCAACGGCGCAACGCAAAGCACGGCAAAAGTTGCTGGATGCCTGGCAGGGAAACCAGATGGTCAGTGGCGAAAGTGAAGATGACTACCTGCGGCGCATTGTTCGCGCTATGGACGACGAACGTATCGTGCAGGTGATGGACGCGGCAAAAATCTGGCTATTGCCGCCGCTGAGAATGAATCAGTGTTAGGCTGTGTTGGGCCATGATCCGGCTTATTCGCGCAGTGGGCGACCGCCTGTGTATAAACCGGATGGCGTAGCGGGCGGCGATTTTCGCACAGCCCGCAATGGGGTGGGTAACGAGTGGTTGTCGGTCATAAAAGGTGTAAGCGAGTGGAGAAAGGCATGCGAAAGTCTGTTAGCTGGGTGAGTCTGGCGCTGTTGTTGTTCTGGATGCCGTTCAGCCAGGCGGCCGAAGGGTGGCAGCCGTTGCCTGAAACGATCCGGAAAAGTGAGCAGGATCCTCGTCAATATCAGGCTATCCGGTTGGATAACGCCATGACGGTATTGCTGGTGTCAGACCCGCAGGCCGTCAAGTCGTTGGTTGCGCTGGCATTACCTATCGGTTCGTTGGATAACCCGCCTCAGCAGCCTGGGCTGGCGCACTACCTGGAACATATGCTGCTGATGGGGTCACACCGTTACCCGCAGCCGGAAAGTTTGTCGGAGTTTCTGAAAATGCACGGCGGCAGCCATAACGCCAGCACGGCCTCCTACCGCACCGCATTTTATCTGGAAGTGGAAAACGCCGCGCTGGAGCAAGCGACCGACCGGCTGGCCGATGCAATAGCCGAGCCGCTGCTTGACCCCGTTAACGCGGATAAAGAACGCAACGCGGTCAATGCCGAATTGACCATGGCCCGTTCTCGCGATGGTTTGCGTATGGCGCAGGTAGGGGCGGAAACCATCAATCCCGCCCATCCCGGCTCGCGCTTTGCCGGTGGAAATCTGGAAACGCTGAGCGATAAACCGGGCAGCAAGCTGCATGATGAATTGTTGCGTTTTTACCAGCACTACTACTCAGCCAATCTGATGAAAGGTGTTATCTACAGCAATCTGCCTTTGCCGCAAATGGCGTCGATTGCCGTTTCAACCTTTGGCCGTATCCCCAATCGGCAGGCCAGCGTCCCTAAAATGGCGGTGCCGGTAGTGACCGACGAACAACGCGGCTTATTCATTCATTACGTGCCCGCCCGTCCGAACAAACAATTGCGGCTTGAGTTCCGGATTGATGACAACAGCCCGTTTTTCCGCAGTAAAACGGATGGCTACATCAGTTACCTGATTGGCAACCGCAGCCAGAACACGCTGTCTGAATGGTTGCAGAAACAGGGGCTGGCCGACTCCGTTTATGCCGGCGCGGATCCTATGTCCGAGCGCAACAGCGGCGTATTCACCATTACGGTGGATCTGACGGACAAAGGGTTGGCGCAGCAGGATGACGTGATCGCCGCCGTGTTCGGTTATCTGAAGCAGATTCGCCGGGACGGTATCCAGCAGCGCTATTTTGATGAAATCTCCCGGATGCTGAACGTCGATTTTCGCTACCCGTCCATCAGCCGTGACATGGGGTATGTTGAGTGGCTGGTGGATACCATGCTGCGCGTGCCGGTCGAATATACGCTGGCGGCACCTTATCTCGCCGATAAGTTCGACCCGGCGTCGGTAGCCGCCCGGCTTGATGACATGACGCCGGAAAAAGCCCGTATCTGGGTGATAAGCCCTGAACAGCCGCACAATCGGGTCGCCTATTTCGTTGATGCCCCTTATCAGGTGGATCGCATTAGTGCCGCGCGTATCGAAGCATGGCGGCAACGGGAAAAGACACTCGCGCTCAGCCTGCCGGCGACGAATCCCTATATTCCTGATGATTTCTCGCTGATTACCGCCGATGCGGCCATTACCCATCCGAATGTGTTGATCAATGAACCTGGGCTGCGGTTGTTTTATATGCCGAGCCGTTATTTCGCCAACGAACCCAAAGCCGATATCACACTGATGTTGCGCAATCAGATCTCCAGTGATACTGCCCGTCATCAGGTGCTGTTTGCGCTAAATGACTATCTTGCCGGGCTGGCGCTGGATGCGTTGAGCTATCAGGCCTCGGTGGGCGGGATCAATTTTTCCACCGGAATCAATAACGGGCTGGTGATGAAAGCCAGCGGCTATACCCAGCATTTGCCGGAACTGCTGCTTAATCTGGTTAGTGAGTATGCCGGTTTTAGCGTCACCGAAGAGCAACTGGCTCAGGCGAAATCCTGGTATGCCGAGCAACTGGATGCCGCAGACAAGGCTAAAGCCTATGAACAGGCGATGCATCCGATACAGGGTTTGTCTCGGGTGCCTTACAGTGAACGTTCTGAGCGTCGGCAACTACTGAATGACATTACGCTTAAGGAGTTGATGGCGTATCGCGGCCAATTGTTGCAGCACGCCGCGCCGGAGATGCTGGTAGTGGGTAATCTGCCGGCGGAACGGGTAACGGCTCTGGCGCGGATGCTGCGTGAGCGCCTCGGTTGCGGCGGCACGGTCTGGTGGAAGGCTCCGGAGATTAGCATTGATCAGTCGCAGCGCGCACTGGTGCAAAAGATGGGCGCCAGTACAGATTCGGCGTTGGCGGCGGCGTATATCCCGACCGGGTATGACGAGATTCAGGGCGCTGCCTACAGTAAATTGCTGGGACAGATTATTCATCCCTGGTTTTTCAATCAATTGCGCACGGAGGAACAGTTAGGCTATGCGGTGTTCGCTATGCCGATTGTGGTCGATCGGCAGTGGGGGATTGGGTTTCTGATGCAGAGCAACAGTCAGCAGCCGGCCTATTTGTATCAGCGCTATCAGGATTTTTTCGCCAAAGCCATTCCGCGTTTGCGGGCCATGAGTCCGGAGAGTTTTGCGCAGAATAAGCAGGGCCTGATTAATACCATCAGTCAGCCGCCGCAAACGCTGGAAGAAGAGGTTGGGCGTCTGCGCAGCGACCTGGAGCGCGAGAATTTCGCATTCGATACCCGTCAGCAACTGATTACCCGTCTGTCGGCGATGACTGTGGAGCAACTGGCGAATTTCTTTCAGCAGGCGCTACAGCCACAGGGGTTGGCGGTTTTGTCGCAGGTTTCGGGCAGTAGCCAAGGGCAGTCCGATTATGCCATGCCTGCCGGTTGGCGAACTTATGCCACCACTTCGGCGCTACAGCAGACGCTGAATATCCGCACAGAAGGCGCCGTAGTATCGACACTGCCGTCATCGTCGCCGACCAAACCGGAAACAGCCGTCGTTGCGGTGTCGCAATGAACGAACGTCGGTCAGAATCGTTAAACCTGCTGACGCTACCGTTGCTGGGCGAACGGCTGATAGAGGCGTCGGCGGGAACAGGGAAAACCTATACCCTTGCCGGTCTTTATCTCCGGCTATTGCTGGGGCTGGGGGGAGAAAACGCTTATCCGCGGCCTTTATCGGTGGAAGAGATTCTGGTTGTGACGTTTACCGAAGCCGCGACGCAGGAACTGCGGGATCGTATCCGGGATAAGATTCACAGTTTGTATCTCGCCTGTTTGCGCAATGAAAGTGATGAACCGCTGGTCAAGTTGTTATTGGCGGAAATTCCGGATGCGTTTCGTGCTGAGGCGGCTCAGGTTTTGCTACGGGCGGAACGGCAGATGGACGAAGCGGCTGTCCACACCATTCATGGGTTTTGCCAGCGTATGCTGGCGACCAACGCTTTTGAATCCGGGGTTTTGTTCGAGCAACGGTTGGTGGAGGATGAAACGCCGCTTTACCGTCAGGCATGCGCGGATTTCTGGCGTCGATTCTGCTATCCGTTGCCGTTATCGGTGGCCAGCGAGTTGGGGCGTGAATGGGCGGGGCCGGATGCGTTGTTGCAGGACTTGATGCCTTATTTACATGGCGAGATGCCGTTATTGCGTCGGCCCCCTGACCCGGATGAAACCCTGCTGGCGCGGCATCAGAATATTATTGCCAGACTGGAGACGTTCAAGGCCGCCTGGCTGGGCGTGGCGAAAGAACTGGAGGCGCTGATCGGGAGTTCCGGCGTCGACAAGCGGCGTTACAGCAGCCGCTATCTGCCGTTGTGGCTGAGCAATGTGACGGCATGGGCGCAGCAGCCGACGCGCAATTATCAGCTACCCAAAGAGCTGGAGCGTTTTGGACAGCGGGAACTGAATCAGCGAACCATCAAGGGCGAGCCGCCGCAACACGCTATCTTCCTGGCTGTGGATGACCTGCTGCAGTCATCGCTGACGCTACGCGATCTGGCGATCAGTCTGGCATTGTCCGAGGTGCGATTGTCGATCCGTGAGGAAAAACAGCGCCGCGCCGAATTGGGATTTGATGATTTGTTATCCCGATTGGATGAGGCGTTGCAGCAGGACGCCGGCCAGGCGTTGGCGCAAGCGATCCGTGAGCGTTATCCGCTGGCGATGATCGATGAATTTCAAGACACCGATGCCCAACAATACCGGATTTTCAGTACCATTTATGCCGACCAGCCACAGTGCGGCTGGCTGATGATCGGTGATCCCAAACAGGCGATCTATGCTTTTCGCGGCGCGGATATCTTCACTTATATGCGTGCCAGGGAAGATGTGCCGTCGCACTATACGCTCGATACTAACTGGCGTTCGACGCCTGGGATGGTCGAAGCGGTCAACCGCCTGTTTCAATGTGCCGACACACCGTTTGTGTTTTCGCAGATCCCGTTTTTGCCGGTCAATGCCGCCGATAACAACCGCTCGCTAACGTTTGAATACCAGGGTAGTCGCATGCCGGCGATGCGATTCTGGCTAACTGGCCGGGAGGGCGTGGGCGTTGGCGATTACCAACAGGCGATGGCGCGCCAGTGCGCCGACAGTATCTGTAGTTGGCTCAGCGCCGGGCAGCGCGGCGAGGCTTGGTTAACTCGTGGCGAAATGCGTCGGCCGGTGGTCGCATCGGATATCACGGTGTTGGTGCGCAGCCGCTATGAAGCGGCGCTTATCCGCCAGGCGCTGGGACGGCTGAATATTCCTTCGGTGTATCTTTCTAATCGCGATAGCGTATTTGCCGCGTCTGAGGCCACTGAATTGTTGTGGCTGTTGCAGGCGGTGCTGGCGCCGGAGCAGGAGCGGTTGCTGCGCGGTGCGATGGCGACCAGCCTGATGGGAATGGATGCTGCGGCGCTGGATGAACTATGCCGCAATGAATCGCAGTGGGATGCGTTGGTCGATGAGTTCGCCGGGTATCGGCATATTTGGGGGCAGCGCGGTGTTTTGCCCATGCTAAGACGGTTGATGCAGCAGCATCGGCTGGCGGAAAACCTGCTGGCCAGCCCAGAGGGCGAACGACGATTGACGGATGTTTTGCACATTGGCGAACTATTGCAGGAAGCCTCCGCCGCGCTGGATAGCGAGCACGCGCTGGTGCGCTGGCTGGCGCAACAGATTGCCCAACCTAATAGTCAGTCGGAAAGCCAACAATTGAGACTGGAAAGCGATCGTCATCTGGTGCAGATCGTGACGATCCACAAGTCAAAGGGGTTGGAATATGCGCTGGTGTGGTTGCCGTTTATTTGCAATTTCAGGGCGCAGCCACAGGGGATTTACCACGATCGCCAGACCTTGCTGCCGACATTGGATCTCAATGGCGGTGAGGAGAGCCGCACGTTGGCGGAAGAAGAGCGTTTGGCGGAAGATCTGCGCTTGCTTTATGTCGCGCTGACCCGCTCCATTTACCACTGTGCCGTGGGGGTGGCTCCGCTCTACTTACGCTCGCAGAAGAAAGAGGGAAACAGCGATATGCATTCGAGTGCGCTGGGTTATCTCTTGCAACGGGGGGCCGCAGCGCCAGCCGATGTGTTGGTGGCGGCGCTGGAAGCGATGGCCGGGGATGACATCGATATCGCCGATGTGGTGGCTGAAGACGGGGAGCCCTGGCGCCCAGCGTTGGAAACCGCGCCTTTACTGCAGGTGCGTCAGAATAAGCGGCAATTGCACGATCGCTGGCGCGTCACCAGTTATTCCGGGTTACAGCAGCACGGCGCATCGGCGATACAGGAACTGTTTCCCCGATTGGATCTTGAAACGAAGGGCGAGGAGGCGCAGGCGCCGGATGAGGCATTCACGCCGCATACCTTTCCGCGTGGAGCAGCGCCCGGCACTTTTCTACACAGTCTGTTTGAACAACTGGAGTTTACCGCTGCCATTGATGAGCCATGGCTGTTGGAGCAACTTCGGCAGCAAGGTATGGCGGAGGAGTGGCAACCTGTTGTGAAGGCGTGGTTGGCAACCGTGCTGGATACGCCGCTGACGCCGGAGCATATCCGGCTGTCGGCACTGGAAAGCCGTTTCCGTCAGTCCGAACTGCAATTCTACCTGCCGATAGCCTCGATGCTGGATGCCGGTAAGTTGGATCGACTGGCGAAAACTCACGATCCGTTGTCGGCTGATTGCCCTGCACTCGATTTTCAGCAGGTGAAAGGCATGCTGAAAGGTTTTATCGATCTGGTCTTTTTCTGGCAGGGGCGTTATTACCTGCTGGATTACAAATCTAACTGGCTGGGGCCGGATGCGGGCGCTTACACGCAGCCGGCTATGCACCGGGCGATGGCCGAGCATCGTTATGATCTGCAATACCAGCTTTATTCGTTGGCATTGCACCGTTATCTCCGCCATCGTGTTCCTGGTTATGACTATCAGCGCCATTTTGGCGGTGTTATCTATTTGTTTTTACGTGGAATCAGCGCAGCGTATCCGGGACATGGCGTGTTTTTTACCAAACCGGCGCAGCTACTGGTGGATGGGCTGGATCTGCTGTTTCAGGGCGATACGACGATAATGGACGACGAGGGTGCCGGTAATGCTTGAGTTACTGCTTGAGGCTCAGCGCAGGCATCTGTTGCGCCCGCTGGATGTGCAGTTTGCCCACATGCTGGCAGGGGATGAACCCTACCTGCTGCTGGCGGCGGCATGTCTGAGCAATCATGCCGGGGCGGGGCATGTCTGCCTGCCTTTGGAGCAGTTACAGGGTGATCGTTTGTTTGACGGACGTGACCCTGTGTTGGCTCGCCAGATAATGCAGTTGCTCGGCTCTCCAAATGTGGAGCGCTGGCGTAGCGAGTTGCAGCGGTGTGAGCCGGTCGACGATGGTCATCGGCCAACGCCGTTGGTGCTGGAGAGGGATATGCTCTATCTACAGCGCAGTTGGCGGAACGAATGTCAGGTAGCGCATTTTATCGCCAACGGGCAACTGACGACGGATATGGATGAGCGCCATATCCGTCAGGTACTAGACACTCTGTTCCCGACGGTGGAAAAAGAGGTCGACTGGCAGAAGATTGCGGCTGCCGTGGCGTTGACCAGCCGCATGGCGGTGATTTCCGGCGGTCCCGGTACAGGGAAAACCACTACGGTCGCCAAACTGCTGGCGGCGCTGATTGCGTTGCGTGGCGACGCCCAGCCGTTGCGTATCCAACTGGCTGCGCCGACCGGCAAGGCCGCCGCCCGTCTGACGGAATCTCTGGGCGTTGCGCTTCGCCAATTGACGCTGAGCGAGGCGCAGTTGCGCAGTTTTCCGCAAGCCGCATGCACATTGCATCGTTTGCTGGGTGCGATGCCGGATAGCCAGCAGTTGCGTCATCATCGTGATAATCCCTTGCATCTTGATCTGTTGGTGGTGGATGAAGCCTCAATGGTGGATTTACCGATGATGGCGCATGTGATGGCGGCTCTGCCTGCGCATGCCCGCGTTATCTTTCTGGGGGATCGCGATCAGTTGGCGTCCGTGGAGGCGGGTGCGGTGCTGGGCGATATCTGTCATTTCACCGGGCAGGGGTATAGCCCGGCTCGTACCGAACAGCTACAACGTTTGACCGGGTGTGCGTTGCCGCCGCCATCGCCAAAGGCATCCAGCGTGGCGGATAGCATCTGCCTGTTGCGCAAAAGCTACCGTTTTGCCGCATCGTCAGGCATCGGGTTGCTGGCGCAGGCGGTGAATCAGGGAGATGAACGGCGGGTGAAAGACGTTTGGCACGGCGGCTATAGCGACGTCGGATGTCATCCGTTGCGGGAAGCGTCGGATTACCAACAGTTGCTGACGCTGGCGGTGACGGAGTATCGACGTTATCTACAGGCGATCGACGACGGCGCCGAACCGGCGGTGGTGCTGCGCGCGTTCCAGCAATTTCGCCTGCTTTGCGCTCTGCGGGAAGGGCCGTTCGGCGTAGAGGGGTTGAATCAGGGTATCGAGCAGGCATTGCGCAGCGCCAGGTTGATCCCCGCGTTACCCGCCAATGGCTCTCGTTGGTACGTCGGAAGGCCGGTGATGATCGCGCGTAATGACACTATTCTGGGGCTGTTTAACGGTGATATCGGTATCGCATTGCTGAATGCGCAGGGTGAACTGCGGGTCTGCTTCCCATTGCCGGATGGCAGCGTCAAACCGGTGCCGCCCAGCCGTCTGCCACCGCATGAAACTGCGTTTGTCATGACGGTGCATAAATCTCAAGGGTCTGAGTTTGAACATACGGCATTGGTGTTGCCCAACATGATGCTGCCTCTGCTGACCCGAGAATTGATTTACACCGCAATAACTCGCGCACGCCAGCAGTTGTCGATATTTGCCGACGAAGACATTCTGTGTCAGTCCGTGTGCGCCGCTACCCGGCGTTATAGCGGCCTGGCGCAGCGTATTCTGATGCTGGCGCAGTAGCGTTTTTCCACCACTGCGGGGGATGTCGGTGCTAGTCGGGAAACGGCCCCCGCACGAAGTATGCGGGAGCGGGGAGACACGGAAGTTTAGAGGTCTGTCACCAGAATTTTTGAACGGCGCTGGTAGTTGTACAACTCCTGTTTGCGGCGGGGCAGCACTGCGATCTCCGCAGGCAGGAAACCTCTTTCCTGGAACCAGTGAATGCTGTGCGTGGTGAGCACGAACAGACGTTTCAGCCCCTGCTGGCGGGCCTGTGCGGCGATATGGTGCAGCAGTTGGTCGCCGCGTGATGAGCTGCGGTATTCCGGATGCACGGCTACACAGGCCATCTCGCCGATGCTTTCCTCGACAAAAGG